>JANXYJ010000062.1 GCA_025350105.1 Terriglobia bacterium | reverse complement strand
GAACGGAACGTGGACATTCCGCCGAACTCCATTGCCCAATCCGATAACTACACCGTATTGAAGCAAGCGGCCCTGCTCGAAAACTTCCAGCCGCACATGCACTTGCGCGGGAAAGCGATGTCGGTGGAGGCGGTTCTGCCGGATGGTAGCTCGCAGATGATCAGCTACGTGGGCAATTTCAACTTTAATTGGATGACCAACTACATGTATGCCGACGAAGCAGCGCCGATTCTGCCCAAGGGCACGATGATTCACGTGACGGCGTGGTACGACAACACCAAAGCCAATCCCAACAACCCGGATCCGGATCAATGGGTAGGCTTCGGCGATCGCACCGTGGATGAAATGGGTCACGCTTGGATGAATGTGACTTATCTAAGCGACGCGGAGTACGCGCAAATGATGGCGGAGCGCAAAGCTGCGTCGAAATCAGTGAAAACGGTGACAGCCAAAACGGTTGCCCCACGTTAGGATGTTCTGCGTGAGAAGCTTTTTTGCGATTGCGTTGCTCGCCTGTACCAGCGCGAGTTGGGGACAGTTAGGGATCGAGCGTCAGCGTGAAGTGGGAACCAGCGTCACGGGTGCCTTCGAGGGCTGGTTCAAGAACCCTGACGGAAGTTATAGTCTGCTGTTGGGTTATTACAACCGAAATCTAAAGCAAGAGCTGGACATCCCGGTTGGTCCCGACAATCGGATTGAGCCAGGAGGCCCGGATCGTGGCCAGCCGACGCACTTTGTTCCAGGTAGAGGTTGGGGCGTGTTCACGGTAAGAGTGCCGGCAGATTTTGGCGACGGGCGAATCACCTGGACACTAACAGCCAACGGCAAAACCACGACGATTCCGGCTCATCTGAAAGCCGAATACGAAATTTCGCCGATGAAAGAGTTTTCGGTGGGGAATACGCCGCCAAGTTTGAGCTTTTCCGAAGGCGGGTCGGCGACGCAAGGGCCTCAGTTTCAAGGCGCACTGACGGAATTCAAGACTAAAGTTGGCACGGCGTTGCCGCTCACCGTGTGGGCCGCCGACGATGAGAAGGCGGTTTCGAATTCCAGCGCTAAACCTCGCCCGGGCACACCACCGGTCACCATACGCTGGATGGTCTATCGCGGTCCGGGGCCGGTCGTGTTCAGCGAGGAGCGGCCGGCCGTGCAGCGGGCGGAGTCTCGCGCGAACTACCTTGGGGTGGCCAAAACTTCGGTGACTTTCCCCGAACCGGGCGAATACGTTTTGCAGGTTGTCGCGAATGATTACTCGGGCGAAGGCGGCAGTGGGTTCCAATGCTGCTGGACCAACGCTCAGGTAAAAGTTGTTGTGGAACGCTAAGCGATTCTGCTGAACGTTTCCACGCGCGGGGGAGCCTCCAGCAAATCCGCGCGCACTTCAGCGAAGGCTTTCAAGTGATCTGAAGCCGCGTGCTTGGCCAGATGTTGCGCGCTGGTCCAGTTCTCATAAAACACGAAGTGGCCAGGATCTTCATTGGAAACGTGGAGATCATACTGCACGCAGCCGTCCTCTTTGCGCGTTGGGTCGATCAGTTTGAGGATTGCTTCGCGCAAGGCTTCTTCTTTGCCAGGCTTGGCTTTCATTTCGGCGACTACGGTTACCAGTGATTGCATAAGACTTAAGCTGAAGCCGCTTTCGCAATTTCACCTGCGCTCGGGAGCTTCTCAACATTCCAACACAAATCCATCACTTTGCGGGCCTGCGATTTGGGTAGAACGCCGTCGGCAAGATCGGCAAATTTGGTTTCCAGCGCGGCGTCGCTCATCGGGTTCTTCACGCTGCCGATGGCGTTGTCGATGTATTTCTCAAATTTCGTGCCGTCTATCTTTGTGATGACCACTCGCACCTGCTCAGCTGCAATGGATGGGTCGATAATTGTGGTCACGCGATCACGGAGGGCGGTAACGCGTGGATTTTTCACGAGTTTGTCGCTGAATTGGCGCTCCCCTGCCGCACCTTCGATGATGGCGACAGCCGCAGCATAATAGACGCTGAACTTGCCTTCCAAGCCGGTTTGTGGAGTTTTCTTGCCAGTCAGTTCCAACACCAACGGGTGAACGCGCAGCTGGATCTTTTCGATCTGTCCGGCTTTCAGTTGGTATTGGGTGCGCAACTGAATACAGGCGTCGAGCGTGGGGTGAATGACAATTCCGCAGGCAAATGGTTTATAGGTATTCAGCGCAATTTCGTAGCTTTGGCCCAGCTTTTCGGTGATCTCGGCGTAATTGTGTTTAGTGCTGACCACGTTGGCCCAGCCGCGCTGCGCTTCGATACCGTGATCGGAGCAAGTGTAGTTTTTCGATGCCAGCAGCGCAGCGGTGAAGCCGTTTTGCGCGGCGCGGCCGGGGTGGAAACTCTTGGTCATACTGCCGAACATTTCGCGCAAGCCAACCGGTTGGACGGCAGCCAAACCCAGGGCCCACAACATTTGCTGTTCATTCAAGCTCAACAATTTTCCAACTGCCGCCGCGGCCCCGAACACTCCGGCTGTGCCCGTGATGTGCCAGCCGACATCGTAGTGATTGGGCCAGACCGAATTGCCGATACGGCATTCAGTTTCCACACCCAATACCAGTGCGTTCAAAAACTCGCGACCCGAAACCGGGTGATATTCCGCCAGCGCCAGAATTGCCGAGGCCACCGGTCCGGCGGGGTGAATGATGGTGCGCAGGTGGGTGTCGTCGTAGTCAAAAATGTGCGAACTGATGCCGTTCATCAGCGATGCGTGCAGGACGTCCAGCTTTTCTTGGCGCCCCAGCACGGTAGCTTGGCCGGCACCAGCGAAAGGCGAGAGCGCAGAAATAGCGATGTCGAGCGTTTCGTGCCGTGAACCGCCGATGGCGCAGCCAGCCCAGTTCAGAAGCGTGCGTTGCCCTTCTTTGCGAACCGGTGCGGGGAGGTCTTCGTATTTGGCGTTGACGATATAGCGCGCGAGTTTGCGGGTGACGTCGGGATCGGGTTTCGCGTCCTTTACTTCTGCTACTTCTTCTACTTCTTCGGCGCGGGCGGTATCGGCGGCGAGTCCTGTCGCCGCCAGTGTGCCGATGATTTGGGTGCCAAATTGTCTACGGTCCATTCTTGCTACGTCCCCTGGCGTTCAATGTATCATGATTAGTCGAATGAGCTTCTGCAAAACAGTTGGATTGGTGGCGATGTGTGTGTTGAATGCGGCTGCGCAAACAACCGTGTTTACGCACGCGGCGTTGATTGACGGAACGGGTGCGCCGGCGATGAAGGATGCGGCCATCATCATCGTGAATGGACGCATCGCGGCGATGGGACCGGCGGGAAAAACCAAAGCACCGGGAGGCGCACAGGTGATCGATTTGACCGGGAAGACGATCATCCCCGGCATCATCAATGCGCACTCGCACATCAGCGAAAATCCAACTGTTAAGTTGCGGCACTTCGCGGAATTTGGCATCACCAGCACCATCGGCATGGGGGGCGATGGCGACGAGCAGTTGCAGATCCGCGATGCCCAACACAAGGGCGAAATTAACGGCGCTCGCGTCTACACCGTGCAGCATCGTTTCGAGTTTGAGAAGGACGCGCCGACGCCCGAAATCGCCCGCATGAAGGTGGACGAGCTTTTCGCGAAACATGCGGATGGAGTAAAAGTCGTCGTCGATCACCGGCGGCACACGCAGGTGCCGCTGACGCCAGAAATCAGCGCGGCCATCATCGATCAGGCTCACAAGCATCACATGAAGGCGTTCGCGCACATGCATGACTACGACGACGCCATGCGGTTGATGGAGCAGGGAATCGACATGCTTTGTCATCAGGTGCGGGATCGCGAAGTGGACGAGGCTTTTCTCACGATGATGAAGAACAAACGCGTGGGTGTGACGTCAACGATGGTGCGCGAATTGTCGTCATTTGTTTACGCCGATGCGCCAGCGTGGTTGGACGATCCGCTGCTGGCACGCGTGTTCGATCCAAAAAGAATTCTGTTCGCCAAGACAGAGTTGAAAGATCAGCAATCGAAACTGGCCGATTTGAATTTGAACCGTATGGACTTCGATGTCGCCACCAAAAACTTTTCGCGCATGGTGAAGGCGGGGGTGCGCATTGGTTTGGGGACAGATAGCGGACCGGAGCCCAGTCGGTTTGAAGGATATTTCGAGCATATGGAGATGGAACTGATGGTGAGGTACGGTATGACGCCCATGCAGGTGATTCAGGCTTTTTCGAAGACAAATTCGGAATTACTGGGTATCGACAAAGATTATGGCACGCTGGCCAAGGGTAAGAAAGCGGATCTGGTGGTGCTGGACAAAAATCCGCTGGACAACATTCTGAACACGCGCGCGATCAACGCGGTGTATATTGACGGGAAGAAATTCGAGTAGAGGTTTTTTATGCTGAAACATGTTTTTCTGATGGGTCTGCTTTCTGCCGGACTGGCGCAGGCGGGCTTCGTGCGCATGGAAGTGAAAGAGCAAAGCGATGTGCTGGATGGCAAGGTGTTCAGTTCGGCCGGTGTATATGAGCGGGTGATCGGCAAGGCGTATTTTACGCTGGATCCGAAGCTGGCGGCGAACAAGGCGATTGTCGATTTGGATAAAGCTGTTCGCAATAAAAACGGGCAAGTGGAGTTTTCGGCCGACGTCAATATACTGCGCCCGAAGGATCCGCGAAAAGGAAACGGAACGGTGCTGTACGAAGTGTCCAATCGCGGCAGCAAAAGCATGCTGGGGCATTTTAACCGCGCCGCAGGGTCGCTTGATCCGCGAACGCCGGATCAGTTTGGTGACGGCCTGCTGATGAGTCAGGGCTACACGCTGCTGTGGGTGGGCTGGCAGTTTGATATGCCTAAGAATGACCAACTGGTGTATTTGTATCCGCCATTGGCGCCGGGGCTGAAAGGAATCGTGCGCGCGGAATTTACGCCGGACCAACGCGAAACGCGCTACAGCGTGGCGGATCGGGGTCATCAGCCGTATAAGGTTTTGAATCCGGACGACCCAACGTTGAAGCTGACGGTGCGCGACCGGGTGGAGGGTCCGCGGTCGACCCTTCCGCGTGGTGACTGGCACATCGAGGATGGCTACATGATTGTCCCGAAGACTCCGTTTGAGCCGGGGAGGATCTACGAACTGGTGTACACGGCGGAGAATCCACCGGTAACGGGAACGGGATTTGCGGCAGTGCGGGACATGATTGCATCATTGCGGAGTGACGCTGCTCGGCCGATGCAACATGCTTATGGCTTCGGCGTATCGCAGAGCGGGCGTTTTCTGCGGACGATGATGTACTACGGTTTCAATCGCGACGAAAAGGGCCGCAAGGTTTTCGATGGACTGTTGGTTGACGTTGCGGGAGGTGGGCGCGGCGGATTCAACCAGCGTTTCGCGCAGGCATCTCGCGACAGCAATCCGTTTCAGAACACATTGACGCCGGTGGACATTTTTCCGTTCACCGATTTGGAAGAGACCGATCCGGAAACCGGCATGAAAGATGGTCTTCTTACACACGCCCTGCCGAAGGAGTTTTGGCCTAAGATTTTCTACATGAATTCGGAGTACGAATACTACGGCCGCGCGGCCTCTTTGATTCACATCACACTGGACGGCAAGGCCGACGCGCCCATCGCGGACAACACGCGCATCTATATGTTCAGTGGAGGCCAGCACCGGCCCGCGCAGTTTCCTCCTCCCAAGCGAGGCACGCAGAACCTGGCGAATCCGAATCCGTATGCCTGGACGTTCCGCGCGATGCTCGACGCCATGGACAACTGGGTGAAGAGTGGCAAAGAGCCGCCGCCGTCGCAGTATCCGCATGTTGGCACGGGGCAGTTAGTGGCGCTAACCGACGTCAAGTTTCCGAAAATTCCGGGCGTGGCGTTTCCCACTCTGATGCACTTGGCATACCCCGAAAATTTCGGCCCACAGTTTCGCAGCAAAGGCATTCCCACGCAGGAGCCGCCGGAGATTGGCAAGCCTTATCCGCTGATGGTGCCGCAAGTGGACGCTGATGGCAACGACATCGCAGGAATTCATATGCCCGAAGTGGCGGTGCCGCTGGCAACCTATACCGGTTGGAATTTGCGCTCGTCGGAGGTGGGTGCGCCGGAACAATTGTCAACGCAAATAGGGTCGTTCATTCCGTTTGCGCGGACCAAGGCGGAACGGATGAAATCGGCAGATCCGCGTTTATCGATGGAGGAACGCTACAGCGGTAAAGAAGACTACCTGCGGAAGTTTGAAGGCGCGGCGAAGGAGTTGGCAGGCCAACGGTATTTGTTGATGCAGGACGTGCCTGCGTTGGTGCAACGCGGGGCGGCAGAGTGGGACTGGCTGCATGCGCATGAGTGATGTGTTTCAACAACGGCGAAAAGATTTTCGGAGACTGCATGAAGCAGGCTGCTTCGTTATCCCGAATCCATGGGATATCGGCACGTCGCGGTATTTGGCTGGCCTGGGCTTTAAGGCTCTAGCGACTACCAGCGCGGGACTGGCCTTTTCGCTTGGATTACCGGACGGGGATTGGGCGGTAAGCCGCGATGTAATGTTGCAGCGCATTGCTGAGATTGTGGCGGCAACCGATCTCCCGGTGAACGCGGATTTCGAGTCCGGTTATGCGCATGACCCCGAGGGTGTGGCGGAGAGCGTGCGCTTGTGCGTGGCCACTGGGGTTGCGGGCTTGTCGATTGAAGACATGACCGACGACCGGGCCCGGCCCCTCTACAACCTGCCGATGTCGATAGCGCGCATCAAAGCGGCCCGGGCGGCGATCGACGAAACCGATACCGGCGTTCTAATGACCGGGAGAGCGGAGTGCTATTTGGTGGGACATGCGGAGCCCTTGAAGGAGTCGATTTTGCGATTGCAAGCTTACGCTGACGCAGGTGCCGATGTTCTTTATGCACCGGGCGTAAGGGTGCGCGATGAGATGCAGACTATCGTAAAGGAATTAGCGCCCAAGCCCGTCAATATTCTGATGAGCGCGAACCTGGGAATGCGGGTGGCGGATCTTGCAGACATGGGCGTGCGGCGGGTTAGCGTTGGTTCGTCACTGGCACGTGCAGCGTGGACCGGTTTTATCAATGCCGCGAAAGCAATTGCAACCGACGGCAGTTTTGTGGGCTTCGATGGCCTGGTTCCGCATCCAGAGCTGAACGCGTTCTTTCGCGCGGATCGAGAGAAGCGCACACTTTAGTCAAGTTTCGCGAAGAAAGTCCTGGTCGGCTGCGTCGAAAGTCTACATGGATTATCTCGGCACCAGAATTCCGTATTGCGTGGAATTTGGTTTGGGTGTAGAGTCGACCTAGGGCAACCAACGCACTTCATGACACGCGGCATCGCAGCTTTGCTGGCACTGCTTTTCGGCTTTTTGTCGATCAGCCCGGCTGTGTTTGCGAGTGAGGCGGAGTCAAATCTACCTGCCTGCTGCCGGTTAGCCGGGAAGCATCGTTGCACACTGGCCCATTCGTCGACATCATCCGGGCCCTCGGTGTCGGCCGATCGTTGTTCGGCTTTCCCAGGCGTCCGGGCGATTCCTGCTTCAGCAAAAGTGCTTGCAGTTCCGGTGTCCTTTGCGATTTATGCAGCGTTCGTTGGCCATCCTTCCTTCCATCCTCAAACCGAAGCCCTGTATCGCATCTCCTATAGCCGGGCCGGCCAGAAGCGCGGACCTCCTGCGATTTTCTTTTCCACCTAGTTTTACCTTTTGGAGAGAAAATCGTCTCGCCTTTGTGCGAGCAGGAGTCAGTCATGCGGATTTTTCAAAGCGCCCTTGCCGCGCTCATTTTCAGTTATGGCCCGCTTTGTGCCCAGCAGAGTGTGAACTACGCCAGCGTTACGGGACAAGTGACGGATCCATCTGGTGCGGTGGTGGTTAACGCGCAAGTTATGGCTCGTCAAATCGAAACAAATCTGAGCAACTCCACGCGGAGCGATAGGCAAGGGCGGTTCCGTTTCCCGTTCCTGCAGGTAGGGGACTACGAAATTGTTGCGCAAGCGGATGGGTTCAAGGACGCTAAGCGTCCGGTAACACTAACCGTTGGGTCTGCGTTCGATCTCCCGATTGAACTTGAGCTGCCCCAGGCGTCCGACCACAGCTTTGTGAGCACAGAGTTTATGGAAACCGCGCGGACTCAAATCGCCGGTACGATCACCCAAAACGAAGTAGCGAACCTACCCCTTAGTGGCCGCAACTTTCTGGATCTGGCGCTGCTGATTCCAGGCGTTTCGCCTACCAACACCGCCAGCAACCAGCTTTTCGCCGAGACTTCAGCTGTGCCGGGGCAGGGAATTTCGGTTGGCAGCCAGCGCAATTTTTCGAACAACTTTATTGTGGACGGACTCTCGGCGAACGATGATGCGGCCGGGTTAAGCGGCATCTTCTATGGTTTGGATACTGTGCAGGAGTTTCAGGTGGTGACCTCCGGGGGCCAAGCCGAGTTGGGCCGTGCGCTGGGGGGCTACGTCAATATGGTGACCAAGAGCGGCACCAATACCATGCACGGAGACCTGTATGGCTACTTTCGCAATCAACGCTTTAATGCCGCGAATCCGTTGTCGAACGCAAAGCTTCCGTCTACGCAGGCTCAGTATGGGGCCAGCCTGGGAGGGCCGCTGCGCCGCGACCGCACGTTCGCCTTCGTCAACTTCGAACAACGTGCACTGAATCTAAGTGGACTGATCACGATCGCGCCGGCCAGCGTCGCAGCGATCAATAACCGGCTGCTTACAGTGGGCTATCCGGGGGTGCTGATTGCTACGGGGCTCTTCCCGAATCCGGTCCACAACACGAATTTCCTGAGTAAGGCGGATCACGCGTTTAGCCCGAAAGATCAATTCAGCGTTCGTTACAACATGTACGATGTGCACAGCACGAACTCACGCGGTGCCGGTGCGCTGAGTGCCGCCACTGCTTCGGCGAGCCTGGACAATACGGATCAAAACATTGCCGCCAGTAACGTTCTTACTCTCTCTGCCCGTACTGTAAACGAAACCCGGGTGCAGTTCACTTATAGCAGCTTAAGCGCTCTGCCTTCTGATCCGAACGGTCCAGCCGTGAGTATTGCTGGCATCGCCAGTTTCGGAACGCTGTCAGGGTCCCCCACAGGAAGACAGAACCAGCTGTACGAGATCGTCGACAGCATATCGCACCAAGCGGGAGCGCATGCGCTGCGGGCCGGTGCTGACTTGCTCTATAACGATGTGACCATCACGTTTCCGCGCTCCGTTCGCGGCAGCTATTCCTTCTCGTCGTTGGCGAATTTCCTGGCGGGAGCTTACAACAACGCGGGCTTCACACAAACGTTTGGCAACACCGTAATTGCCCAGACCAACCCCAATATTGGTATCTATGCCCAGGACGAATGGCGAGTGAATCGGCGCCTGACCTTAAACCTGGGCGTGCGCTACGACCTGCAATTTCTGCAAAGCATCACCACCGACATCAATAACATTTCGCCGCGAGCGGGGTTTGCGTGGTCACCGTTCGCCGTTCGGCGGACGGTCATTCGCGGCAGCTACGGATTGTTTTACGATCGAGTGCCGCTGCGGGCATTGGCCAATGCGTTGCTCTCCAGTGGCAACACCACCGCAATCACCAGTGCTAGTCAACTGAGCGTGAGTCTGTCACCAACGCAAACCGGTGCGCCAGTGTTCCCGAATAAGTTGGCAAGCACCGCGTTACCTGCGGGCGTGCTGGTCAACTTCACCACCATGAACCCGCACATGCAGAACGGCTATTCCGAACAGGGCAGTTTTGAGATTGAACAACAACTGACCGGGCACAGCAGTTTTAGCGTTGGATATCAGCACCTGCGTGGATTGCATCTGATCGCTTCGGTGAATCAAAACGTTCCCACCTGCGCAGCCGCGGGGACCAATAACGGGTGCCGCCCGAATCCAAACTTCGCCAACAACAGCCAGTACTCTCCGTTGGCGGATTCCCACTATGACGGGCTGCATGTGTCTTACCTTCAGCAACCGGTGCGCTGGGGAAATTACCGCGTCTCCTACACCTACTCAAAAGCGCTCGACAACGTGGGCGAGTTCTTCTTTAGCAGTCCCATCAATAACTTCAACATTTGGCAGGACTACGGCCGCTCCGACGACGACCAACGGCACCGCGTGGTTTTTGATGGGACCATTCACTCCCCGGCGGCCAAAGCGCAAACGGCATGGCAGCGCGTGAGCTATGGCTTTCAGTTAAGCGGTATGCTGCAATACTACTCGGCGCTTCCGTTGAACATCACCTCCGGCGTCACCACAATTCAAGGCACCGCGGGGCGGCCCTTGGTTGGCGGTGTGACGATGGGCCGCAACGCGGGAACCGGCAATGATCTATTCAGCGTCAGCGCCCGGGTTAGCCGGACGTTTCAAATTACCGAACGTGTGCGGGTGCAAGGCCTGGTGGAGGCATTTAACGTCTTAAATCATCGCAACAATCTGACGCTGAACGGTACTCTATCGTCGCCAGCTTTTGGTCAGGTGACTGCGGTAAACGACCCGCGATCGCTGCAATTGGCTTTGCGAGTTTCGTTTTGAGTTTAGCGAGCGAGCAGACCTAAGCGCCCCAGGGTTGCCACTTCGCGATCCAATACGTCCCGGGAACAATCCATTTCCGATGCCAATTGGTCGCGGTCGCGGGTGCCGTCGAGCAGCGAGAGAGCTTGCTTCGACTTTTCATCCGATACCTCCAGCGGACGATGCCAAAGCGTAGTGACGACGGCTTCCCCCGCTTCGCTTTGCAGACGCACCAAGGCGCTGGCGCAGGGCTTTTCTCCACCCGGGCTGGCGATGCTGGGGCTGCCGCGCAGCTCAATAATTCCCACTTTAAACAATTCCAGGATCAGGTGCGCTTCCTCGGGCGTAACGGCGATGGAATGCGGGCGAACCTCAATCAACCGCCGCATGTAAGCGATGGGCAACGGATGCTTGGTATTCATTCGAATGTTGTCGGCGCTGGCAAAGGTGCCATCTTCCAGCTCTACGGCGGTGGTGTGCGCAAAGCATCCGGCCAGATCGCCGTGATGCCAGCCATGCTTCACCGTCCGATCGCGGTGGCACAACAAGGAATTGCGGAAGGCTTTCATGCGAAAAAAATCGAAGTATTGCAGAGTTTTGACGGGGTCGCCTCCGCCCATGGTTCGCACGGACTCCACCACCTCTTCTTTCAGGTTCCGTGGATCCTCAAAACCGCCGGCATCACCGCAATATTGCAAGCCGTGGGCGGCGGCGCGTGCCGCGAATTCGTGCAAGTAAACCGGTTGGTAGACCGGAGCGAAGTTGTCATGAAACAAAGCGCTGTCGCTATGTTGCAAAAGGTTCGCTGCGTAGCTGGCCGTGGCCGCGTCAAAAGCATCCGGTTCGGGCCGGCCCGTGGCAAGCAACGCAAGGAACTCGCGGGCGCTTTTTAGTTGGCCCACGGGATCGTCAATGCCCCGCGTGTGATACAGCATCATGTCGCGAACCGCCATGCGGATGTGTCCGGCAGGCTGCGTGTTGTAGCTGATAAACGCAACTCCATCAGGCGCTAGGCAAGTGCGAACGATTTCAAGAATTCGCTCCCCTACTTCCGGTGGCGTCCAACCGTAGATGCCGTGCGTGAGGATGTAGTCGAATCGGCCGGGATGATCAAAGTCCAGGTTCAGCAGATTCCCCACGCTTAACGTGACGTTGTTCAGTCCAAGTTGCCCGATCACAGCGCGGCCGCGTTGGACAGGTTTCTCCGCCAGATCGATCCCGGTGAAATGGGCATTGGGCAGGCCCATGGCCATACCAATCAGGTTCGCGCCTTCACTGGTTCCTAACTCCAGCACGCGGCAAGTCTCCACGGGGTTGGGCTGCAATCCGGCAAGTTTGGCCAGCACATGCAAACGCCCCGGATGGGTGATGGGATTGGGCAGGTTGTTGTAGCGGATTTCGTCGTAAGCGCTCATGGGAAACTTCAGGACTTACTCTATCAGGTCATTGCTGAAAATTGATCTCGAACCGGCACCGACCCGCGCTGGGCTCAGTTCTGTTAAATTCAAAGCGTGGCATACCCTGAAAGATTTTTGATTCCGATGCGTGAAGATTTGACTCGTTTTGGAGTGGAGGAGGCGCGGACGGCGGCTGACGTGGACCGCTTCATCGCTAGTGGCTCCGGGACGGTGATGATGGTGGTGAATTCGGTGTGTGGCTGTGCGGCAGGAAAAGCACGTCCCGCCATTGGCATGGCGCTGCAGCATTCGGTGAAACCGACGAAAGCTGCAACCGTGTTCGCCGGTGGCGATGAAGAAGCCACCGCGCACCTGCGGGCGATTTTGAAGGACTATCCCCCGTCGTCGCCTTCGGTGGCGATTTTTCGCGATGGCAAGCCAGTGTTCTATTTGCATAGGCACGACATCGAAACCCGCGATGCGCTTTCCATTGCCAAGATTTTAACCAGCGCCTTCGATCAACATTGCTCCTGATGTTCTGAAGCATGTGATGTTTTAAACATGTGAAACTTCTACTCCCGCCGGCCGCCAGTTCGTTTCTGCTGCGTTGTGCCGGTAGAGTTGTGCCTTCCACGGTGCGCCCGGAGTGGGAGCAGCAATATGGCGGCGCGTTATGGGATTGGACCCAACAGGCAGCGGCCATGGAGGTTGCCGATAGCCAGTTCGCCTTAGCTGATCATTTGAAGCGCGCCTGGCGAGCCGCATTAAGGGCGCGGTTTTCCCCGCAATTTTTTGGCAGCCCCAACTTTTGTCTTGCCGGGGAAGGCGTCCTGTTGCTGATCATAATTGTGTTCAGTGGCGGGCTGCCGGTACTTCGCCAGCTTGCCCGTCCGTTACCCTATCGCCAGCCGGATCGCCTGGTTATCCTGGCCCAAGGGCCGCCGTATTTTGGCATGCGCCTTGGCTTTCGCGGCCGAGAGGTGGATGCGTTTCGTTCACGGGGCCACTCTCTCGAAGGCGTGGCCGCCTATACCTGGAGCAGCACGGTGTTCACCACCCCGCACGGGCATAGGGCCGTCATCGGAGCCGAAGTTGGTCCGGGATTTTTTGATGTGCTTGGCGTTGGTCCGGCCATCGGTGGCGGTTTGCAGGAGGTCATCGGAAACGAAGACGACGGGACATTTCTGGTGAGCAGCGAATTCTGGCGTACGGAACTTGCCGCAGACCCGAACGCGGTTGGCCAGCGCTTCGAAATCGGTGGACGTTTGTATCGCCTGGCGGGCGTGCTTCCCCGGAATTTTCAGTTTCTGTCTACTCCCATTGCGGTTTGGACTATCGCGTCGCCGGAACTGCCGGTGCCATCCCGGCGTTGGTGGATCACCTCGCGAGGGGCAGTCGCCCGGTTACTTCCGGGAGTCACGCCTTCCGATGCCGCCAATGACTTGCAGCAGGCCCTGAAACTGGCCGGCATGGGCCGCCGAAATTTTTTCATGCGGGCCTCTCCCATTGTGGACCTGATCTACCGCCCGTTGTGGTCTTATGGAACGGATTTCATGCTAGCTTTGTTCGCCATCTTGCTGTGGGCTGGCTTCCACGCATTTCGTGACCATCGCCGCGGAGCACAATGGCAAATGGTGCGGCGCTTCTGGGGGTTCTTCGTTCTAAAGACCAGCGTATTGCTGGCATGCTTGTTTGGGTTGCTGTTTGAATTTGCCGGCGTCGCCCGCTTGGGTGTAACCGGAGGCGTTCCTTTGGGCCAAGGTCCTTTGCGGATCTGGGTCTTCTACTCCGTGCTCATGTTGCTTCTTCTGTGGGCTTGGCGTGATCAACCCGGACGGTGCAGGGTTTGCCTCCAGCGCATGTATCACCCCATCAGGATTGGCATTCCGGGTCACGTTTTACTGGAGACCGCTGGCCAGGAAGTGATGTGCCCTAGCGGCCACGGTTCGGTGTTCACCACCGTTTCGGTAATGGGAGCGGAACTTTCCGATCGTTGGCTGGGCTTCCCGTAGGCGAACCCCACAATTGGCGAACCGGAGAAGAAGTTTCTATCTTCACTGCCACCCTGATATGCTGGGAGAGCAAAGGAGACTTCTGTCATGGAAGACGACAACAAGCTTTCGTATTTCTTTCTCGGACTTGGATTAGGCGTAGTGGCCGGTGTTTTGTTTGCTCCGAAGTCGGGGGTGGAAACTCGCGACTTCCTTACGTCCAAGGCAAACGAGGGCGCGGATTTAGCGCGGCGCCGGGCACAGGAACTCCGGGACGTGGCCGCGGAACAACTGGACCGCGGTAAGAGCACCGTCCAGCGCCACAAAGAGAATTTGGCCGCAGCCGTGGATGCCGGTAAACAGGCCTATCGGGATTCGCTGAATACTCCGCTGGCCGATTAACCGTTTGGTTCTTTAAGGGAATTCCGCGCCAAACTCCCCGGGGCCTGGCGCCCGTTGTCTACAAAACGCATATGGATCAAAACACATTGCTTACGGTAATGGCGGTATTTGTCTTTGTGGCCGCGGTTGCCATGGTAGCCCAGGCAGGCTTCTTGTATGGAATCTACAAAGCCGCCCGGGCCACGCACGACAGCGTGATGACCTTTGTGCCCAAGGCGGAGGCGTTACTGCCCAAGGCACATGCGTTACTCGACACCTCGCATCAGACCATTCAGGATAGCCGTGCGCAAATCGCTGACATTACCTCAAAAACCAGCGAAATTCTGGCGTCAACACATAAGCAGGTACAGCGGATCGATAGCCTGCTGGAGGACGCTTCCTCGCGTGCCCGGATTCATATGGACCACGCCGATCTGGTGATTGATGATGTGATGGGCAAGGCCCACCAAACTGCCAACCTCGTGCACGGTGGAATCATTAAGCCCTTGCAGCAGATCCAAGGCGTGGCGGCTGGTTTGCGAACCGCCGTTCAGTTTCTCACCCGTGGCCGTCCCAATCCGTCCGACGCGCATTTGCACGCCGACGAAGAAATGTTTATCTGACCGATTCATCTGACTCTGTTCCCCTTTCCCAATGCCGATGCTCGGGCTTAGCGCCGATGTCTGGATCATTCTGCAGCGTGTGGGAATTGCCTACGTCCTGACAGCCTTGATCGGGTGGAACCGCGAGCAGGAAGGGCACAGCGCGGGGATCCGGACGTTTCCCATCGTCGGAATGGCCAGTTGCGGTTACATCCTGGTTCTGGGAATGCAGCCCGACACCACCAACCAGTCCCGCGTACTCCAAGGCTTGATCACTGGGATCGGATTTATCGGGGGCGGTGCGATTCTCAAGGAAGGTTCCAGCGTCACCGGGACTGCCACGGCCGCCAGCATCTGGAACGCGGGAATCATCGGCGCCTCTGTGGCCATGGGTCGATTTGAGGTTGCCATCGTATTAACTTTCCTGAATCTCTTTACCCTCCGCGCACTTCTGCCCCTCAAACATTTGCTCGACCGGCGCAAGGATCCCCAGTAGGGGAAGCCTTGCTTTTCATTCAGGACAAAGTGTGTGTAAGCACGCACCCGGTGCGTTCCCAGTGCGTTCAAAGTAGCCCGGCATCACTCAGTCGATTGGCGACTTAAATGTGACGTTAGGATTAATAAACCATTGTTTAAACAATGGGTTGCCGCTGGGTCTGCTATGGAGTCTTAGTGTGGCATCCCCCGTGCACTCTTGGCCTGCGTCTTCGTGAAAGGAGGCCAACAAATGCTAACAGGAGTGCTGAGGTTTAGGCAGATCGCGACACTGGGAATATTGGTGGGCGCTTTGATATCGGGTGGCCGGGCGGGCGGACAAAGTCAAGCTCCCGACAAGGATGCGCAGGCCCAGGGAATTGCTCACACCTACTCGCTGGCGGGACCGGAAATGTACAAGACATGGTGCGCGTCATGCCATGGCCTGGACGGCAAGGGTAACGGACCCGTTGCCGGGGCGCTGAAGAAGGCGCCCACCAATCTCACCCAACTGAGCAAGAAGAACGCAGGCAAATTCCCGGCCGATCACGTACGCGAGTACATTGACGGGAGAGGAAAGGCCAATCCGGCCCACGGTACCCGAGAAATGCCGGTGTGGGGAGAAGCGCTGGCTTCCATTGACGCTTCGGCAGTAGGCATCTCCTTCCGGGTGAATACGCTCACGTCCTATCTCGAAACCCTGCAAGAAAAGTGAGCCCTCAGGGATTAACTAGCCGGCAAAGGGTGCGGCGGCATCCTCGATGGATAAAACAGCCCCCGCGCTCCGTTTTTGTCGGCTGTTACTTAGCAGGTGCGGGGATTGCGCCGGTCTTGCGATTGCCGTAGACTCGCTGCAATCTCCGATCCTATGCCCGAAAAGCCATTTTGAATTTCTTTGGCTCGTGCGAGAGCGGCTTGCGCATGCGGGAGTACGTTTTCGTGCCCGATGTGGTCGAGAAAATCCGCCCGCTTCAGCATTTTTGCAGGTTGATGCCGAGCGCCACAGAGAAGAAGGGTGCGCCCGGATTTTTTCAATTGATCGGAGAGATTCCTGAGCGCATGAAGTCCGGTTGCGTCAATCGCCGTCATATGGCGTAGCCGCAGGATAACGATGGGCGCGTACTTATTCAAGTTTTTCGTTTCCTCGCTCAGTTTTTCCGTCGCACCGAACAGAAACGGCCCGTGGATCCGCAAGATCGTCACGTAGGGAGGCATTTGTTGGGCCAGCAGTACGTGGGGTTGGCCATCCTCCACATCCTGCCTGGTCAAGACTCCTACCGTTGTAGTTTGGGCAACCTGATAAATGTAGAGCAAGGAGGCCAGCGCCATTCCCACCTCCACCGCGACGGTTAGATCCGCCATTACCGTCAGGAGGAAGGTTATGAACCAAACGGAGCGGTCCGCCGCACCCAAGCGGAAAATGGAGCCGATCTCGCGCCACTCTCCCATGTTGTAGGCCACCACAAACAAGATGGCTGCCAATGTCGCCAGAGGGATGAATTTGGCCAGCGGCGCCAGCGCCAGAATCACACATAGCAGAGTAATGGCATGAACCAGGCCGGCAACCGGTGTCCTGGCTCCAGAGCGCCAATTGGTGGCCGTACGTGCGATGGCGCCGGTCACCGGAATGCCGCCGAACAGCGGCGTGGCAAGATTGGCAATCCCTTGTGCCACCAGTTCGGCATTAGAGTTGTGGCGGTCACCGCTCATCGAATCGGCCACCACTGCCGAAAGCAAACTCTCTAGCGCAGCAAGAATCGCCACGGTCATCGCCGATGGCAGTAACGGGACAATCAGATCGGGGCGGAATGCCGGAACGTGAAACGGAGGCAGGCTGCGGCTGATGCCGCCGAACTTTGTCCCAATCGTTTCTACCGGCAGATGAAAAGCCACGGCTGTCAAGGTGCCAAAAGCCAGGGCGACAATCGATCCAGGCACCTTCGGGAAAAGTTTCGGAACCAGCAGAATCAGCGCGAGCGAACCGATTCCCAAAAGCAAACTTGCTGAATTCGTACTCCCGAGGTTCGCGGCCAGTTGCCGTAGCCGATCGAAAAACTCGCTCGGGTTGCCGGGCATCCGCAAACCCAGAAAATCTTTCACCTGGGTGGAGGCGATCAACAAAGCAATGCCATTGGTAAATCCGATCACAATAGGACGCGGAATGAAGCGCACGGCCGCTCCCAGTCCTGTCAACCCCAAGATAATCAGAATCACCCCCGCCATCATCGTGACCATGAATAGACCCGAAAGGCCGTGCTTGGCCAGGATGGCAGCGACGATGACGACAAAGGCACCGGTGGGGCCGCCGATTTGAATTTTGGACCCGCCCAGCAGCGATACCAGGAACCCGCCAATGATTGCGGTGTAAAGACCGGACTGCGGAGTGACGCCGGAGGCAACGCCGAACGCCATGGCCATCGGTAAGGCAACCAGCCCCACCGTAAACCCGGCAATCAGATCCGAGTAAAAAGTCTGCCGCGTGTACTGGCGCAGACAGGCGAATAGTTTGGGTTCCCAGGGAGTCATGTTGGTAGACGGCCAACGGTTCCGATTCCGGAAGCCGTCAGGTTTCAAAGAACTTCTGTCGCGGCGTTGCAAAAGAATCCGGTACAAGAACTCGAACAACCAATAGACCAGATTGTTCCGGACTTCAAAAATGTCGAACGCCTGCAATCCCATTATAAATGCCGCGCGCCCCCGGCCGATAAGCAGGTGTGGAACATGCAGGCATCCTTTAGTAAACCAGTCATGCTTAGTAAATCAGTCACGCTTAGTAATCCAATCATGCTGGAAGCTCGTCTTAAGGAATTGGCAAAGGACTTCGATGCCAACCGGATGCTGGTGGCGCGATCGATACGTGAACTGCGCGATCAGGACCCCAACGCCTTCCTGGCGGCCAGTTGCGGAGTGCTGCGCGAATCGCCGGCGTCACCGGGGGGTAAGTATCTGCTCGCAGTCGTGTTGGTGCAGTCCGGCGGACTGGAGACCTTGTGCGATCCCGCGCTGTTCTCCGCTGACGAGTCCATCCTATTGGTGCATGAAGCAAAGTCTCTGGATCCACAGATCGAAGTAAAATTGGCGCAACTGCTCCTCGCCAAGCCGCTTGACTCTGAGAAACAGGCTAAATACACAACTCAAGTTTTGGAGGTGCTGGATCGAGGCGCCGAGCCTAGCACGATCCTGCCAGCGCTGCGCCAGTTACTGAAATGCAGTAACCCGCGAGTGCGCAGCAAGGCGGCGCTGCTGATTGGGCGCATAAGCCGGAATCCGCAGTGGGCCAAGTTGGCCGATCCTTCGCAGGACCAGCGCGTGGTGGCGAACGCCATTGAATCTTTGTGGGGGCTGGACAGTAACGCGGCCAAAACCGCCTTCGCCGAAGCGGCACAGGACCCGAGAAATCGCGTCGCGGGCAACGGAGCCATCGGCCTGTACCAGGCCGGTGATGCGTCCGGCGCGGCTCTTCTATTTGAGTTTGCCCGCCGGCCTAATGCATCCGTTCGGGCAACTGCCGCCTGGTCTATGGGCTATACAAAAGATCCGCGTTTTCGCGGTGTTCTGCGCGATCTGGTGGCCGATTCCGATCCCATCGTGCAACAGGCGGCACGCAAGGCACAGAGTTTGATTTCCGAGCGGCTGGAGACGCTGAAACAACTGCCTGCCATTCCCTTGCAGATCCGAACCGCCAAGTGGCACGCGAACCAACACTCGTTGCAAGTCATGGTGGAAGAGGGTGGACCGGCCACCCGGCGGCTAGCGCCACTGGGCTTCATCGTTTGGAGTGGAACTTCGGTGGTGGAGAGATTCACCTTTAATGAAATCGCAAACGGCGGCCCGGTATTGTACGAATTCGGCTGGCAGGGCCCCAAGTCCGAAAATGCCACGGTGAAGGTTGAGCTGATTACAGATCGCGGAATCGGCGAAGACACCGGACTAGAGCTCGGCTTTTAGATTGCGAGCAATGGTAAATGGTTATTGCCATCCACAACCTCTCGCCTGCGCTGTAAACTGAATACGTGCAACCTTCTGCGCTTGCTGTACGTTCCTGGGGCTCCCGCGCCCTGTTGGTGGCGCTATTTTGCTGGCACGAAACTTCCCTCACCGCGCAACGGCTGGGTGAACAAGGCCTTAGTGGGCAAAATGGATATGCGGCCGGGGAAACTGCGGCCGATATAACCCGTGCCATCCGTCAAACCGGCTTAGATCCCCAGGAGTGCTTTCGTGTTCGCGATCTTAAATTCACCAAGGACGACGTCAAGCTGTATTTCAACGACGGTTTTTTGATCTTTTCCAAGCCCTTCAGCGGGCGGCGTTTGGCCGCCATCTTTTCCGCGGAAGTGGAGGGCGGCGATGCAGAAATTATCCTCCTTCCCCCGTCGAGGGAAGAGCGCGAATCGCTGGCCTCCTTTACAGGTTCACCCAATTTGGACGAACATTTGCGCGCCTCGCTGCTCATCGCAACCGATGACTCCGTGCAACGGCTCTATCAACAGGCACATACGGAGCCGGGCTCGCAAGCTTGTGCGGCGAAAACTCCCGAAATGGGCGCCAGTTTGGCCATGCAATGGGATCCCGTGCTATCCAATGTCTCCGAGCCAATGCAAATGCGGCTGCTAAACGACTTGCTCACGCCAGACTCGGTTAGGAAAGGTATGACTTTTCTGGCGCTGAATGGAAAGAACCTGTCGACTTTTGATGTGATTTCCGATGAACGGCTGGATCGGCGAGTGGAAATCCGGCAAGCGACTTCGCGCGACGGGAAACCCGTGGTCAATATCTGGACCAGTTTCCTGCCACGCCATTTGCAGCGGCAGACCCCAGTACCTGCGCCGCCTGCCAACTACCACTTGGCGAAGTTCCGGATTGACGCCGAAATTCCCAACGATTTGACGGTCAAGGCCACGACAAAAGTAACTGTGCGTGTGGGGCCCCAAGCGTTGCGGGCATTTCAGTTTGAGTTGACCTCATCCATGGAAATTGATTCTGCCACCATCGACGGAACCCCGGCGGAGTGGTTGCGCGATGGTTCCGCACGGCGCAGCGACGTGAATGGCACCGAGGATCAAGTGGTGGTGGTTGCGGCCGGCGTTTTGCCGGCGAACTCCGAGCATGAATTTACCTTCGTGCACCACGGCAACGTGATTACCACGCGGGGCGAAGGTGTATTTTTTGTCAGCGCCAGAGGCAGCTGGTATCCGCACCTGGGTTCTGAGTTTTCCTTGTACGATCTATCGTTTCGCTACCCCAAACGGTTCACCCTGGTGGCTGCGGGAGAGGTGGTGGAGGATCGGACGGACGGCGATTGGCGTTTCACCCGCCGCCGGACCAACGTTCCCATTGGAGCCGGCGGCTTCAATCTGGGCTCTTATGAAAAGGTCAGCGGGACCGCGAGTGGGGTAGCCTTCGAAGTCTACGGTAATCGCCATTTAGAGGAAGCCCTTCGGCCTCGCTCGATGGAGATGCCGCTCAGCGAACCTCCCGTCCGCCCGGGACCCCGCGGCATCCGGACGCCTACTTCTCAAGTCAACCAGCCTACGGTTCCCGATCCGCTTGGGCGGCTGAAAGCTGTCGTGGACGACTTGCAGTCCTCCATCGATTACTTCAGCGACCTGTTTGGCCCGCCGGTTCTGAAAACGTTAACAGTTGCCCCCATTCCCGGAACCTTCGGGCAGGGCTTTCCCGGACTGGTGTATTTGTCAACTTTTGCTTATCTGTCGCCCATCGAACGCCCGGCTGCGCTGCGGAATTCGCGTGAGCAAGTGTTCTTTTCCGATATTCTGGTTCCCCATGAAGTGGCGCATCAGTGGTGGGGCAGCGTGGTGACCTCCAACCGGAGCGAGGACCGCTGGCTGCCGGAAGCGCTGGCCAACTATTCGGCCTTGTTGTGGCTGGAAAAGAAAAAGGGTTTCAATCCCGTTGCAAAAGTGCTGGATGGATATCGCGACGAACTCCTGGCCAAACCGAATGGCGGTCCGGCACGCGAATCTGCCGGTCCCATTCTTTGGGGAGGGCGACTGGAGGCCTCCGCCATTCCCGAAGCATGGCGCGTGATTACCTACGACAAAGGCACATGGGTGCTGCACATGTTGCGCCGCCGGTTAGGCGATCAGGCGTTTTTCCGAATGCTTAAGGAACTGCGCAGGCGCTATGAATTTCGAACGGTGACCACGCAGGAGGTGGCTGCGTTGGTTCGCGAACTCCGACCTGCGGATGTTCCCGCCAGCTCTATCGACACATTTTTCGAGAACTGGGTCTACCGCACTGGTGTGCCTGCACTGAAAATTCACTACACTACCAAAGGCGTTGCTCCCGCAGTGATCATAACTGGAACCGTGGAGCAATCCGGCGTTGAGGACGATTTTTCAGTGGATGTGCCGGTGGAAATTCAACTGGCCAAAGGGGTCTCGCGCACCGTTTGGGTAAGAACTGGCTTTGAGGGGCGACAATTCTCGATCACGGTTCCACAGTTGCCGCTGAGCGTAGCCATTGCAGGCGACCAATTGATGAAGCGATAGGGTACGAATCGATAGGGTACGAAGCGATGAGTGGCGCTGCAAACTCTAGCGGGACGCCGTCTTTTCCAGCTGCTGTTTCGCCCATACTCGCGCGGGATTCAACTGCACAGATCGCTCGAAAGCCTTTTGCGCTTCCGCATTCCGATTCGCTTTTCGCAAGGCAACTCCCAGCCACAGGTGGGCATCGGCATTTTTGGCATCAAGCGTAATTGCCTTTTCAAAATCGCGAATCGCCAGGTCCACGCCCCCGCCCAGCGCTTGCGGCAGGTAGTAATTTCCCACACCGTGGCTTAAGTAATTGACCGACGATTTCGGGTCCAGTTCCAGGGCCTTGTTCACCTCGTCCAAGGCGCAGCGCCCGTATTTTAAGGCACCCAGGCCGCCTACCGCAGCCGCCGCTTGCCCGCAGAGCGTTCCCAGAATGCGATGGTATTCGGCATGGTCGCTCTTTAAAGCCACCGCTTTGTCGGCCGCCTTCATCCCGGCTTCAGCGGCGAATTTAGCTTGTGGTTTATCGCGAACCTCCATCGCTACTTCGGCTAGGGTGGACTGCGCCAGTGCTGCTTTGTACAAAGAATCCGCATCAGCCGCATGCGTGTCCGCGGCGCTGCTGGATTGCATTGCCAAGTGCACCAGCGTCGCACGGTCCTGGGCATCCCGTGCACGCCAAAGATCGGGACTGACCGACGCGTCGGCAAAAAGAAGAAGAACGAAAATCAGGCTAGGCATCTAGTTGAGTTGATTCCGCTACCGGCCAAAACGTTACATTTGTTTCTTGTTTGTGCGCCGGTTTGTGACGGACCCTGGCCCAGCGGCTTTCAGCGGACCTAACGACTCCAGCGCAGCTGCACGGTAACTGCCAAGTACGCGCAGGAAATCTGCGATCTCCGCCAGATGTGACAGCGCGTTGCGGATCTGCAGATCGTCCCGATGCCCCACAATGTCGAGAAAAAAAAGATACTCCCAAGATTTGCCCCGCAAAGGGCGGGACTCGATCTTAATCAGGTTCAGATCGCGCAGTGCCAGGGCTCCCAATGCTCGAAACAAGGCACCGGGGATATTGCGTGTGGAAAACACCAACGAAGTCTTCCACAAACTTTGGTGATCACCCTTTACCGGCCGGGCAGGGGACCCCGCCGGTTCCAACAGAAAGAAGCGGGTAAAATTCTGCCGGTTGTCTTCAATACCTCTTTGGAGAATGCTTGCGCCGTAGATGCTGGCTGCCAATTCCGACGCAATCGCCGCATCGTTCTTGCCGGGCCCATTTGCAGAACCGTCGTTTGGGTGCTCCATAAGAGCTTTCACGCTGCCCGCTGTGTCGTAAAACGGCATGCGCTCCATCTTGGGGTGCCGCTCAAAAAACTTGAGACATTGGTTCAGCGCAACTGGGTGCGAGTAAACCCGGCGGATGGATTTCGCGGTAACGCCCGGTCTTACGATCAAATTGTGAACGACCCGGACACTGGTCTCTGCCGTGATTTCAAACGGGTGTTGGAGCAGCAGATCGAAATTCTCGTGCACCGATCCGGCCAAGGTATTTTCCAACGGAACCACGGCCGCGTCCACCGCGCCGTTCTTTAAGGCGGCAAAAACTTTGTCGAACCGTTCGCAGGGAACCGGGACCGCCGATGGTCCCAACAGTTGTTTGATGGCCTGCTGACTGAAGGCGCCCAGCTCTCCCTGAAATGCCACACGCCGTGGAGCCTTGCCCGGCTTCAATAGAGTTTTCTCAACCGACGGCTTGGTCTTCATTTCCTCGGGCTTCTCCTTAGGCTTGCTTCATGCGGGAGGCTTGCTTCATGCGGGTCCAAATCATTACACCTGCTGAGCGGCATTAGCGGGCCACTCGGCCACGGCCCATGCTGTGCTGCGGTGAAAACCCATCTTAGCGCTTTTGCTCTCGCTGCCCACCTTGCCAACTGCGTGCGTCTTCCGCGGCTGCCCCCAACAAAGCCATTACGCGATCCACGCTGTGCTCCACGATATCGGCCACGGTTTGCGGTTGATGATAAAAGGCGGGAACCGGCGGGGCAAGCACGGCTCCCATTTCTGCCAGTGCGGTCATGGATCGCAGGTGGCCTAAATGAAGCGGGGACTCCCGCACCATCAAAACCAGGCGCCGCCGCTCCTTTAGTGTTACGTCCGCTGCGCGCACCACCAGATTGGAGCTGATTCCATGCGCCACTGCCGACATCGTGTGAATCGAGCACGGAGCAATTGCCATCGCGTCCACAGAGTAGGAACCACTGGCCAACGTGCAGCCGATATCTTCCACTGGATACCAATGATTGGCGAGCGCACGGAAGTCGGCGGCGGTCTTGCCCATCTCAAGCAGGGCGGTCCTCTCGCCTGACCGGGTGAGAATCAGATGCGTTTCCACCCTTTCCGGGCGGGCCCGCAGCTTTTCCAGCAAGCGCCATCCGTAGATGGATCCGCTGGCTCCGGTTACCGCTACAATAATTCGCACAAAGTCTCCAAACTAACCAAGAATATCGGTCGTATTTGTTATCGAATAGGAAAATAATTGGCTCTGTTCTGAATTCAGAACAGAATTAAAGAAAAATTCTTGATCTTGCATGCATGGTAACTGTATAATTCTACTACCATCAGGAGAGGTTACGGTCAGTTTTATGCCTTTAGCTCCCCAGCGTCACTCTGACGCTTCTGCCCAAACATCTATCATGGAGGAAGCCGGACGGAAACTCAAGCAGGCCCGGGAACGCTTAAACTTGCGTTTCCGTGAAGTTGAGGAAGCCAGCCTTCGCCTCGCTGCCATCCACGGAAATGACGAGTATGTGGTGCAGCTTAGCCGCTTGGCGGACATGGAAAACAAAGGGACGATGCCCTCCCTTTACCGCCTGTACTCGCTCTGCGTTATCTACCGCGTGGACATGAACGAAGTCCTTTCCTGGTATGGGATTTCCGTTAACTCCCTTGCCACTGACGCCGGACTATTGGGCCATCCGCGAACCGGTTTGGTTGGGTTTCGTGCCGAGGAGGGCGAGGTACGGGTACCGCTGTCGCTCGATCCCGGGCTCGACGTCAGCAAAACCGTGTTCCTGAGCCGCCTGATTCAAAAATGGGGAACCGTTCCCTTGATGCTATTGAATCGAATGGACTTGAGAAATTTGCGTTACGGACTGATTGGCACCGAGGATTGGTCCATGTTTCCCATTATTCCGCCGGGCTCGCTGGTAGTGATCGACGACACCAAGCGCCGCATAGTAAGCTCCGGTTGGGACAACGAATTTCAACGCCCCATCTATTTCCTTGAGCACCGCGAGGGTTATGTTTGCGGGTGGTGTTCGCTCAAGGGTGGGCAGTTGATTGTGCAGCCTCATCCCGCTTCCCAGTGCGACCCGACAGCGTATAAATATCCGGGCCAAATTGAACTGATTGGCCGTGTTACGCGTGTGGCGATGAGCCTGGACCAATCCCCGCGCCGGCGGGCTCAGCCTTAAGCATTTGCAGCAAAAGGTGGAGTTCCTGTTGGAATAACATCTGTTCGGCCGGCGATGCCGAGTCGGGCAGTTGGAAACGATGCCCTGTGCGCAGCCAGTGACTTATGATTGTGTCCCTTGATTCCTCCGTGGTGGTCTCCGCACCGGCCAGGTAGCTTCTCAGGTTTGCGGCCTTTTCAGCCAAGGGCAAATTCAGCCACTCGGCAAACACCTGGCGATGGCTTTCGTACAGCGTTCGTTTGCTTTCTTCCCGCCCGAAGGCAGCCGCAAGGCCATGGTGTTGATACACCCCGGTTCTCGAGTCGCGCAGGCCGGCAAGGTACAACAGACGGCCATAAGTTGTAGGGATTTTGGACAGCGTATGCTTCCACAGATCCGCTACCGGATCCCGCTCCAAAACACCCTTCACCTTAAAGCGAGGCATACGCGTTTCTCATTGTAGTTCATCCCCACCCGCGGTTGCAGAAGATGCCACATTTCTGGACCGAACGCGGCTCCCACCTGTTGTTTTCGCTGATTCGTTCTAGCTATGTTACTGAAAAAATAGCCAGATACTCGTCTGGGTAGCAGAAAAAATGAGGGTCTTTCCTGGTACGGAGAGGTCATTTTTCGTAATCTCGATTCAAAGCAGTTCACTTTCAAAACTTTGGAGATGAAGACTCATGATTAAGAAGATTTTATTGCTGATTGCGATGGCGATGACGTTGGCTTCGACGATCGGTGCACAAGGCGTTCCGCTGTGCTTTCCCTGCGATAAGCCCAACAAAAACTGATCCATCGAACGGGCCCATAAATAGGGGCTGACCGAGGGGGTCCAAACACGAAGGCGATGTGAACCTTGGTGTATGGACCCTCTTTTGCGTTCATGCAGGTGGCGCGTCCGACGTTGGCCGGGGGTGCTATAGTCACGTTGAGGGGCTCTGGCAGACTGAGGGGCTCTAACGGAATGCCGAACTTTGAAAGCGCTCTATCAATTGCCTTAGCCTTGGCTTGTCTAGCCCTCCTTGCCCGTATTCTACAAGCCGGATTGATTGCTAAATTCCGTTTTTCGTTTGGCTTTTTTGCGTTGCTGGTTTTGGAACTGTCGCTTCTGATGTTACTCCCACGGAAAAGTGACGGATACACGTGGGTGTATTTGGTTGGCCAATCCGTGAATCTTCTGGTAGCCTGCGGAGTGGTGCGTGAGATCTATTCGCTGGCGTTAAACGATCGGCCGGCACTGGCGGCTTTCGGCGAAAAGGTTGTGTTGTTTGCTTTTGGCTTCGCGGTGGTGATTGCCGCAACCAGTCTGATTTTAGATCCAAAAGTTCTTCCCGGGCAGTTTCCGTATCTGCACTGGCTGTTCACATCGGAAAGGGCAGGAAACTTAGTTCTTGTTTTGCTTCTTCTGATGATCGGTTTCTATGTAACCTGGTTTCCGGTGCGGCTGCAGCGAAATATCCAACTTTATGCAGTAGGATTCACGGTCTTCTTTCTAGCCAGATCCAGTGGTTTATTGGCGATCAATCTCTCGTCACCAACTTATACGTTGCGCATTAGCAATACGATGATGGTTGCCGAGACGGCCTGTATCGCCCTGTGGGTTTTCGGCTTGCGCAGGGAACGCGACGATCTCGCTTCCGTCGGCCGCCGCCGTTGGAATCCGGTGGAAATGGATCGCCTGTCCGGGCAGCTCGATTCGATTAATACCGCATTAACGCGTTTTAATCATCGATAATCATCCCATTTTGATAGTTGCATTCCGGGAAATGCTCCAGTATGCTGAGTCAATCAGAGGAACACTAAGATGACACCTTGGACGATGTTCGGTTGGGCAGCGACGGCAGGTTCGCTGGTTAGCCTCTCCGGAGCACTGGCTTGGATGCGTTTGCGCTCCGGAAGACCTGTCGATCTGGAGCGAATTGAGTCAGTTGACTTAGACACGAGCGCTTTTGCCATAGAGCGCTACCAGCCACTGGAAAGGCTGCTTTCCGAGGAAGATTTCAGTTTTCTGAAAGGTACGCCCGGATATACCGCCCAAATTGGTGACCGATGGAAACGCGACCAACGCCGTGTGGTTCGCCTTTACCTATCTGAGTTAGCCGGCGATTTTAACCGGCTTCATGCTGCAGCCCGCGCAATGGTCGCGGAGTCCCCACTGCCCTCCGCCTTCATCGTGGAATTATTGGTCGGCCAGAAACTCACCTTTTGGCGGACGATGGCCAGCATAGAATTGCGACTATTGCTTCCGGGAGCGGTGGGATCAATCCACGTTCGCCCCTTGCTGCAAATGCTGGAAGCGATGCGCCTGGAAGTAGAACGTGGGGCTGGCGCTCACGTTGCCGGCTGAGCGGCTGCACTACCCTCGATTTATCCTATTTGACGAAGCAGCGCTTGCGCTTCCAGCAATCGGTCGAATTGTTTTTCCGCTGCCTTGAATTCTTTAGTGTGGACCCGTCGGCGAGCGCCGGTATGCTCCGCCGGATGCCGCAGGTGTAGCATTTCGTGAAACAGAACGTATTCCACGGCCAGGCGTGGGGCATTGGCCTGATCCAACTTGCGGTTCAGTACAATCGCGTTATGGGAGACGTCGTAGTGCCCCAGGAGCGTCCGTGACGTTTGCACGCTCCATCCCAGTATCGGTTGCGCTAACAATCCGTTGAAATATCGAAAATTGAGTTCGACAAACATTTCTTCGATGTTGAAGTATTGTCCTCTGGGATGCAGTACCCGCTTGCGGCCGCGGATTTGACGAACCAGAGTCAAGCTTCGCCGCACTTCACGCTGATTCAGATAGCTGCGGTAGCGCTGATTGCAAGCCGCGGGAACGGGTTGGCGAAATAGCTTCGCCAAAAGGATTTCGGCCAGGGCCTCCAACACCACTTCCGGTGCGCTCGCCAAGGTATCGGCCATCCGGACCATTAAGATGCCCTGGTCCAATCGAATTTGCGCATTCGCGTTGGCATAGCGCCGGAATTGCACATGAACGGATGGAAGCGGCGCTTGTGGCCGCATGCGGGCAAAGACACGCGCGTATATGTGTTCCGGTGCTACCTGCAACGCACTCGGCAACAACTGCGGCGGCGGCGCGCACTCGACTTGCATTTGACTATGAATGTAACATAGCTATTGGATTTCACACGAGAAGCTGGCGAGATAAATCTCGCGAGGTTCTTTCTGTCGCGGTTCTTTGATTGAGGAGAAAAATA
>JANXYJ010000015.1 GCA_025350105.1 Terriglobia bacterium | reverse complement strand
TGCCGCGCGCATCGTTGGTGATTCTGGCCGGAACCGTGGCCTCTTTCGGGCTGCCAGCCGATGGCATCGCACTCATTTTGGGTGTCGACACTCTGATGGATATGGCTCGCACGTCGGTCAACTTATTGGGTAATTGCCTGGCCTCCGCAGTGGTCGCGCGGTGGGAAGGCGTGGATCTCAGTTTGCCGCCAAATACTTAGTGTTTCCGATAGCAGAACACCGCCGCTGGTTCCTGCAAATGCGTCTGACCTTGCGTCTTCAGGGTTTCGTACAGAGCCGTCTCCGGTTCCCGTCCCAAGGCTACCCGGACGGCTTCATCGGCCACAATCTGCGGTTGCGGAAAGCATTGGATTTTAACAAGTCCCTTCGTTCGCTTTACTAACTCCAGCAGTTGCTCCGTCGGCGCCGCGCGCTCGGCGAATTGCTGCTGCTTTTTGGTCCACAAGTAGCCCACGTTGTTGAGCAGCATCGCCACCAACACAACCGCTACCCACTGGCGAGAAACCGATGCCAAATCCGCCAACGCTAGCCCCACCAAGAGCGCCAAACCAAAACTGGCCAGATACGTTTGACGGCTGGGAATCGCGGTCGAGTAAGTCAAGAAACTATAGGGAATCAATCCCAAACCCATCCACAACAGCGCCTGCACCACCACACGCGATCCGCCGAATTTGTTTCGACGAACAAAAAGCCACAAGAGAGCTGCCCAGCCCCAAACCCACAATAGCCGCCCATAGCTCCGCGGCCAGGTAATCCAAAATGGCGAGTGCAAGGAAAAACTGCCGTCGTTGAAACGGAACGAATAGGTGCGGGTGGAAATGACGATCGCCACCGCACCCAACGCCAGCAGCGCAAACGGCACCAGCCGCCTTATCGAACGCCGCCATTCAGTCACGGGCATGACCAACAAAAACATCGGCAACAAAATCACCGCAGATTCCTTCGACAGCAGCGCCAGCGCAAATAGCAACAGACTTAGCACACGCCACTGCCGCATCCAGCACCACAACGCCGCCAACCCAAACAGCAGCATCAGCAGTTCGTTGTTGGCCGATACCCACATCACCGCTTCCTGGTGCCCTTCGTGAACCGCGAAGAAAGCCGCCGCCCAGAACGCCACGGGGCGCCAATTCGGCAAGCTCCGGCACAGTGCAAAAATCAATAGTGCATTTGCGATGTGCAACAGCAAACTCACCGCGCGATAGGCCACCGGCTGAAATCCCATCGCGCTCCACACCAGCGCCGTCAACCAATACCCTGTGGACCGCAGTACGATCAGCCCGGTGTGCATCAGCGTGGAGAACCCGGCCAGCGTGCCCCAAGTGCGCGCTCCGGTGATGTTCGGATAATCGTCTTCCAACAGAGGCAGGCCCAGCGAACGTGCGTATGCCAGCACGCACAGAAAAATCAAAACGCCAATTTGCCCACGCAATTTCATTTCGCGGCGGGAGGCGGCGCCAGCACGGCCAACACAATCAACTGCGCCGTCGTCGACACATTCTTCACCGAATGCGTCACCCCTGAAGCGGCGAAAGCCCCGCCGCCCGCACCTACAAGCCGCTTTTCTGCGCCCACTTGGATCTCCGCGTCGCCTTGCAACACCACGTAAAGTTTGTCCTGCCCTTCATGCGCATGCGCCGCATGTTCCTGTCCGGGCTCAAAGCAATTTAAGCCAACGAAGAGAGTTTCGCCTCGCGCCAAATCGGTCTTGGCCATCTTCGAAGAGGAGAACTCCGCAAACGCCGCCAGGTCTTCCATCACCGGCGACAACGCTGGCGCTGGCTGCTGCGGCTTGTCGTCTTCCAAAATCGCGTTGCACACCGCAATGCATTCATCACAAATATATGCCCGCGGATAGTCCGATGGACTCGAGATCAGCTTACCCACCACATCCTGGCTCTTGTGGCAAAAAGAGCAGCGCAGCGATTCCTCTGTTCCGGTTCGTTTCACAAAGCCCTCACTTCACCAACTTCAGAATCATTCCGGTATCCGTCGCCGCCCACATGTGCTCCGCGTCCGGCCCCGCCAGATACACCAGGTTCGCCACGGCGCGGTAGTCCACGGCCATTTCTTCCCAACCCTCGCGGGATGCGGATCCCGAAACCGCCGCAGGCAACGCCGCGACATTCGCCGCCCGCAAGATCCGCACCTTGCCCGGAATGGGAGCCGACCTCATCGTCCCCATCGGTTCGACGGCCGCCAAAAACGCGCTGCCATCGGCAAACAGTTGCGAATCCGTTACCCGCCGGTCCGCCCGCCTAAAAACAGTTTCGCCCTGGCCTGTTTTGGGGTGAATCCGCTGCGCCTCACTGGCCCACGGCGCGGCGTCATCAAAATTCCAAACGGACAAACCCCAATCCGCCGTCAAACGAATCTGCGTCATCGCCCCATATACTGGCGCGGTGGACAATCGCCAGTTCATCCCTGCATCCCCCGTATCCAACTCAAACGCCTGGGTGCGCGACGGAGACCGTTTGATCATCGTCTGCGGCTCCATCCAACCCGGCACTCCCCCATAGGTCGCGCGCTGCGGAGGCACAAGTGCCCCCGTGATGATGCCCCAATCACCCCAAAACCCGATTGCCGTGTAGGCGGTGTACGCCAGCCTTACCGCATCCTCGGCAATTTGTTCCGGGCTCTGCTGGATCACTGATTTTGGAGTTTCCGCGCCGCCTTTTGCCACAACCGCAACCCACGTCCGTCCTCCGTCTTTGGTTTCGAATACCGATTTGCGCGCCCCGATTGCAAACCCATGCTTCGCATTCAAAAACCAAACCCGGTCAATCACCCCGCCGGCGGGAGCCCCGAACAACTTCTTCGCCGCCCCAATCTGCTCGCTCACCTTGCGCCAGGATCGCCCGGCTTCCTCGGTAAACCAGATCCCGTTCTCCGTCACCATCCAACCCAAAGTGTCGTTCTGCTGCTGATTCAGAAAGAAGACCGACCGTGGAAACTCCTTCAGCGCCACCTTTGCCCAATGTTCCCCGGCGTCGCTGGTGACCAACGCTAAAAACTCCCGCGCCCGTCCGTCGTCGCGTCCTTCAACATTGACAATCGCCCCCACCGCTATGCCACGCGTCACGGACGCAAATGCCAAATCTGTAAGGTGCAATTCCTTCCCGTTTTCGTCGTAAAAATACTGCTGCACCCACTTCTCCCCGAACGCCCCGGGAGCAAGCGCGAGGATCACCACAAAAAGGAAAGCGCGAAGCATCACAACCTCAAGTTACTACAGGACTCGTCCTGACGCCGGCCCAGCAACCCCAGTCCATTGTGGGTTCACTATAGCTGCGGAGGCCGCAGTTTTGTGTAACAGGCGGGCAATGGCAAAAAGTTGCGCAGAGAGGGAGTTCGCGATTGCGGGCTTGGGAATTAATCACGCCGAGGCGAAAACGCACCGGGGCGCGGCGTCTCACATCACCCCTGACTAGAACCGCCGCGCCTTGATGGTACGCCTCCGGCCTGGGCCACGCACGGTCGGGTTTGCGCGCAGCACAGGCGGATAGCTTGGAATTATCAAGGGAGGAAGCCGACCATGCTGTAGCCTGGGCTTTAGCCTGGGCCATTCGCCTGGCGGGCTTCCTCAATTTCCCCGTTATACCTAAGGTTAAGGCGGGAGAGCCAAGCAATGGTTGCGAAGTTGTAAAAAAAATGTAAATAACGGCATTCGCCAGGGAATGAGGGGTTTTGCGGGGACCGTGTTCGTTACAATCAGCGTAGATCCCGATTTTTTGCGAGTTTTGCCCGGCAAAGTTGGCCCTTTATGCAGACTGTTTTAGTGATTGATGATGACGCGGCCCTGCGCGACACGATCGGGCTGATGCTGGAGAACGAGGGGTACCGCCCGGCCCTTGCCGACAACGGCAAGAGCGGCTACAAACAGGCACTGACTCTGAAGCCGGACCTGATGCTGGTGGACCTGCGGATGCCGGGGTTGAGCGGGATTGAAGTTTGCAAGCAGATCCGTGCGGCCGGCTTGAAAACCCCGCTGATCGTTTTAAGCGCCATCGGCGAAGAGATGGACAAGGTGCTGCTGCTGGAGATCGGCGCCGACGATTACGTGGTGAAGCCGTTTGGAACGCGGGAGTTGCTGGCGCGCATCCGGGCGCTTTTGCGCCGCTCGTCGCCCGAAGAAAATAAAGTACTGAATTTCAGCGACGTGGAGGTGGATCTCACGCGCCGTCACGTCGCCCGGGCCGGTGAGGAATTGAAACTGACCCGCGCCGAATATAACCTGCTGACGTATTTTTTGCAGAATCCAGACCGCGCGCTCACCCGCGATATGATTCTGAATTCGGTTTGGGGTTACGAGTCTTTTCCGAACACCCGAACCGTAGATGCGCACGTGGTCCGGTTGCGGCAGAAATTGGAACCGGACGTCAACAGCCCGCAGCACTTTCTGACGGTTCACGGCGTGGGATACCGTTTTCTGCCGTAATTTTCTTGCCGTAGGCGGTAACTTTCGCGCTGGGTAACTTTAGATGTCGCGCACGATCTTAATTGTTGAGGACACCGATCTCTGCCGGGATTCGCTGGAGGTGGCCCTTATGGGTTTGGCTGAAGTGGGTCTGGCCGGTTGGGGGATGTTGGAGCTTCGTGTACGGGCGGTGGAGACTGCCGAGCAAGCGCTGGTAACACTCGATGCGGAGGATGTGTGCGCGGTGATTACCGACCTGCACTTGGCTTCGCGCAGCTATTCACCGCATGCGATCGCGCGCGACGGTTTTGATCTGATTGCGGCGTTGCGGTCCACGCCGCGCTACGCTAGCCTTCCGGTTATTGTCACCAGTGGCGACACCGATCCGGGCACGGCTGCCCGGCTAGCCAGCCTTGGCGTGGAGGACTACTTTCCTAAACCCTATTCGCCAGGAGCGGTGCGCAACCGGTTGGAGCAACTGATCCGCAAGAGCCAAAGCGCTGATCCGCACGCGGTTGACAATCAAATTGCAACCGAAACCGAATCAACAGGAGGTTTACCAAGTGCCTGACGAACGATCTGATCAACCGCCACGGATTCATCGGCCCTGGGCCGGTTTTTGGGCTTTGGGTTCCCGGCTGAGTGCGGTTGTTGTGTTGCTTCCGCTATTTCTGGCGGGACCACTAGGGGCGCGACTGATGGCGCAAGATGCCGCAGCGTCGCAACCGGCGATGGCCACCAACGACATCCGCCTGATCCTGGACCGGTTAGAACGCATTGAGCAGGAAAATCGCAATCTTGCCGCGGAAGTGCATGCCTTGCGCGAACAATTGGAGGCCGGCGGCCGCGCTGTGCCGCAGGTGACCACTACGGAAGTTTCTCCCCAAGCGCAGCTGTCCGTTCCACCATCGTCCTTGCCACCACCGTCCGTTCCACCGTTAGACGAACGCGTATCCACCACCGAACAACGGGTGGAGGAAATGGCGCAAAGCAAAGTGGAAGCGTCGCAAAAATTTCCCCTGAAGCTGACCGGCACGCTGTTGTTCAATTCCTACCTGAACGGCCGGGCCAACGGGGGCGATCAGTATCCGACGGTGGCCGACTCAGCGGACAATCGCAATGCCGGCGGGGCCAGCATCACGCAAAGCATCATCGGCTTTTTGTGGAACGGGCCTAGGATTTGGGGCGGGGGCAAGGTGAATGGTTCGTTGAACCTGGATCTATCGGGCCGCCCGGCAAATCCCGTCAATCATCTGATGCGGCTGCATATTGCCAATTTGTCGATTGACTGGAAGAATCAGAGTTTGACGGTTGGGCAGGATAAGCCGATCTTTTCCCCGCGCGAACCTACGTCGCTTGCGCAGGTGGCCGTCTCGCCGCTCACCGGCACTGGAAATCCCTGGCTGTGGCAACCGCAGATCCGCTTCGAACAGCGCTTTGCCGTGGGTGAAAATAGCGGGTTGCGGGCGCAAGCAGGCATGTATCAAACCGCCGAGCCCACTGGCAACGCCGGCACCGCTTACAGCAATTCGGTTGCTTCCTCGCGGCCGGCTTTGGAGGGGCGGTTTAATTTGTGGCACGGCTTTTCCCAAAACGCACGTGTCGAAGTTGCTCCGGGATTTCATGTGAGCCAAACCCACGTGGCCGGAACCTCGGTTGCGTCGCGTCTGGTTTCGGTGGATTGGATGATTCAGCCCTTGCGCAAAGTGCAGGTGACGGGCCTGTACTATCAAGGGAGCAATGGCGGCGGTTTGGGCGGTTTGCGCCAAGGTTTTGCGCTGCGCTATTCGAACTCCTACACAGCAGACTTTGTGGCCATCCACACAGCGGGCGGCTGGGCGCAATTTTCCTACCAGCCAACCTCACGGCTGAGCTTTGACTTATACGGCGGTCAGGAGAGTTACCCAACCCGCGAATTAGCGCAAGGGATGATTAGCCGCAATCTGGCGTATGCGGGGAACGCCATATTCCGGCTGGCTCCCAATGTATTGTTAAGCTTTGAGGCGTCGCAGGTGCGCACCAAGTACGCCCGTCTCCCGAATCGGCTAAATAATCACTATGACCTGGCGCTGGCTTACCTGTTTTAGCGTTCTCGCCGCCGGTGCGTGCGCATTGTATGCGGGCACCGTAACGGGGCGGGTGGAACTGCGCGATTCGCGCGATCCGGCGGTAAAGAACCGGCACGATTATTCGGGCGTGGTGATTTCGCTGAAGCCGCTGTCCGGGACGGCTAGCCGTGGGGCGGCCATGCAAACGGTGAAGGCACACGCAGTGATCACGCAGAAAGACAAAACTTTTTCACCGCACGTGCTGGCCATCCCGGTGGGGACCTCCGTGGATTTTCCCAACATCGATCCTATCTTTCATAACGCCTTTTCCAGCTATAGCGGGCAGGTATTTGACGTGGGCCTGTATCCGCCGGGAACCACGCGGGCGGTCCGGTTTACGCGCGAAGGCGTAGTGCGGGTGTTCTGCAATATCCATTCTTCGATGAGCGCGATGATTGTGGTTTTGGCCACGCCCTATTTCGCGGTGAGCAAGAAAGACGGGAGCTTTGAGATTGCCGGGGTTCCGCCCGGCGAATACGAGTTGCGCGTGATGCATGAACGCGCCAGCGAAGCCGCGCTGGAGGGGCTTACCCGGCGCGTGACGATTACTTCTAACGTCACTTCTAACGGCGGAACCAGTGGTGGCGCAGGCGGGGACATGCAATCACTGCCCTCCTTCACTGTTTCCGAGGCTGGCTATTTGTCGATTCCTCACAAAAACAAATACGGCCAAGAGTATCCGCCGGACCCAGGGGGGAATGTGCTGTACCCCGGAAAGCGGGATTGAGGCCGCACCGATGTTGGCACGCATTTCACGCTTGTCGCTGTTGTGGAAGATCCTGCTCTCCACCTCGATCGCCCTCACGATGCTGTTCGGTTTGACGGGCTGGATTGTGCTGGACAACGCGACCCGCGCCATTTCGCAAAGCGTGGACCAGGAGGTGCAATCGAGCTTCCAGGCTTATGCTTCCTTGTGGCGGGCGCGTGCGGAAGCGCTGGCTTCCATCAGCCTTGTGCTTAGCCGGATGTCGGATGTGCGGGCCGCATTCAGTACCGGGGATCAAGCCACCATTCGCGATACTGCGGCGGAACTGTGGAATCAGGTTTCCGATCGGGAAGCCGTATTTCTGGTGACCGATCCGGGCGGCAAAATTCTGGCATCGCTAGGCGGTTTGGGGGGTGGTGGGCTCGGCGAAGACTTGAAGCAGGACCTGCCGGTGGTGCGGCAAGCTACGGCAAATTTTCCCAAACAAGCTTCCGGATTTATGGTGGCGGGCGGACGGTTGTACCAGGTGGCGGTGACTCCCGTGTATGTGCAGGCCGGTGCCAGTCTGGGGCTGTTGAACGTGTTGGTGGCCGGCTATGCGGTGGACGCCGACGTGGTGAAGGGCTTGAAAGAATCGACCGGCGGCAGCGATTTCTGTTTTCTTTCCGGCGGCGCGGTGGTGGCCTCCTCGTTGACACCGGAAGCCAACCGGCAAATTCAAATGGCGGCATTCACGCCGGGAAATTTATCGCGATTGAGCGCCGGCCGCACCCAGTACACCGAATTGGGAACGCCGCTGCTGGACGTGGAGGGCCAACCACTGGGAGAGCTTCGCATCTTGCGGTCGTTCGCCAGCGCGCAAAACCGCATCGCGGGGCTGCAGCGCAACATAGTGCTGGTTTGGCTTTTGGCCATGCTGCTGGGCGTATGGCTAACCCACATGCTGGCGCGGCGCATCCTGAAGCCGGTGGAACAACTGGATCACGCCGCCGCCGAAGTGGCCCGCGGCAACTACGAATACCGGGTGCCGGTGCCGCCGCGAGGGTTTGGCGATCACGATGAACTGGGCCGGTTGGCGGAGGCTTTCAACGCGATGTGCGCCTCGGTTCAAAACGGCCGCAGTGAGCTGATCCGCCAGGAACGCATTGCCACCATTGGGCGCCTGTCCACTTCGATTGTGCATGATTTACGGAACCCGTTGGCGGCGATTTATGGCGGCGCGGAAATGCTGATTGATGGGGCTTTGTCCCCCGCACAAGTGCAGCGGCTGGCGGCGAACATCTACAAATCTTCACGGCGTATGCAACAGTTGCTGCAGGAATTAGTAGATTCCGGGCGCGGCACCAGCAGTGGCGCTGAAATGTGCCGGTTGCGGGACATCGTGGCGGCCGCCTATGACGTTTACGCCGGGGCAGCCGACGCCCAGGCGGTGGCGGTGCAAATCGACGTGGCGGAGAGCATTGAACTGCCACTGGAACGGGCGCGCATGGAGCGCGTATTCATGAATCTGATCGACAACGCGCTGGCCGCCATGCCCGATGGCGGAAGCCTGCAGGTGAGCGCCCTGCGGCAACAGAACCAGGTGGTGGTGCAGGTTTCCGACACCGGCAGCGGCATTTCCCCGCAGATTCACGGCCAGCTCTTTCAACCCTTTGTCACCGCCGGAAAGAAGAATGGCGTGGGGCTAGGGCTGGCGTTTTCGCACCAGACGGTGCTGGACCATGGCGGGAAGATGTGGGCGGACACGGCGTCAACCGATGGCGCACGCTTCTTTATTTCGCTGCCGGTTTGATGTATCCTGCCTACTGAACAGTGCTGCTGCGAAAGTGCACTGCGCAGGACTACTCCACAGGTGAAATTAATGTTTGACTCCACTCTCCGATGGCGGCGGATTTGCTTGGGCATGGCGGCGCCGGCCTGTTGGTTGTTGGCCATCCCCATCGCGGCGCAAGCTCCTGAGAAGCAGCCGATGGTGGAAGAGGTGTTCAAGAACGTTCAGGCGCTGAAAGGAATTCCCGTAAACCAGTTCATGGACACGATGGGCTTTTTTTCGGCCGCGTTAGGCGTGAACTGCACCGGTTGCCATGTTGCCGAAAGCCTGCAGGACTGGAGCAAATTCGCCGAGGATATTCCGCGCAAACGCATGGCGCGCAATATGATCCGCATGGTGGAAACCGTCAACAAGACGCAGTTTGGCGGGCGCCGCGCGCTGACGTGTTGGTCCTGCCATCGCGGTGCGCAGGCGCCGCAACTGATCCCCAGTCTGGCGGAGCAATATAATCTGCCTCCCGAGGACGCCAACGCCATCGAAATTGCGCCCGACGGGCCCAAGGAGCCCACTGCGGATCAGCTTTTGGACAAATACATTCAGGCGCTGGGTGGCGCGCAAAAGCTGGCTGCGCTCACCAGCTTCGCAGCCAAGGGGACCATGGAGGGTTACGACACCTATCACATGAAGGTGCCGCTGGAACTCTACGCGAAAGCTCCTGGTCAGCGGACGATGGTGGCGCACACGCAGAACGGCGATAGCAGCACCGTTTTTGACGGCCGTGCTGGCTGGATCGCTGGTGTGGACCGCCCCGTGCGTTTAATACCAATGATGCCGGGCGCAGAGCTTGACGGCGGCAAATTCGATGCCGAGCTTTCCTTCCCGGGGCGCATCAAACAAATGCTGAATCAATGGCGGGTGGGCTTCCCCAGCACCACAATCGACGACCACACTGTCAATGTGATGCAGGGAACCGGGGCGGGCGGCACACGCTTCAAACTATTTTTTGACGCCGAGACCGGGTTACTCACCCGGCAAGTGCGATATGCCGATACGCCCATCGGCATGGTGCCGACGCAGGTGGATTATGCCGACTACCGGGAAGTGGCCGGCGTAAAAATGCCACACAAAATGGTGATTACCTGGACCGACGGACAAGCGAACATTTTACTCACCGAGGTTCAGCCCAATGTGGCGATGGACGCCGGGAAATTCGCGAAGCCGCTGCCGGCGGTGGTGAAACCGCAGGGAACAAGATAGCACTCACTCAGGCTGGCACCTTCGTGCTGGCTTTCTTGTGCGTGCTGACTTACTTGTTCCCAGCGCCCTTCTTAGTGGCGGGTGTCCGCCAGAATGCTTACTTCTTCCCGCCTGCGGTGTCGCGGAATTTGTTGAACTTCGATTCGTCGGTGGGAATACAGCGGTCTTCCAATAGACCGGACCAACCGGCCACCGACATATTTTCCTTGGGAATCAGCGCCCAGACTTTCTTGTCGCTGTGCCAGGGCTGCGCGTAGATCACCGGATCGGTAATGGTCATTTCCACTTGCAGGCGATTCGGGCTGATCCGCTGATAGCGTTCTTCCAGCACCATCTGGTCGCTCATCGGGAAGCCGTAGTGATCCACCCACGCGCGTGAATCAAAACCGTTGGTGGTCACCACCAAGGTGTCGCCTTCCCACTTAGCGACGGAGTAGCCGTTGTAGCGCGGCAAATAGTCGTCCACTTTAGGAAGCTTGCGCCCGTCCATCCACAGCTCGCGGTGGTCCCAGGTCCATTCAAAACGTTGGATGAAGCGGTCCGGAGTCTGTAACAATTCCATGGAAGCACCGCCGCCGGAAAACGTCACCAAACGCGCGGCACCCAGCGGATTGCACGCGGCTTGCGGATCGTTGCCAAACGCGGGAGGCACGGCGCGCCGCATGCCCGGATGCACTTCGGGATGGGCCAGAGCGTCTTTGCCGCCTAAATCAAAACCGCGCGAAGGTTTGTTGGCTTCGAAACGTTTTTGTCCTTCCGCCGTCATGGGAGGCGGCGTGCCGTGATAGCCGTAACCGGGAACGGGGCCATGCTCACGGCATTCGGTGCAAGGCGGCAGTTTGAACTGCTGCGCGTTGCGGCTCCACAGGCCGCCCAGGTTGTGTTTGTCAAACGGGCGCGTGTCCTTATCGGTTGATTGGTAGGAGTCGACCGCGGCGTTGGGGGGGCCGCCAACGTTTTGCGCATAAACCAATTGGGTTAGAACCAACGGAGCGAAGGCTAGCGTGGTCAAAGCAAACACGGACTTGGATGTGCTCATTTCTCGGATCCCTTCTTGACATCTTCGGGGCTGGGCTGCAAACCGCCGGCAACGCCGTCCAGATCCAAGCCGCCGGTGAGGGCATCGCGCAGGCCGACGATGTTTTCGCCCTTGTCGTTTTCCAGTTTCATCACGATGCCGCTCATACCACCGGCACGGGATGTCCCGATATAGAGTTTCACTCTGGTGCCGGGCTTCAGCGCTTCGATACTACGGCTTTTCGTCCAACCCGCACGTGCGAGCTCCGACGGATTGGTGAGCAGTTCGGAAACCCAGTGCTCCACCGTGCCGTCCTTCAGCTTGCGGTCGAAGGTCATGGAGGGGTGCGGATTCAGATAGTTAAATTCCGTCACCGTGCCCCAGGTGGTCCACAGATGTTGCGTGTCGTAGGAGATGGCACTGCCATGGTGGGCCCACAGGGAGGCCCCACCGAAGACCAAACCGGCGGCCAGACCGAGTATCTTTGTGAATTTGTTTCGCATAGGGATGAGTTTAGGACGCGGGTTTGCCAAAGTCAACGGACATGCCGCCACCTTATAGATTCTGCGCTAGACTACTATGGTGCGATATTGGACTTCGTTGCTCCTGATTTTGATGGTTTGCGTCTCTGCATCCGCGCAGCGCGGTGGCCGAGGCGGTCCATCGCCACCGCCGCCCACTCCCAAGGCAGGAGCTCCCATCGACGTTACTGGCTATTGGGTGGCGTTGATCACCGAGGATTGGCGGTATCGGCAATTCACCGCGCCCAAAGGCGATTTCATCTCCGTGCCGCTGAACCAGGCAGGCAAGGACGCGGCCAATGCATGGGATCCGGCGAAAGATGAAGCGGCGGGGCAGCAATGCAAAGCTTACGGGGCTGCTGGCGTGATGCGCCTGCCCACGCGGCTGCACATCACATGGCAGGACGACAATACGCTGAAGTTGGAAACCGATGCGGGTACGCAAACACGCACTCTCCATTTCGGGGCCGCCCAGGGCGTAGGAGGTGACTGGCAGGGCGTGTCTGCGGCGCACTGGGATACTTCGCGCGCACCGGTGGGCACAGGATTTGGTGGTATTGATTTCGGCTTTGAATTCCCGCCGCCCCCGGGCGGATCACTGAGAGTGGTCACCACTAAATTGAGGCCCGGCTATCTGCGCAAAAACGGCGTGCCCTACGGCGCGGGCACGGAACTCACCGAATACTTCGAGCGCTTCGACGTTCCGGGTGGTGATTCGCTGCTGTTGGTGATCAGCGAAGTGACGGATCCGCAATACCTGCGGTTCCCTTTTTGGACCAGCACGCATTATAAGAAACAGAACGACGTCACGGGTTGGAATCCCACGCCGTGCGCCACCAGATGAGAGCCGAGATAAGAGCCTAGATAAAGAGCCCCGTTAAAGAGCAACGCTATGACCATCCAGCAAAAACGTCTCGCCCTGATCCCGCTTGTGACCCTGGTATTGATGCTCAGCATGAACTTGCGCGCCCAGCGGCAAACTGCGCTGGACGTGGACATCACCGGCTACTGGACTCCCGTACTCCACGAAGATGGGATGGAGCGCGGCAATGGTCCTGAGATCGCGGACTACGGTGGCTTCGCCTTGAATGACGCCGGGCGGTTGTGGGCGCTGTCCTATGATCCGTCGCGACTCACTCTGCGGCATCATCAATGTGATGCTTACGTGATGCCGTACCAGATGCGCGCGGTGGGTAATTTCCGCACCTGGGAAGACCGCGATCCGCACAATCAACAATTGATTGCGCTACACATCTGGGCGCAGACCACAGAGGGGCACCGAGTGATCTGGATGGATGGACGACCGCATCCGCCGGCCTGGGCTCCGCATAGTTTTACGGGATTTTCCACGGGGCGTTTCGTGGGGGATGCGCTGGTGATTAACACCACACATTTAAAACAAGGCTGGCTGCGGCGCAATGGATCCCCGGAAAGCGATCAGGCCACGGTGACCGAGTTCATCGTGCGCCATGGGGACCACCTGACCGACACAACCGTGGTGAACGATCCGGTTTTCCTGAGCGAACCGGAAGTACGCAGCAACGATTTTGTGCGCCAGCCGGGCGATCATCACACCTGGTTGTACGCCTGTGACGACGGAGAAGAGATTGCGGGCCGCGCGCCGGACGCCGTGCCCAGCTATCCATTTGGCAAGCAACCCTTCGCCAAGGAATTTTCGGATCGCTATAAGCTGCCGTTTGTGGCCAGCCTGTCCGGCGCCGATTCGCTTTACCCGGGCTTCGCGGCGAAAATCAAAAACTCGACTGACGCGGATGCGCTAGGCAAATTACAGCCCGCCCCCAATCAGCCGTCGGAAACCAGCAGGGCCCAAGATGCCGAACCGCACGACGGAGAAGTTCACGTGCTGCACATCCGCGATAACGTCTATCTGTTGACCGGCGACGGAGCCAACATTGTACTGCAGACCGGCGATCAAGGCGCTTTCGTGGTGGATAGCGGCAGCGGGAAACTGGCGGATAAAGTAATCGCGGCTATCGGCAAGCTAAGCTCGCGGCCGATTCAGTTCATCGCCAACACCAGCGCCCGCGCGGAGCACACGGGCGGCAACGCCAAACTGGGTGGCGCCGGTTCCGACCCCAGCCTGCCCGGTTCGTTCTTCGATCTGCAAGCCCCCGGCGCTGCCACCGGCCACATGGCCGATCCACTGCATCACGCGACGCTGATGGCGCACAACAATGTTGTGATTCACCTGCAAGCCGAAAAGGCCCCCGACGATATGGTTCCAGCGGACACGTTTCTGGAGGAACGTCGCCGCAAGTTCCACAACGGCGAATTGGTGGAACTGTTTTACGAGCCCAACGCGGTGACCGATGCCGATAGCATCGTGCGCTTCCGGCGGTCCGACGTGATTGCCACCGGTGATGTTTTCAATACCACGCAGTATCCCGTTATCGATCTGAAAAACGGCGGTGCCGTGCAGGGCGAAATCAAGGCACTGAATCATATCCTGGACCTAACCGGCTACGAACACGAAGAACAGGGCGGCACCTACATCGTTCCCGGCCACGGCTATCTTTGCGACGAACACGAAGTAGTGGAATATCGCGACATGGTGGTGATTGTCCGCGACCGCGTGCAGGCAATGATCAACGCTGGCGCAACACTCGATCAAGTGAAAGCCGCCAGAGTGACCGCGGACTACGACACTCGCTTTGGGGCCAATACCGGCAACTGGACCACCGCGATGTTTGTCGAAGCGGTTTACAACAGCCTGCAGCAGAAGCCAACGAAAGCCGCTAAATAGCTGCTGGTTCTCTTTGATCAATTAGTTGCTCCCACAAGTTCCTGACTGCAGGCGCTAGTCTCCTGTCCCAGAAGAACGTAACCGAAGTGATTGGCCTTCGTCTAAGATTTAGAGAGATCTTAGATGCGCACTGGAAGACCCAAGCAGCCCTTGACCCTGACTGGAGAAGAGCGCGAGCGGCTGGAATCGCTGGC
>JANXYJ010000002.1 GCA_025350105.1 Terriglobia bacterium | reverse complement strand
CCATTCACTTTATCGGCAACGTGGAAGGCCGCGACATTTATCGCGGGCTTGCCGACGTTGTCGTCTGTGACGGCTTTATCGGCAACGTGGTTCTAAAAGTAAGCGAAGGATTGGTGGAGATGATCCGTCAAATGCTGCGTGAGTCCTTGGAAGCCACGCTTACCCGTAAGATTGGTTATGCGCTGTCCGAGGGCGCCTACAAGGATTTCAAGAAGCGTGTTGACTACGCCGAATTCGGTGGTGCGCCGTTGTTGGGCGTAAAGGGTGTGACCATTATTTGCCACGGGCGTTCCGACAGCAACGCCATCAAAAACGCCATTCGTGTGGCCGGCGAGTTCGCCGAGGGCCGCATTAGTGAGAAAATAGAGGCGGAAGTGTCGCGCAGCGAAGCCGCTGTGTAATCGGCAACCCCTGGGAGGTTTATGCGTCGATTGTTGATTTTCGCCGTGGCACTGGTCGGCCAGACGGCGTCGGCCCAAAAACTGGACCCCATCCAGTGGACCCTCATCTCCGCTGTCACCAAGGCCCCGCCCGGTTCTAATGTCCCGTTGCATCTGCAAGCCACGTTCCAGGAGGGCTGGCATCTCTATTCGTTAACCACTCCCGCAGGCGGCCCCATCCCGACAACAGCGGGGCTCGCGGACAATCCGGCCGTCGCTGGTTCCCGGCTCTATCAACCTCCGCCCACCCGCCAGTTCGACAAGAACTTCAATCTGGACACCGAGACGTTTGAGAAGCAGGTTGATTTACCGCTGGTGGCTTCGCTTACAAAAACAGCGAATGGCACGATTGAGTTGATTGCCAACGTCCGCTATCAGGCTTGTAACGACCGCCAGTGCCTGCCCCCCAGGAAGAAAACCGCTACTTATACGTTGACGATTGACCCCGCCGCGTCCGTACCAGCGGCGTTTGTTGTCCCCGCCGATTTCACCGAAATTAAACCAGGAGCCGTCGCCGCTAAAGGAAGCAATCCGGCCGCCGCGGCACCTATGGAACAAAGCGGGCTTGCGGCATTCCTCTTAACGGCATTCGGCCTGGGTCTAGCCGCCATCTTCACGCCCTGCGTTTTCCCGATGATTCCCATCACGGTCTCTTTCTTCATCAATCAGCGCGGCGGAATTTTGCAAGCTGTCGTCTTTTCGCTGGGCATCATCGTCCTGTTTTGTGCGCTCGGCCTCGGCGTCACGGCAGCCGTCGGTCCCTTCGGCGTCAATCAACTGGGAGCCAATCCTTGGGTGAACGCCTTCATTACGCTGGTCTTCGGCGCGTTTGCGCTCAGTCTATTGGGTGCGTTTGAAATCACTTTGCCTTCCAGCATGCTTACGAAATTGGACTCCGCTTCCCGCCGCGGCGGGTATGTGGGCACTCTGTTGATGGGCCTCACTTTCGCACTCACGTCCTTCGCCTGCATCGGGCCCTTCATGGGCAGCCTGTTGGTAGCGTCGGTTCAATCCAAGGGACTGCAGCCCGTGCTCGGCATGGTGAGTTTCGCCAGCGGACTCGCTTCACCCTTTTTCTTCCTCGCGGCGTTTCCTTCGTATCTGAAAAAGCTCCCCAAGAGCGGCGGCTGGCTGGCGCGCGTGAAGACCGTGATGGGTTTTGTGCTGCTTGCCGGCATGTTAAAGTACGCATCCAACATTGACCAGGTCCTGCAACTGGGCTGGCTTACACGTGAGCGTTTTCTTGCTGCCTGGTTCGTCTTATTCGCGCTCGCGGGGCTCTATTTACTCGGCCTTTTGAAACTGGAGGGCGTCGAACCCGACGATCGCTTGGGCATTGGCCGCTTGATAGCCGCCAGCGTCTTTTTGATTTTTGCTTTCAGTCTGCTACCCGGAATGTTCGGTGCGCCGCTTGGTGAACTCGACGCCTACGTCCCCGCTGCGTCCGGAACCGGCTTGCTCAGCGCGCGGTCTTCAGGCGAGGCCGGTTTGCTGTGGAAGAAAAATCAATATCGCGAAGCCTTGGCCGAAGCTAAAGCCGAAAATAAATTAGTGCTGGTCACCTTCACCGGCTACGCCTGCACCAATTGCCATTGGATGAAAGCCAACATGTTCCCGCGTCCGGAAATCCTGGCCGCAGCCAAGAATCTAGTTCTGGTTGAACTCTACACCGACGGAACCGACGCCGAATCCGAGGAAAATCAGAAGCTGCAGGATGACAAATTCTCTACCGTTGCGATTCCGTATTACGCATTGATGGACGCCGACGGCAAAGTGGTCGCGTCGTTCTCCAAAGGACTGACGAAAGACACGCAGGAATTTCTGTCGTTCCTAACCACCAAGCCGCGAGCCGAGCGCGCGGCGCTGTAAAACTTAGCTCACCCGCCGCAGCCAAAGCCCGCCGCCGTGATTGTTCAGGAACAGCGGCATGTGTTCCAGCAATTGCTCGGGGAACTTGCGGATCGCATAGTGATTGAAAAACAGGATCTCGAACGACCTGTTAAACATCAGGAAGGCCCGCAACAAGTAGGCCTCATTCCAGGAGCGGTTTTCATTCAAGATCCATCCTGGCAAATATTCAAACGGATAGAAAATATCATGAGCGTGAATCACCACGCCCTGCTTCAGAATCGGCAGGACGTTGAAGATCAGATAATTCACATCGCTGCCCATTTTGGAAACGTGAGTGGAATCGATGAATAGAATGTCGTTGGCCTCAAGCGTTCGAAACGTCTCCAGCGGAATGCTCTGCACCGGCTGCGGAATAATCGCATTTCGATAGCGGGAGGCCGTTGGTAGTAAATTCAAAAGAATTTCCGGATAAGGTTCGATGAAGCGCAATTCTACGGCTCCATCGAAAATACGCTCGTTCACGTCGATCATCGCGGCGGAGGAAAACCCCGAACCCACTTCCATCATCCGCTGGGGCCGAAACTCCATCATCATAGTGGCCAGCACAATGGCGTCGCCGTACGAATAGGTCGGATTTTCGTAATAATAATGCAGCCCGTCTATCTTTTGTGGGCCAAAAGGAATGCGGCCATAATGCCTGCCCAGTCTTTCGAGCATAGCCAACATGCGCTCGCGATCCAGATCGATCCCGCTTTCGGCGGGAAGTTCCAGGTGATAGAAGTCCCGCAAGATTGGCTGAACGTGAGGGTCCTGAGGGTCGACAAGTGGTGAATAAAAATGCCCCGGAGGCGCCCAGGTTTTGTTGGCCATTAATACCCAATCGTGAACCGTTTGCGAATGTGCAACGGGTGTTCCACTTCGTCGATCATCGCCAGCGCGTAGTCTTCGCAGGAGATCGCGCTTTTGCCGTCCGCGCCCACTACCAGCTTTTCGTTGTCCAAGCGAAACTTGCCGGTGCGTTGGCCCGGTTGGATACTTGCGGCGGGGCTGAAGTTGGTCCACGGCACAACCGTGTTGGCCCTGTAGAGCGCCAGCGCATCGCGGTGCGCAATGGGAATCGCGATCCATTCCTGCGGAATCATGCCCGCGTCAATCACCGTCTTGCCCGGCGCCACCTCCAAACTTCCCGCGCCGCCCACGGCCAATAGGCGCAGTCCAGGCCGCCGTCCAAACGCATCGAGCAAAGACTTGGTGGCCGACACGATCAATTGCGGATCGCCGCCTTTGCCCTAGGACATGGCGCTGATTACGGCGTCCTGCCCGCCAATCGCTTCGGCGACCTGGTTGGGGTTTTGCACATCCGCCACTTTCCACATTGCGCCGGTCCTGTCCTGCGGTATCCGTGAAGCGTCGCGCACATACGCCGTCACATGATGGCCGCGCTGCAGCGCTTCTTTGAAAATCCTACTGCCGATGGTTCCGGTTGCTCCGAAGATGCCAAGGTTCATGGTCCTTAGGATGCCACGAGCGGTGCCTGTCATTCAATGGTTATTCCCGGTCAATGGTTATTCCCGGTTCAACGAGTTTCCGCCAGTTGTTTGACGAAATCCACGTCGCCTTCCAAAAAGTCGTAGTTCGGCAAGTTCGCTGGCATCTCCCAGAGAAATTGTGTGAAGTCCAGATTCTGCAGTTCGCCTGTAAACTGGGTAACGGAAAAAAACAGCAGCCGCGTGGTTGTGGTCGGTGTGGTCACGCCGGTCCCGTAGCGAAAATCGTAGCGGGTAATCTCCTCGCCGATTTCGGCGTGGATGCCCAGCTCTTCTTGCAGCTCGCGTTTTAGTGCGGCCTGCGGTGTCTCGCCCGCTTCCACCTTGCCCCCCGGAAATTCCCACTTCAACGCGTGCCGCCTCCTATTCTTGCGCTGACAAATCAAAATCTGTTTGCCCTTGTGCTGGTCCTGCCGCTCGATCACCGCAGCCACCACCAGTAATACACTTTCGTCCGTCATTTTTAGATACGGCCACGCTGTGACCGTTTCAGCCATAATTGGAACACAGAATAAAGACTTCATGCATAGCCAACGCCTGCTGGATCATTTCTCGAACCCTCGCAATCCGGGCGAACTGCCGCAGCCTGCGGTAACAGTGGATGTCAGCAATCCTGCGTGCGGCGACATGTTGCGGCTCAGCGCGCGCATCGAAAACGGACGCATCGCCGAAGCCCGCTTTCTCACCCGCGGC
>JANXYJ010000196.1 GCA_025350105.1 Terriglobia bacterium | reverse complement strand
GCCGCGGTCGAGAAACTCGCGCATTCTTTTCACTTGAGTCTCGGTGAGCTGCCAATGGCCCACTTCAACGGCGTAGAGCCAGGGGTAGTTGAACACATCGTCGCCATCATCGAGATCGACGGGCTGTTCTACAGAGCGCACGCTCACACGGGTAAGGCGGCGAAGCGCGCGGGCCACGTGGCGATCGGCCGCGGTGTAATCGGTGGTCCAACTGGAACGGCCGTGCTTCCAATCGCCTCCATTGCGCCGTGAAAAAACCAGCGGGCCTTGATAGGGCGGGTACATCAGGCGGGCGAAGACCCACTCCTGCTGCAGTTTGTAGTCGGGCGGGATTTCGATATTATCCTGGCCGGGGTACTCGCGCCAAGGCATTTGCCAGGCGAAGGCGCTGCCCAATGTGAAGAGCGTGAGCGAACCAGCCAACGCGGCCTTGACTACGGTGTGCACACGGCTATTATATTGATTTGTCCTGGCAAGTGGTAACGCGGAAATAATGCGCGGACATCGGACGTTTTGTACGAGGTGAGTTTTATGAATATTTTCTGTCGTGTTGTGATGCTGAGTACGCTAGCTGCAGTCTGCGGCGCGCAAAACGCACCTCAGTATGCGGTGGATCTGACCTGGCCGAAACCTTTGCCGGAGCATTGGGTGTTGGGCGGATTGGGCGGAGTATGTGTCGATCGCAACGATCACGTGTTTGTGCTGAATCGGCAAGACGTTTTAGAGGTGGACCTGAACGCAGGGAAGTTGGCTCCGTCGGTGATTGAGCTGGATTCGGCGGGGAAGGTGGTCCATTCGTGGGGCGATGCGAAGTTGTTGGACCCTCGATTGCACAGCTGTTATGTAGACAAGGAAAACACCATCTGGATTGGCAGCGCGCCGTCGGGGATGATTCAGAAGTATTCCCATGACGGGAGCAAGTTGCTGCAGCAATTTGGCAAGAAGGGCGTCTTCGATTCGGCGGACGGGACAGCGAAGGGCCAGCCGTTGAATTCGAATGCCACGCAGTTTTACATGCCGTCCAGCATTTTCGTCGATCCCGCAAACGGAGACGTTTATGTTTCCGATGGCGAAGGGACCGGGGGCAACCAGCGCATTGCCGTGATGGATAAGGACGGCAAGTTTTTGCGCCAATGGCATCCGGAGGGGATGCAGACGGTGCATTGCATGAGCGTGGCGAATGATGGGTTGGTGTATGTGTGTAACCGGGAGGGCTCGCGCATTCAGGTCTACGACAAGCAGGGTGGATTCAAGAAGAACATTGAGGTGCGGTGGACGCCGTTCACGATGCCGGCGGATGGCAAAGCCAAGGAAACCGGCGGGTCTGCGGTGGCAATGGACTTTTCGCGCGATCGCAATCAGCGGTTGATGTATTTGATCAATCAGAACAACTCGCGAGTGGAAATCATCGAACGCGAAAGCGGGAAGGTTTTGGGAAACTTTGGCCGTCCAGGACATTTTCCGGGAGACTTCGATCAGGCGCATGGCATTGCCGTGGACTCCAAGGGCAACGTATACATTGCCGAGAACCGAGGGAAACGAGTTCAGAAATTCAAGATCGTTGTGAAGTAGGAGCTAGGGATTGACCAGTTTGAAGCGTTGCACGCGCCGGCCCCAATTGGTTTCGGCGACGTAAAGATTGCCGCGGGAGTCCACCGCCATGGTGTGGCCGTGAGTGAAATTGCCGAGTTGATGGCCAGGACGCCCGAAGGTAGAAAGTATTTTCCCGGTTTCGTGGTCCAGCACGTGAACGGTTTCGTTACGGCCGTTCATCACGTAGATAAATTTCTGCTGGGGGTCGCGCGAGAACTCCACCCACCAGGCGGTGCCGCGTTCGTCGGGAAGCTCCGGTGTGCCGGTGCGGATCCAAATATTGCGTTTAAAGTTGCCGGTGCGGTCGAAGACCTGGATGCGGTCGCCCTGGCGGTCGCAGACATAAACCAGTCCGGCGTTGCTGATGTTGATGCAATGCACCACTTGCGAAAAAACACCGGGCGCGCCGGATTGGGTTTCTTCCTTGGTAGCCTGGCGGCCCCATTGCCGTATGAATTTGCCGTTCTTATCAAATACAACTACGCGGCGGTTGCCGTAACCGTCGGCGACGTAAAGGTCGCCGTTCGTGGGGTCGACGGCGATTCCGGCCGGGTGGAACAGACTATCGTGGGCCGCGTTTAGGGGCGCCCCTTTGCTGGTGCCGTCTGTGCTGTCGACTTTGCCGCGGGTGCCAATCTGCAGGAGCAACTTCCCCTCGTGACTGTACTTCTGAATGATGCCATCGCTATTGCCTCCGACCCACATATTGTCTTCCTGGTCGAAGGTACAACCGTGGATGGAGTTGGGAACGGTTTGCGGATCGCCCCACGAATTCGCCAGCAGGCCGGAGGCGTCGAACAGCAGAATGGGTGGAGCCTGCCTGGATGTTTCTTTCTCTTCGCTGGTAATATCGCGGCGGTTTACCACCGCGACGTGGTCGTGCGAATCCACACAGACCCCGCCCAATTGTCCGGTAATCCAACCTTCGGGAAGGGGCTTCGGAAAAAAGGGATCCACTTCAAACTTGGGAGTCTGCGCGGGAAGAGACAGCGTGAGCGCAAACGCGCTTAGGAGGAAATGTTTCGTAAGCATGGTTACCGTTTAGCTTTCTCCGGCCGATTAATGGAAGATGACGCAACGAATTTCTGCAGGGCGCTGTTCACGGTGTCGGAAACGTAGATGACGCCCTTAGGGCTGACCATGATGGAGTGAGCCTCGCCGAATTCGCCCAGGCCTTTGCCCGGTTTCCCAACCGCGGCCAGCACTTTGCCGGATAAATCCAGGCGCAAGAGTTGTCCGGCGAAACCGTTCACCATGTAGATATTGCGTTTGCCGATATTCAAACTGCAAGGCAGACCGGGGTATTTGTTTTCGCGAATGAACTTGCCGTTCTGGTCGAAAATCTGGATGCGCTGGTTCTCCCGATCCGCCACCCAGAGGAGGCCCTTGGCATCAATGGCGACTCCGTGGGCCACGGTAAACTTGCCCGGTTCGGTGCCGCGACCGCCCCAGGTTGCCACGAAAGTTCCATCGTTGGCGTATTTGATCACGCGAGGATCGCCCTTGCCGGCGGTGTGGCCCTGGGTGATGAAAATGTCGCCCGTGTGCCCAATGGCAACGTCGGTGGGTTCGTTCAACAGATGCGTTTCATTGAAATCGCCGCTCTTGCCTTTGCTGCCGATCGTCAAAAGGACTTTTCCCGCCGGGCTAATCTTCATCACCACGTGCCCGCCCACGTCGGTAGCCCAAATGTTGTCATTCTTATCGATCTTCATGCCGTGAGCGCGGGTAAATAGACCTTCGCCGAAGGCACGCAGAAACTTACCATCCGCATCGAATTCCATCAACGGCTGGGGGCCGCGGTTCAAAATATACATGTGTCCTTTGGAATCGAACGCAGTTGCGGCGGGCGGGCCCATGGTGATTCCGGCAGGCAACGTGATTCCATTTTCCACCGCCATATAGTCGAGTTGTGGGGCGTTGGAAGGCACAAGTAACGCGGGATCTGTTGGCCGTTGGCCGAAGCTGTAAAAGCAGCTTAGGAGGGTAGTGGTTAGAATTGCGGAGAATTTCATAACGTTCAACAGCTTATATTACCGGCGGCCTCATGTCGAGATGCAGTCGCGATAGCATGATAGCTATGAAACTGCCATTGGGTCTGGCCTGGGTAATCGCAATTGTTGGTACTGGATTCCCGCAGGAGGCGGATGCCCAGTTGCCCAATACAAATGGTGCGCCGGTGCTCCAGTTGGAGGTGGATGCCCGTGATGCGCCGGTGCGTTTGCTGCATGTTCATCTCACCATGCCGGTTTCGCCGGGGCCGATTATCTTGCGCTATCCCAAGTGGATTCCGGGTGAGCACGGGCCCACTGGTCCCATCTCGGATATCGCGAACTTGCGCTTCCAAAGCAACCTGGGCCAGTTGGAATGGCGCCGCGATCCGATTGACCTATTTCTATTTCATTTGACGGTACCCTCTGGCGGCACAAAGCTGGAAGCCAATTTCGACTTCATCTCACCGAGCGAGGCGGGAGGTTTTTCATCGGGATCATCCATCACCACGCAATTGGCGGTGATCAGTTGGAACCAACTTCTTTTGTATCCGGAAGGCTTGGCGGCGGACCAGCTTCTGTATCGCGCGACCCTGCGCTTGCCGAGGGGTTGGAAATATGGCACGGCGCTGAATGTTGTCCGGGAAGATGCTTCCAGCATTGATTTTCGGACGGTATCTTTAACCACGTTGGTGGACTCTCCGGTGGCGGCGGGTTTGCACGTACGCGTTGTGGACCTGGGAACAGTGGACGGCGCCGCACACGATTTACACATAACCGCCGATAGCGAAAAAGCGCTGGCGATTACAGATGAGCTGATTGAGAAGTACAAGCACCTGGTGAAGGAAGCGGGCACTTTGTTTGGCACGCGCCACTATCGCAACTATCACTTTCTTTTGACGTTGAGCGATCACGTTGCGAGCTTCGGTTTGGAGCATCATGAGTCGAGCGACGACCGGCTGGCGGAACGATATTTGCTGGACGAAAATCTGCAGCGTCTTCACGCGGACTTATTGGCGCACGAATTCGTCCATTCCTGGAATGGGAAGTACCGGCGCCCCAGCGGCCTGGTGACCAAGGCGTACGGGGAACCGATGCAGGGGGATTTACTTTGGGTGTATGAAGGTTTGACGGAGTATTTGGGCGCTGTGCTGGCGACGCGGAGCGGTTTACAGACTCCCGAACAATGGCGCGACAATCTGGCAAATTCAGGTGGCAGGCTGACGTTTGAGTCCGGGCGAAGTTGGAGACCGTTAGTAGACACGGCGATTTCCGCGCAGGTTTTGTACGGCGCGCGAGAGGACTACGCGGGCCTGCGCCGGGGGGTGGATTTCTATTCAGAAGCGTCACTGGTATGGCTGGAAGTGGATGCACTACTGCGGCAATTGAGCGGTGGGAAGAAATCCATCGACGATTTTTGCAAGGTGTTTTACGCAGGATCAAACGGCATTCCGGGAGTGAAACCGTATACGCGCGATGTTTTGGTGGAGGCGCTGCAATCGGTACAAGTCTACGATTGGACTGGCTTTTTTCGCGAGCGTGTGGATACGGTGGAAAAGCGTGCACCTTTGGCTGGGGTTGAAAACTCCGGCTGGAAAATGAATTACGACGCGAAGCGTTCTGAGCTTTGGGTTGCCGACGAAGACGAGCGCAAAGTGGCATCGCTTGAAATGTCGTTGGGCGCGGTGATTAAGACGGACGGGCTGGTGCAAGACGTGGTGATGGGTGGCGCCGCGCAAAAAGCGGGTATTGCTCCGGGCGGACAAATCAGCGCGGTTAACGGGAGGCAGTTCTCGTTACAAAATCTGCGCGAGGCTGTGCAGGCGGCAACCACCAGTGGCGTGGGTATCGAAGTATCCGTGAAAAATGGCGAATATTATTCCACGCACCAAGTTAACTATCACGGAGGAGAAAAGTATCCGCACCTGACGCGTGACGCAGGTAAAGCCGATCTGCTTTCGCTGATCGGCGCGCCGGTGGCTGCTAAAGCCCCATAATTGGCGGCTAAAGCCCCATGATGTGATAGCCGGCGTCGACGAAGAGAACATCGCCTGTAACGCCGCGGCCCAGGTCACTGGCAAGAAACACGGCGGTATCGGCCACCTCGGCCGGCGTGACGTTGCGGCGCATGGGGGCGTGCTCCGCGACGGCGTCCAGCACCTTGGAAAAATCTTTGACACCGCGGGCGGCGGCGGTTTTCACCGGACCCGCTGAAATGGCATTGACACGGATATTCCGGGGACCGAAGTCGGCGGCCAAATAGCGCACGGTAGCCTCAAGCGAGGCCTTGGCCACACCCATCACGTTGTAGTTCTGCACCACGCGGGTGGAGCCCAGATAGGTGAGGGTCATCATGGCTCCGCCATTCTTCATGAGAGGAGCCGTTGCTCGCGCTACGGCGACCATGGAATAGGCGCTGATGTTTTGCGACAACAAAAAGCCGTCGCGTGAGGTTTCGGAGAACGGACGGCTGAGGTCGGCCTGATTGGCGAAGGCGATGCTGTGGACCACGATGTCTAGCCCCTCTTCCGCGGAAAGCGCGGTTGTAAGGCTGGCTAAGTGTTCATCGTTTGAGACGTCGCATTCCATAATGCGCGCGGCGCCAAGAGACGCGCCCAATTCTTCTACGGATTTTTGCAGACGTTCGCCCTGATAGGTGAGCAGCAACCTGGCGCCTTCGCGCTGAAACGCTTGGGCGATGGCGTAGGCTAAACTCCAACGATTGGCCACTCCGAGGATGAGCGCGGTTTTTCCTTCCAGTAAAGACTTGCCTGCGGGTGAATTGGACATGAATTCGCATTGTACACTGTGTGGAGCATCGCGCTGAAACCCGGCAGTGAAGGGGCATTGTACACTGGGAGCAGTCTTCATTCCCGCTTGGACCTCAACACACCACTCATGTACCTGAAAGGCGTAGGGCCGGGCCGCGCCGCCATGCTGGAAGCCAAGGGGCTGAAGGTGGTGGAGGACCTGCTAACTTATGCCCCGTTCCGCTACGAAGACCGCAGCAATGTGAAGGCTTTGCGGGATTTGGCGCCGGGCGAGATGGCCACGGTGATTGCTGAAGTGCGCTCCAGCAAGACTTCGGGATTCCAACGTAAAAACCTGGGAATGTTTCAGGCTACTTTTACGGATTCGTCGAAGGCGGTCCTGGTGGGCAAGTGGTTTCACGGGGCGTACCTGGCCGATGTGCTGGTTCCCGGTTTGAAGGTTGCGCTGTACGGCAAAGTAGAGTTCGATTCGTACTCGGGGTATCTGGGAATGATGCATCCCGAATTCGAAATCCTGGCGGAGGACGAGGACGGAGATTCGTCGTTGCATACCGGGCGAATCGTCCCTGTGTATGCAGCGGCGGGTAAGGTGACCACCCGTGTTTTGCGGACACTGGTTCATCGCATTCTGGAAGCAATTCCGCAGACAGACGAGGATCCATTGCCGGCGCACATTCGCGAGCGAATGAAATTGCCGGAACGCATGAGCGCGCTGCGCACACTGCATTTTCCACCACTGGATTCGGATGTGCGATTGTTGAACGCCTTTCGTTCTGCGGCGCAATACCGGTTGATCTTTGAAGAGTTTTTCTGGCTGGAGTGTGGACTGGAACTGAAACGCGCCAAAGCGCGCTTGTTGCCGGGCGTTCCATTTCAGTTGACTGATCGTGTTCGTGAGCGCATCAAAGAGATGCTGCCGTTTCATCCGACGGGCGCGCAGAAGCGGGTGCTGGCGGAGATCGCTCACAATATGAGCGAGCCTCATCCGATGTACCGTTTGTTACAGGGCGATGTGGGAAGTGGCAAGACGTTGGTTGCGGCCGAAGCCGCGATTATCGCCATTGAGAACGGTTACCAGGTGGCGATGCTGGCGCCGACGGAAATTTTGGCCACGCAGCATTACTTTTATCTGAAGAAGCTATTTCAGAAACTGGGCTACGTGACGATTCTGGTGACGGGGTCGTCCACCGCACGCGAAAAACTTCAGCTGAAGAAGTTGCTGGCCGAGGGACTGGCGCATGTGGTGGTGGGGACGCATGCGCTGCTGGAAGAAAACGTCGCGTTCAAACGGCTGGGGCTGGCGATTGTGGACGAGCAGCATCGGTTTGGAGTGGAGCAGAGGCAGAAGCTGATGACGAAGGGCGATGGCATGGCGCCCGACGTTCTGGTAATGACGGCAACCCCAATTCCGCGGACGCTGGCGCTAACGGTTTATGGCGATTTGGATGTGAGCGTGATCGATGAACTGCCGCCCGGCCGCCAGCCGATCGTGACCAAGCACGTGAAGCAGGATAGCGTGGAGCAGGTGTATAGCTTTATGCAGGAACAGATCGCGCTGGGGCGGCAGGCGTTTGTGATCTATCCGGTGATTGAAGAATCGGAAGCGCAGGCCCAAACGAAAGCCATGAAGGCAGCGGCGAAGATGCACGAACATTTGTCAGTGGTGGTCTTTCCAACGCTTCGCGTTGGCTTGCTTCATGGCAAGATGAAGCCGGCGGAAAAAGAAGCGGCCATGGAAAAATTCCAACGCGGCGAAACGGACATTCTGGTGTCGACCACCGTGGTTGAAGTGGGTGTGGACGTTCCTAACGCTACCTTGATGGTGATTGAGCAAGCCGAACGTTTTGGTCTGGCGCAATTACATCAATTGCGCGGCCGGGTGGGCCGGGGCGGGGAACAGAGCTATTGCATTCTGGTCACCGAGAAACTGGGCGACGTGGGGCGCGAGCGCATCCGGACGCTGGTGGATTCGAGCGACGGCTTTTACATCGCTGAAATGGATATGAAGCTGCGCGGGCCGGGCGAATTCTTTGGGACCAAGCAATCGGGTTTGCCGATGATGAATATCGGGAACATTTTGCGGGATGCCGATGTGCTGGAGATTGCGCGCAACGAAGCGGCGGCATTTGTGGCGCATCCGCCGACGGAAGATGACTTGAAGCGGGTGGTGACGTTCATTCGCGATCATTGGCAGCGCCGTTACGGTTTGGTGCAGGTGGGCTAGGCGCGTGCGCCCGGGGGAATGAGTGAATGCGGGTAATTGGTGGGGAGTTCCGCAGCCGCGTTTTGAAGAGTCTGCCGGGGATGGACGTTCGCCCGACGCCGGACCGTTTGCGCGAGGCGCTGTTCAATATTCTGGCGCCGCAGATGGAGGGAGTGGTGTTCGCGGATGTTTATGCGGGCACGGGTGCGGTAGGGATTGAAGCCATCAGCCGCGGGGCGGCGCGGAGTATTTTTATCGAGCAGAACCGGTCCGCGGCGAATGTGATCCGGGAAAATTTGCGGACGCTGAAGATCGAGGAGCGTGCGCAAATCCTGCAAGGAAAAGCCAGCGCGCTGCTTGCCGCGCTGAAAGCAAATATCGTTTTTATTGACCCGCCGTTCGATCTGGAAAAAGAGTACGCCAGTTCGCTGACCCTGCTGGGTGAGAAGCCCAGTTTATTAGCGATTGCGCAACACCCGCCGCGTGTACAACTGGCCGAGAGTTACGGCAGGTTGCAAAGAACGCGGGTGCTGAATCAGGGCGATAATCTACTGACGTTTTATCAATCCTAGAGTTTCCCAGCGCTAATTTGGCGATGCGTGCGCCGAGGTGCCCATGGAATTGGTCAGGTCCATCGTGAGTGTGCTGATGGGCAAAGGTCCGCTGAACGTAAACGGTACGGTGACGGTGAACTGCGTCCCAAAGGGAGTTGAGGCGGCGCTGTTGTACCAACCGGTGAACGCGCTGCTGACATCCACGGTCACATCGGGCTGCGCCAGCGTGGTGCCAGACGCTGCCTGGAAGTGATAAATCGCGGTCTTCACCTCTCGGGTGGTGGAAAACCCGGTGGCCGAAACGGTGAATGTGCCGCCGCCGGCGTTAGTGTTGAAGGTCAGCTTCGTAATCACGGGCACTGCCTTGGCGATCACCATCGTGGTGGTGGGAATGGGTGTTGGCGTGAGGTTGGTTCCGTCGGCTCCCGCTAAGGCGGCTGTGATGGTGATGGTACCGGCGGTGGTTCCGGTGAGCACGGAAATACCGGAGGAGCCAAAACTACCCTGAGTGCTGCCAGCGGGAATGGTAAACGGCGCGGTCCTGTTGCCGTTGGAGAATTTGACCAAAGGATCGTCCGGGCCGACGGCCGACGCGAAGGTTAATGTGAGGGTGCCGGTGATGGCTTGCGAAGCAGGGCTACCCAAAGTCACGGTTGTGGGCGGTTGCTGAGCCGGGTTTTGCGCGCCGGTTGGCGCGATGGTGACACTGATGGGCGTAACTGTGCTGTTGATGATCAGGGTGAAGTTCGCTGTCGTCCTCGCCGGTGTGGCCGCGGAGTCGGTGGCCTGAATCGTGAGGGGGAAGGAACCGCTGGCGGTGGGCGTTCCCGACAATGCGCCAGTAGTGGCGTTGAGCGATAGTCCTGCCGGAAGTGCGCCGGTGGAAACGTTCCAACTGTAGGGCGAAGTGCCTCCGGTTGCGGATAAGGTGACTCCGGCGTACGCCGAATTGACGGTGCCGGCGGGCAGCGTACTGGTGGTGATGGACAGCGGGCCCCCGGCTGGACTGACGGTGAGGCTGAGCGTAGTTGAGGTTGCGGTTTTCGCGGGTATGCTGGAATCCTGCACTTGAACTGTAAAGCTGGTGATTGCGGCTATCGTTGGCCTACCGGAAATGACTCCCGTGCCGACGTTGAGCGAGAGTCCCGCTGGGAGCGACGAGGGAGAGACGACGAGCCAGTTGCTGTACGGAGTTGTTCCACCCGTTGCCGCAAGTGTTGCCGTATAGGGCGCTCCCACGGTCGCGCCAGGCAGAGTTGTCGTGGTGATGGTAAACGGAGTGACGGCCGCGTTGATCACCAGAGTGTAGGTAGCACCGCCGGTAAGGTTGTTGGCATCCTTCACCAGAATGGAGAACGTAGAACTACCGCTTGCTGTGGGCGTGCCGCTGATGACGCCGGTGGCAGCGTTCAGGGTCAAGCCGGCGGGTAGCGTGGTTGGGGTTTGCAGTGACCAACTGAGTGGCGCCGCGCCCGCAGGAGCAGTTAGTGTTTGCGAATAGGGTGTGTTCACGGTTCCATTCGGCAATGTCGTTGGCGTAATGCTGAGCCCCGGGTTTATCGTCAAATTGAACGATTTCGTAACTCCGATATTTGCCGTTGGATCCGTCGCGTTCACTGAAAAGGTTGCCGTTCCCGCGGCCAACGGCGTGCCTGTAATTTGGCCACCTGTAGACAGACTCAAGCCGGTCGGTTGACCGCTGAGGAAATTGATTGAGATCGATCCGGCCGCGCCGCTCAAAGCCCAGTTCACGGCCCCAACGTTTCCAACGGCGATTAAAGACTGCGAATAGGGTGTGCCCACTACCGCTGGCGCTAGCGTTGGTCCCGTTGCTATAGCCAGCACATTCAAAACGGCGCTGCGGCTGGTGGGTTGTCCGGAGAGGTCCGTCGCCGTTATCGTGAATCCAAAGGTCCCGCCTGCCGCCGATACGCCCGAAAGCACACCATTGTTGTTTACGGTACTCATCGTCAATCCGTCCAGATTTGCCGGAGACATGAACCACGTATAACTGGGGCCGTCCGTAAAGCCCCCCGTTCCGGTAAACGTGAAAGTATAACTGGCTCCTGCGGTAGTGCTCGGCGGCGTGCCGTTAATCACCAGCGGCGGAGCCACCGAGATAAACAACGGTTTGGTGGCGATGAGTCCATTGCCCGCATCCGTCGCGCGAACGGTAAATCCAGTTCCTGTTGCGTTGGCCGGCAGCGCCCCTGAAATCGTTCCTTGCGGCGATAGCGTCAGTCCGGCGGGAAGGCTACCAGTGGCCAGGCCCCAGGTAAGCGCCCCGACATTTCCCACAGCAGCTAGAGTCTGTGAGTAGGACTGCCCTTGATACCCCACCGCCAGCGAAGTCGTCGTGATGTCCAAAACGTGGATGGTGTAGGTGCGCACAGCGGTTGCGCCTTGAATGGGTACCGCAGTTACCGTGAACGTGAAGGTGCCGCCCTGGGTGAGGACTCCGTTCCCTGTGGACAGCGAGACAGTCGGCGAGCCATTGCCCAGTGTCAGCCCCGGCGGAAGAGCGCCTGCGGTGATGCTCCAGGTGACAGATGTGATGGCGGGAGTGTACGTCAGGGTTTGGCCATAGGAAACACCGCCCACCCCGTCCGGCAGGGTGGCCGGGCCAATGCTTTGCGCCCAAACGGTGGCGCTGGCCATGACAGTCAAAACTGCCAGAAAAGCTTTTCGCCGCATGTTCACTACTGGCCACCTCCGTTGACGCCGGCGGCTGTGTTGGCTAGCGGCACGGTCCACACTTGGTTGACAGCAGCGTCATAAACTTTCACCGATCCCTCGACGACTCCGGTCAACCGGTAGAGAGTTCCGCCCAAGGATGCCAACGCCGTTGGCGTGCAGCCGCACATCACGTAGCTGCCTTCGTTGTTACTGGCCAGATTGATGGTGTAAATGCCTCCCCAATTGCCAGTGACCGAAACACGTTGATTGTCTGATGACACGGCAAACCCGACCGCCGTTTGCGCCGGGGCGTCGGTTGGCGGATTGGGGTTGCTCCACAAAACAGTAACTGCCGATTGCTGGCCAACGCCTGCAATAGTCACCACTTGACGCGGCGTGATCATGGCGAGATCGGGGCGTGCGTGAAAAAAGGCCACCGCCATGGGTGCGCCGTCGGTAGGCAACAAAATAGGCTGGCCATCGGGACCGAATGCGTAAGCACCTTGCGGCCATGCTCCTACGACCCAAGCGGCATCGTCGCTGACGGCCAGAGAGGTTGGCGACGCGTCCAAGTAGGCTGTGTCGACGTCGCGAACGGTGGCGGCGTTCGGTAGTCCTGCAATCACTTGAATATGACTCGACGCCGCAAACCACAATGCCGCGGCGCTGCCATTGGGACTGAACACAATGCGGTCCGGCGAAGCGGCGGCGCCAGTCACGGGAGTTGGCGGCGCGTTCCTTGAACGGCTGACCAGCAGGAGCTGGCCTGAATCCGCGGCGGAAGCGAGAACCAAATCCTGCGACGGGGAAACCTCCACTAAGGCAAGTGCCTGTCCCGGGTCCTGCCAATCGCCAACCGCGCCGGCGGCCGCGCTGCCGTACATCACACGTACAGAACCGGCGTCGGGAACCAAGCCGATGGAGGGGCCGCCCAACTGGGCAAAGGCGTGAAAGCTTAGAATCAGGAGAAATGCAAGGACTGTTTTCATTGGGGCGCTCCAACGGTCGCGCTTCCTGCGGTTATGGTGACGGTTGGCGTGGGCGTTGCGGTTGAGCCACCGCCATGTGTGCCAGCTACAATGCCCGCGGCGGCGGCGCCGCCAGCGATGGCCGCTATGATCAGCCACTTGGTGCCTGCGCTCATGCCAGCCGAGGAGGAACCACCGGCCGTGGCCGGACCGATCATGTTGGTCTGGTTGACAATCAAACTGGCCGTCTGGCCGCCAAAGGACGCCGTCACGCGCATCTGCATGGGGCCAGCCTGTTGGTTGTACTGAATCCCACGAACGGTGGCCTGGCCTTGTGCGTTGGTCGTCGTCGTGAATGTGGTAGAGCCGTTGGGGAACGTGCCACCGGGGCCTTGGTTGGGGAGAAAGAAAATCACCGCCGCGCCAGCAATCGGCCGGTGGTTTTCGTCTTCCACCTGAACGATGGTCTCTCGGTTCACCCGCTGCTTCACATTATTGATGGCGCCGTCGCCCTCCACGATTAGCAGTTGCAAGCCACCTGAAGGCGGTTGCGCGGTGGCTGGCGGACCTAGCAGATTCGTCAACAAGAGAACAATAAGTACAAAGGACGGGGGGGCTTTAGTCATGGATAAGAAATGCACGTGCTCCTCCAAAACCCCAAGGTACCATTACTACGCGACGGTGTGCTTATGTTTTAGCGTCCGCTTCGCGTTCCGAAAAACAAAAACGCAGGAAGGAACCGAAGCCCCGTCCCGCGTTGTCGGTTGATGTTCAGCCACCTAGAATACGAACTTGGCAGCCACCTGCATGATACGCGGATCCAACGAACTGGTCACTGTGCCGAAACCAAGCGTACCCAAGGTGAGATTCAGCCCAGAACCACCGGCTTGCAGGCTCGGCGGCGAAATACCTGAGCGTTGGCTATTGGTCAAGTTGAAGGCCTCGCCACGCAATTCAAACGTTTGACCTTCGTGGACGCGGAATTGGCGTGACAGCGCCATGTCAAATTGCCAGAACATGGGACCTTTAATCGTGCTTCGTCCCAGGTTGCCGAAGGTTCCCGGCGCCGCCGCTACAAAAGCGTTCGGGTTAATCCAGCAGCTTGGGCTAGGATTGTCGCACAATGTATTTCCACCAACGTAGTTCGGCCTGAGGTTAGCGGCAGTACCAGAAACGCCCGTCAGCGAGGTATCCGAACTCACGCCTACCGTCAGCCATGGGGCAGACATCGCGCGATAGATTCCCGAGACTTTCCAGCCGGAAGCCAGCAGATTAGTGGTTTTGTTGCCGAACTTCGGCGTCTCGTACACCGTAGTCCAGTTGAAGATTCCGCGACGGTCGGAAGAGAAGGTCCCACCGATTTCGATGGACTGGCAAGGGCCCCGATCATAGCGGCGGTTGCCGGGCAATCCCGAACCGGAACTGGTGTCGATGATCTGAAGCCCGCCACCGGCGTTACCCGTGCTATTGCCAATGGTGAGATCGCCTAGACAGTGAGACCATGTGTAGTTAGCGCTGACACTGAGGCCTTTGCTTAGGCGCTTCTGCACCGCCAGAATTAAGCCATTGTAGGTTGATGTTCCGCCGCTGTCCAGTACATCCATATTTGCGTACAACTTGTTTCCCGGATAGTTTTTGACGGTGAACAAACGGCGTGAGTTGAGGTTTGCCGTTGTATTGCAAGTCGCAACCGCCGCTCCGCCCGGGCACGCGACGATCACACCGGGGTTCGCTTGGTAGGACGACAACAAATGCGATGTCTGGCTTCCGGTATAGGTAGCAGAAACCACCCAGTCATTGCCAAGCTGACGTTGAATTACAGCATTCCACTGGTGGACTTGCGTTGTCTTCAGATCGGGATCCTCGGCAATGTAGGTTCCGCCATTCACAAACGGCGCGTTGGCATTCACCACGAACGGGAAGATGTTGCCTCCCGGATTCGACAGGTACGGATTGCTGAATTGGTTGCCGCCGAAAATGGTCGTATTCCCAATCGGCGGAGAATCGGCCGAGTTCACATACATAGAGCCGTTCACGTAATCGTACGAGATTCCGTACGATGCACGAATGGTCATCTTGCCCGTGCCGGTGGGATCGTAGCCCATCGCAATGCGCGGCGCGAACAAAGCCCATCGCCGCTTAACGCCTGCCAAGCCTGCAAAACCAGGATCGCCCGGGAAGCTGAGTCCCGGAGGGCCATTGAGAAATGTTTTGCTGGTGATGCCAGCCATCATACTCGGGAAGTTGTAGTTGTAGGCTGCCTTGTTGATCATGCCGGGCGGCAGCGAGGGTTCCCAGCGCAAGCCAACGTTTACCGTCAGGCGCGAGGTCGCTTTCCAGGTATCCTGAACGTAGCCGTTGATAAAGTATTTCTGCTGTAACAACGGGTTGGGCGCGGACATTGCCAACTGCGTGAATTGCCCTAGCAGGAATTGCGGGATATTGCCAAAGGTCCAAGAGTTCTGCGAATAGACGTTACCCACAAAAATCATCTTGTACATGGCGCCGCCCATACCAAAATTGATTTGGTGCGCTCCGTGAACCCAACTGACGTCATCGTTTAATTGATAGGTTGTGCTGTGCGCTGCCGCTTTGCCACCGGTACCGGGTCCAACTGTAAACCCGTTCACGCCGGCCGCGCCGATGGCGAAGGTGCTCTGGTGCGGCACGTAGCCGCAGTAAATTCCGACCACGCCGAGATCGCACGAATCCACAAAGTCGGAATCGAAACGGCGGATGCCAGTCCGCAAAACAGAGGCGCGAAACTGGTTCACGGTGCTGGAGCTAAGCAGGTAGGTGTCACCCGCCGTCCACGCCTGGTCGGCATCGTCTAATCCGCCCTGCGCCGAAGACGTCAAAGTGCTGGGCGTGATGTCAATCGAGGGTGGCCGGAAATATGAGGTGCGCAGATACCGACCGAAAACGCTGTTCTTGGCGCTGGTTTGATAGTCCCCGCGGCCTACGATTTGTCCTTCCTTTACCTGGGTTACCAAACCCAGGGGAGAAAGGCCGCAAGCGTTGGTGGCGGCGGGCAACTTGTTCGCCAGTTTCACCGAGGCTGGGTCAAAGTTCACGCCAGGTTTCAGTTTGTTCGCTACGAAGTTGGCTTGAACTGCGGCAGTCAGGCCGCTGATCAATGCCGGACAGCCCGTGAAGTCTCCAGCGATCATGGCAGGCGTTGGCACTACATCGTTGCGAAAAGTTGTTTGGCGGGTGATGGTGCCCTGGTAACCAAAGAAGAAGAAAATCTTGTCTTTCTTCACTGGACCGCCCACCGTGCCACCGAACTGATTGCGCTTCAGTCCGTCGTTCTTGTGAGTCGTAAAGTTGCTGGCGTTCATGGCTCCATTGCGCATGAACTCGAATAGATCGCCATGGAACTGGTTCGTTCCGCCTTTGGTTACCGCCGTGATGCTGCCGCCGGCGTGGACGCCGTTCTGTGCGGTCAGCGAACTGGTTTCTACCTTGAACTCCTGCAGCGCATCGGGGAAGGGAAACGGCATGTTGGCGTTGTCCCAGGGATTGTTGAACACGCTGCCATCCAGCCAAAACGCATCGCCGAAGGATTGTCCGCCGTTGATGACATATTGCTGAGTGCCCGGGAAACCCCCGTTACCTGCGACGCCCTGCGGAATCACCGCGCCGGTCAAGACAATCAGATCGGTTGCCACGCGGCCGTTCAGGGGTAGTTCCAGAATTCGCTTATTTTCGATGACGGTGCCGACGCCGGTGGCCTGGGTTTCAACCAGTGCCGCATTAGCCTCCACCTGCACCTGCTCGCTGACATTACCAACCTTCAAGGCCACATCCACCGTGGGGTTTGTGTTCACCTGAAGGATGATGCCGGTTTGCACGAACGCGCTGAAACCAGTCTTGGTGGTTTCGAGCTTATATGGTCCCACCGGCAAATTGGGCAAAACATAACGGCCATCGGCGCCGCTTTGCACCGTTCGCATGGTTCCCGTTTCCGTCTGCGTCACTTTCACTTCGGCTCCGGGAACGGCGGAACCGGACGAATCTTGCACTACGCCTTGAATCTGGGCGGTACCTTGGCCCCACAGGCTGGTACACAACACAGAAGCGAGCAAACACGCGAGCACTGCATATTTTCGGAATGTAATCATAGAACGGACTCCTGACCCTTTTGGGAAAGTCTATAGGGCACGAACTACAATGTCAAACGGGGTATCGCAAGTTTTGGCATTGCGATTCTACCGAGATGTCCGCAGATCCAAGAGAGAGAACTGTGATGCGGGATCAGGTGGTGGCGGTAGGCCGCTTCCCTGTTAGAAGATAGAGGGAGGATTAAGCATTGGGGAAAAGGCGGCAGGGAATGGAACGCGGCACTGCACACCGAATCACGACACGGAAATCATGAAGACCGCTCTGGTGCTGTCCGGAGGAGGAATGTTCGGGGCTTGGCAGGCCGGTGCCTGGCGGGCGATGGCATCCGAGTTTAAGCCGGATCTGGTGGTTGGCGCGTCCGTTGGGGCCTTAAATGGATACGCAATTGCCGCTGGTTGGAGTCCGGACGAGCTTTGCGCGGAGTGGCTTCGGCCGGGCCTGTCTCGTTTGAAGGGTCTGCCGACGACGACCAAGAGAATCGTAGCCGCCAAGCCGCTGCAATTGGAATACGCGCTGGTGGTGGTGGACCTTTTAAAGATGAAGCCGGTAACGATTCTGGGGCCTTCCGTCACCCCGGCACATCTGCTGGCCTCTTGTGCTGTTCCTGGAGCTACGCCGCCGCAAAGAATTGACGGCGCATGGTACGTCGATGGCGGTCTGCTGAATCCTCTGCCTATCTGGGTGGCAGTAGAGTTAGGCGCGCAGCGGATTATCGGTCTGAATGTCCTGCCGAAGGTCCCATCAGCGATTTTGTCCCCCTTTGTCGGAGCCTTTCGCTCCATCTTCGGCTACCGGCCGCCGGTTCCCACGGGCGTGGAAGTGATGACGATCCTGCCAAGCAAGGAATTAGGTTCTATCCGAGAGGCTTTGGTCTGGGACGCGCAACGGAGTGCGGCTTGGATAGACCTAGGGTCCAGAGATGCCCAGTACGCCTGCCATGGGCAAATTAGGCAGCCAGTTTCATTGTGATCATTCCTAACTGTTGTATACTCGCCTCGTCGGAGCAATTGGCTTGTCCATTCAACTACTTGGAAATACACAACGGCGGCGGAGGGCGGCAGGCGGAAGTATACCGGAGCATATCGCGGGCGATGAACTGGCGCCTAAAGCGAAGCTCACGGAGGACGGTAGCGCCACTTTCATGACAGACCTGGCAAATAACCGGCCCCCGCTCGAGTCCGGAGAGAAAGTGGCGGTTGTCATCGGCGGACTGACCCTGGTCCGCTGCTTGGGTATGGAAAAAATCCCTTTTGTAGCAGTCACGGCTACCGGTGACCAAAGGGATCATTTCATCCGGCACTCGCGTTACTGCAAGGAAGGCTTTGTAACCGCCGATCCCAAGGAGAATCCCGAAAAGGTTCTGGCCGATTTGATCGAGGTTGGAAAGCGCCAGAAAACCCGCTCGCCACTGTATTACGGCAAGGATCAGGACCAGCGGCTGGTGTCGGAGAATCGCGAAGAACTCAGCAAGTATTTTGATTTCCTGATGCCGGACGCAGAGACCATGGATATCTGCCTGGATAAAGCCAAATTTTCCGCTTATTGCCGGACCCACGAACTGCCCATCCCGGAAACTTTTAGTGAAGAAGAAACTGTGGAGCGCTTGCGCAACCAGGCGCCATGGACTTTCCCGCTGGCACTGAAGCCGTCCAGTCACGTGACCTGGTTTGACTCGCCGATCATCAAAGCGCTGAAGGGCGTCCAGTATAAGGCGCTGATTCTGAACACGGTAGAGGAATTAGAGAAACTGGTGGAGGCGATGCAGGCCGAAAAGATTCCGTTTCTGGTCCAGCATTATATAGCGGGCGGCGATGACTGCATCTTCTCGTTTCATACTTTCCTGGATCGTGAGTCCAATCCGTTGGGTTATTTCGTGGGGCGCAAAATTCGCACCTTTCCACCCACCACCGGCGAAAGCACCTACTTGCAGTTGGCCCAAAACGATGCCCTGGTGGAACTGGCGCTGCGGTTACT
>JANXYJ010000124.1 GCA_025350105.1 Terriglobia bacterium | reverse complement strand
CAAGGTCACGATCGCGCTCACTCGGATGGAGAATGCGAATTTTTCGAACGTGAAAAATGTTGGCGCCGGCGTGTTCGAGTACAAAATCGACTTCGGACCCGGCTATCGCATTTACTTTGGCAAAGACGGCGATGTACTGGTGATCCTGCTGGGTGGTGGAACCAAGAAGCGGCAGAATCGGGATATCGCAGCCGCACAGATTTGCTGGGCGGATTACAAACGGCGTAAGAGATTGGAGATTCACTAATGCCCCTCACACATGATTTCAAAGAGACCATTCGCGCCCGGGCACAACACGATGCCAAATTCCGCCGCGCTCTGTTAACGGAAGCAGTGGGTTGCATCATCAACGGCGATCTGGAAACCGGAAAAGCCGTGCTTCGCGATTACGTCAACGCCACGGTAGGATTTCAGGACCTGGAGCGGCTCACGCGCATTCCCGCCAAAAGCCTCATGCGCATGCTGGGACCCAAAGGGAGCCCATCGGCTGCGAATCTTTCACGTATCATCTCGGCACTGCAGAAAACCGAAGGCGTGACTTTTGAACTGGCGCTAAAGCGGTGACGGGAAGCGGCGATGGTGTGATGGCCACACGCTTCGCATGGTAGCTCCGTTGCTCGCTGAATCGCCCCTCCTCTCCTATCCCATTCAGCGTTTGACATACTATTTGATTGGGTCTTAGAATGCAAAGCGAGGACACGGGGCTACGTGTGCCCGCTGTCAGGAGATTTATGATGCGCAAATTGTTTTCCATCTGTGCCCCAGCCCTATTGGCGTTGGTTGCCATACCCGCCTTCGCCCAGATTGATTTTTCGGGCGAGTGGGCTCCCGTGCAGGACGAAGATAACACGGGAAACCCCTACACGGGCGAATTTATCGGGATTCCCATGTCACACGCCGGCCTTTTGCGCGCCGAGGCCTGGAACGCTTCGCTCTACACTTTGCCGGAATGGCAGTGCCGCCCGCATGGAGCCATGTACATTTCGCGCGGCCCTTCGCAGGTTCGCATCTGGAAGGAAGTGGACCCGGTTTCGCGCGAGACCACCGCGTTTCACGCCGAGTGGCTCCGTTCCATCGACAACCCATATTATTTGGACGGCCGTGAGCGCCCTTCGAAGAACGCTCCCCACACTTGGGGCGGATTCTCCACCGCGGAGTGGGTAGGCGACATGTTGAAGATCACCACCACGCATCTGAAAGAAGATTATTACCGGCGCAACGGTGTGCCATCGAGTGACGAATCGACGCTCACGCAATATTGGCTGCGTCGCGGCGATATTTTAACCTGGGTGACCATCGCCAACGATCCGATTTATTTGACCGAGCCGATGATCCGGTCCAGCGAATACCGTCTGGTGCCGGGCCTGCAAATTCCGCCGTATCCGTGCACGGTTGTCGAGGAAGTGGACCGCCCGGCCGGCGTGGTGCCGCATTATTTGACCGGACAGAATCCTTTTATGCGGGAGTGGGGCGAAAAGTACAAGATCCCCTACGAAGCGCAGATTGCGGGCGCGCCCAGCATGTATCCGGAAATGCAGCGCCGCATTGATCTGGCCGCCAACCCCAAGGGCGGCGCGGCAGCACCCGTCGCTAAAAAGTAGCTTGCGAAAACCAAGGAATCTCACATGAAACTAAGTCATCCGTGGCTGATCGCCGCGACGTTTGCGCTGGCGGGATTTGTGTTCGTCGGCCAGTCCAGTTTTGCTCAACAAGACGGGGCGCAAAATGGCGGCATCGAAATTATTCCGGTGCGCGGTAACGTCTACCTGCTGGCCGGAGCGGGCGCCAACATCACGCTTTCCGTGGGCCCCGATGGCGTATTGATGGTGGACACGGGTTCCGCTGACATGAGCGCCAAGGTGATTGCGGCCATCAACCGCTTCACGCGAGAGATGAACACCTTCCGCCAGCCCGCCAAACGCTATGAAGGCGGCGGCGGATCGGGCACGGTGCTCACTGGCATGGTTCCGCCCAAGCCCATTCGCTTCATCATCAACACCAACCCCCTGGCGGATCACACGGGCGGCAACCCGGCGTTGGCCGCGGCGGGTAAAACATTTACCGGAGGCAATGTTGCGGGCGATTTGGGCGACATCGGCGAAGGCGCGGCGGTCCTGGCGCACGAGAATCTGTTACAGCGTTTAAGCGACGCCAAGATGCCCACGCGCGGCCTGCCCACCGAAACCTATTTCGGCTCGCAGATGAAATTGAGCCATTTCTTCAACGACGAAGGCGTGCAACTGCTGCATGTGCCCAACGCCATCACCGACGCCGATAGCTTTGTGAATTTCCGCGTCAGCGACGTCATTTCCAGCGGCGATATTTTTGATTTTTCGGGCTATCCGCCCATCGATCTGGCGCGCGGCGGCAGCGTGCAGGGTGTGCTGGCCGGCTTGAACAAGATGCTGGAGATGGTGATTCCCGAATTTCGCTCCGAAGGCGGAACGTATGTCATTCCCGGACACGGGCGCATCTGCGATATGGCCGATCTGGCCTACTATCGCGACATGGTGACCATCATTCGCGACCGCGTGCAGGACGGCATCAAGAAGAACCTGACGCTGGACCAGATCAAAGCTGCGCGGCCCACCGAAGATTGGGACGGGCGTTTCGCCAAGCTGCCGACTCAGGCCAACACCTTCGTGGAAGTGGTTTACAAGAGCTTAACTGCGGTGAAAAAATAAACAACATGACGAACAATCTACGCGCAGCGCTCCTGGCACTGGCAACGCTCACCGCAACTTCGCGCCTGTTGGCCCAGGGCCGCGGTGCGCAAGCTCCCGTTGTGCCCACCAATCCGCGGGCGGCCGCGCCCATCGATTTAACCGGCTATTGGGTTTCGCAAATCGTCGATGAGTGGCGCTTCCGGGTCAAGCCTGAAAAGGGCGACATCGTCTACATGCCCATCAACAACGAAGCCCGCCGCATCGCCAATGCCTGGGACCCTGATAAAGACCTGGCCGAGGGCAACGCCTGCAAGGCCTACGGCGCCGTGGGTGTGATGCAACGCCCCGGCCGCCTGCACATTACCTGGGAAGACGACAAGACGTTGAAGTTGGAATTTGACGCCGGAACCCAAACGCGCCTGCTGCATTTTGGAACCGTCCCCGCCGACAAGGGCACGCCGTCCATGCAAGGTTACTCGGCTGCGCAGTGGCTGGTGAATGGACGCGTGCTGCTGGACACCGGCGGCACCGGATTCGTTCCCGGCCTAGGCCCGGGCCGTGGCGCATCGCGCGGCGGAACACTAAGAGTAACAACCAGCAATTTGCTGCCCGGCTACATCCGCAAAAACGGAGTGCCCCACAGCGGCAACGCGGTGCTGGACGAATACTTCAACTTCGTCACGGGCAATGTGGGTGACCAATATTTTGTGGTCACCGCGATGGTAACCGACCCTACGTACCTGAACCAGCCCTTCATCCGCACGTATCAGTTTAAGAAGCAGGCAAGCGATCAGGGTTGGGAACCCACGCCCTGTTTGCCGCGGTAATTTGCCGTAAACGTAAAACGGGCGCAGAGTCGAAATGGCTCCGCGCCCGCTTTTTATTTGTGATCCGTAGCTGCTACAACTTATGAAGTAACGTGCGCGTCTTTTCTTGTTACGACGCGACGTGCGCGTCCAGCATCTTCTTCACTTCCGGCTTACCCAGCGCGCCTACCTTCTGGTCCACCACCTTGCCGCCTTTGAACAGGAGCAGCGTGGGGATGCCTCGGATCTGATAGCGCGCCGCCGTGCCCGGGTTATCGTCAGTGTTCAGTTTGCCCACTTTCACCTTACCGTGGTATTCATCGGCAACCGCGTCCACCGTGGGAGCCATCGCGCGGCAGGGCCCGCACCAGGGTGCCCAAAAGTCCACCAAAACCGGTACTTCGGAATTGATGACGTCAGTGTCAAAAGCGGTGTCGGTGAAGTTCAATGTGTGCTCGCCAGCCATGATGTTTATTGTAATCTCCGTATTTTATGATGCGTTAACGGGGCGGGTGGATGCAACTATGCCGCAACTATGCCGCAAGTATGCCGCAACTATGCCGCGACTATGCCGCGACTATGCCGCAACCGTATCGTAACCGCCTGATTCTTATAGCGACTTATACAGCTTCTGGTACCCCGCGGCCGCCACGTCCCACGAAAAATCCTTGGCCATACCGCGCCGCATGCGCTCGCGCCAGGTTGGCAGGTCCCGAAAAGCCGCCAGCGCCTCAATCACGCATTCCAGCAAAGCTTCCGGTGTGTACGGGCCGAACTTGAAGCCTGTGCTTTCGTCAACGCTGTCTTCCAGGCCGCCGGTGGCTCGCACGATGGGCACGGTGCCATAGCGCAGGCTATACATTTGATTCAGGCCGCAGGGTTCATAGCGGCTGGGCATAAGGAACATGTCCGCGGCGCCTTCAATGCAATGCGCCAACGCATTATCGTAGCCAATCCGCACCGCCACTTTCTGCGGATTCTGGTCCGCCAGCGACAAAAACATTTCCTCAATCGGCGCTTCGCCGTTCCCCAGTACCACCAACGCAAAATCCAACTCCATCAACTCAGCGGCGATGGTGGGAAGCAAATCGAAACCCTTTTGACCAGCGAAGCGCGAAATTACGCCGATCAGCGGGCGTTCCCTATCCAGTGGCAAACCCAGCTCTTGTAAAAGCGCCAGCTTGCTGATTCGCTTGCCTGCCAAATTCTGCGCCGAATACCGCGCCGGCAAATGCGGATCGGTTTCCGGATTCCACTCACCGTAATCCACTCCGTTCAAAATGCCGGAGATTTTCGCCACCCGCGGCCGCAGCAATCCATCCAAGCCAAAACCGAATTCGGGGGTTTGAATTTCGCGCGCGTAAGTGGGGCTCACCGTGGTGATGGCGTCCGCCCACACGATGCCCGCTTTCAGAAAACTCACCTCACCCCAAAACTCCAACCCTTCGCTGTGAAACAGGTTGGGGTCCAGGCCAATATCAGGCATCACGCTGGCCGCAAAATTCCCTTGATAACCCAGGTTGTGGATGGAGAGCAGGAACTTCGCCCCGAAAAATGTCGGGTCGCCCTTAAACATTTCGTGCAGATACGGACCCAATAACCCCGCCTGCCAATCATGCCCGTGAAATACGTCGGGACGGAAAATGTTCCGGGCGATGGCTAGCGCAGCTTGATTTAGAACACCGAACCGGATGTGATTATCGGCGTAGCTGCCGGTGCGATCACCATAAATTCCCGGCCGATTGTAAAGCGCCGGAATGTCGACAAAAAGATAACGCACACCGCCGTGGCGCACTTCGTCAATGCCTGCAAGAAATGAATACCGGCCCAAGGTAAGCGGCATGTCGCGCCAAATTCTGCGCGGCACGGTCAAGCCATCCATGCTGGCATAGCGCGGTAGCACCACCGCCACTTCCTCGCCCAATTTCGCCAAAGCCTGAGGCAGCGCGCCTAAAACATCCGCCAGCCCTCCTGTTTTGGCGAACGGAGTAGCCTCGGATGTAACCATCAGAATGCGCATATTAGCTCGGCCGAACTAATAAATGTTTTTGTACTTTGCCCAGCGCGTTGCGCGGCAGTTTGTCGATGGTCTCAAAACGGCGCGGCACTTTGAATGATGCCAGCTTTTCGCGGCAGCGTTGTTCCAGCTGTACAGGTTCGGCCTTCCAAACCACATACGCCACCGGCACCTCACCGCGCACGCGATCCTGTTCGGCCACCACCGCCGCCTCCTCCACTTCTGGCTGCTCCATCAAAAACTCTTCAATCTCGCGCGGATAAATGTTAAAGCCGCCAGAAATAATCAAATCACTGCGCCGCCCGCTCAGCGTGTAGTATCCGTCCGCTGCCCGGCTGCCAATGTCGCCGGTCTTGAACCATCCGTCCACAAAAGCCGCTTGTGTCGCGTCCTCGCGCTTCCAATATCCTTTGAAAATATTGGGCCCGCGCAGCCACAATTCGCCGGTTTCCCCATCGGCCGCCACTTTGCCCTCCGGCGTAATGATTTTCACCTCCACGTTCGGTAACGGCAGACCCACGCTGCCCGGCCGCCGTTCGCCATCGTACGGGTTGGAAATATTCATCAGCGTTTCGGTCATCCCGTAGCGTTCCAGAATCGTGTGCCCAAACAGCGAGCGAAATTCTTCCAAAATCTGCGCCGGCAATGGAGCCGAACCGCACACGAACAAGCGCATGCCTTTGCCGATGGCCTTCGCTGCATCCGGCGGCGTTTCCAGCAAGCGCACATACATCGCCGGCACACCAAAAAACAACGTCGGTTGAAACCCCTGAAATTGCTGCAGCGCCGTGTTGTGATCGAAGCGTTCCAGCAAACGCATATGGCACCGAGCGATCAGCCACGCATGCAAACCATTGCCCAACGCATGCACGTGAAACAACGGCGGAGCCAACAGCAAACGGTCGGCATCGGTGATTTTCCAGGTGCTGATCAGGTTCGTCGCATTCACCGCGAAGTTGCGGTGTGTCAGCATCGCTCCTTTGGAAACGCCAGTGGTTCCGGAAGTGTAGACCAGCGCAGCCGCGTCATCGTCATCCAGCGCAACCTCCGGCAACGCCTCACCCGATTGCGTTGCGGCTTCGGCCAGCAACTCCGGCAACTCTTTCGCGGTGACCAATAGCTTGGGCTCCGCGTCACTCAGGATGTGCGACATCTCGCGATCGCGGTACAGAATGTTCACCGGCACAAAAATGATGCCAGTCTTCACGGACGCCAGATACAGGTCGATAAATTCGATGCAGTTAGCCAGGTAAACGCAAAGCCGATCGCCTTTCGCCAACCCACGCGCGGCCAAGGCCCGCGCCATGCGATTACTGCGTGCGTCAATTTCACCGAAAGTATACTTCGCGCCGGCCCATTCCAGTCCTGCAAAGTCGCGCCCTGCAAAGTCGAGCTTAGACGCAAAGGTCCCGTTAAACCAATTTCTTAGGTTCATGTTTTATTTTCAAAGCAGCCAATTGTTCAGGTTAGCGCGTTCAGCTATTTGAATAAATAGCCCGCTCGAAATCGCCCAGCAAGCCCACCGCTTCTTTATCGCAGAAAGGCAGAAACTGCATCATGATGGTGGCGCACAAATTGCGCTTGGGGTCGATCCAAAAGAAAGTATTGTCGATGCCGGCCCACGCCAAACTACCCGCGGAACGTCCACCCGCCACGTCTTCCGACGTGATCAAAAAGCCCAAACCAAACTTGTCCACCACGCCGGGATGAAAATCCGTATCGCTGGCGACGTCAGGCCGCAAGCTTTTCAGTTTGCCGGCGCTCAGCTCGCCAATTTGGTTACTGGCCATCATCTCCGCAGTGGCCTGTTGCAGCAGCCTGCCGCCTGCACCCCCATCGCCCCGGCGCAAAATCATCTGCATGAAGCGGACATAGTCCGGCGCAGTGGAATACAGACCTCCGCCGCCATCGAAGACCGCCGGCGGCCCGGGCAATTTGCGCGGCACTTCAAAGATCATGCCTTTGGTGGGAGGGTTCAAACTTCGCGCATACGTACTGGCCATGCGCGAAAACTTCGCCGCCGGAATGCTGAACGCCGTGTCCTTCATTTGCAGCGGCCCGGTGACGTAGCGTTCAAAATACTGCTCCAGCGTCAGCTTGGTCACCCGCTCAATCAGCCGGCCCGTCCACTCCGGGCCGTAACCGTATTGCCAACCCGTTCCCGGTTCAAACATCAACGTGGACCCGCTGCTGCCGCCGGCCTTGTCCAGTTGCGTGAGCGGCGCGCTCCACACGTTGTATGCCAGACCCGAGCTGTGCGACAACATATGCCGCAGCGTCATCGGCGTCCGCTGCTTGTGATAGATCGGTCTGCCCGCTTTGTCAAAACCATCCAGCACTGGAAATGTTCCCAGCTCCGGAACCCACTTCGCCACCGGATCATCCAAGGTCAGCGTGCCTTTTTCCACCAACTGCATAGCCGCCACCGAGGTCAGCGCCTTGGTCATCGATGCAATGGAGAAGATGGAGCTCACCGCTATGGGCGTATCTGTGGTGCCATCGCGTTTACCGAACGCGCCCTGGTAAAGAATGTGATTGCCGTTTGCCACCATGGCCACCACGCAGGGGATTTTTCGTGCACGAATGCCTTCGCTCAAAACGCTATCGATGCGGGTGCTTAAATCAGCGGCTTGTAGTTTTGTTTTATTGGCTGTGGCTATGGCAAGCGCAGCCAAAGTATTCCCCGCGAAGGCGCGCCGGGTCATGTTTGGCTTTGGCATGAAACTAAAATCTTACGCTGCGTACACCGCGTGTTCAAATTCGCTCAGCAATCCCACCGCTTCTTTGTCCACAAAAGGCAGGAACTGCATCATAATCACCGCGCACACGCCCTGCTTGGGATCAATCCAATAGAACGTATTGTTGATGCCGGCCCACGCCAAGCTTCCCGCGGAACGCCCACCGGGATATGCCACCCGGTTGATCAAAAAGCCCAATCCCCAAGCGTCATTTTCGCCAGGGTGAACATCCACGTCGCTCGAAAGTGCCGGCCGTTCGCTCTTCAAGCGCCCCGCCGTCAAACCGCCAATTTGATTCGACGACATCCGCGCCACCGTCTTGGGGTGCAGAATCACGTGACCATCCGCGCCTTTGCCGTGGCGCAGAATCATCTGCGTGAACTTGATGTAATCCGCCGCGCTGGAATACAAACCGCCGCCGCCATTAAACGCCGCTGGAGTCCCTGGCATCGCCCGCGCGCGCTCCTTCAAACTCCCATCGGCTTGGCGATCATAGCCATTCACCAAGCGGTCAACCTTGTCCGCCGTCAAAATAAACGAGGTATCGTTCATCTGCAGCGGCTTAAGTATGTTGCGCTGAAAATATTCTTCCAGCGTCAACCCGCTCACCGCCTCCACCAGCTTGCCGGTCCAATCGCTGCTGTAGCCGTAGTGCCAGCGCTTGCCGGGGTCGAACATCAATGGAACACGCGGCGCAACACCGCTCACGTTGGCCCCGGTTGCCTTTTCCCAGCGCACCATCTCGTCGCTCCAGGTGTCGTAGCAAAACCCCGAAGTGTGCGTTAGCAGATGATGCAGCGTGATCGGCGTGCGCGGGGCCCGCAGGATTGCTTTACCAGAAGCATCGAAACCGTCCAGCACTTGAATGTCCGCCAATTGCGGCAAATGTTTCGCCACTGGTTCGTTCAGCGTCACCTTGCCCTGATCCACCAACTGCAACGCGGCGGTGGAGGTGATGGCCTTGGTCATGGACGCAATGGCGAAAAGCGAATCGATCTTGGTGCTGATTCCAGATGCCGTATCGCGTTTGCCGAACGCCCCTTGATACGTAATCTTGTCCTTCGTCCCGACGATGGCCGTGACGCAAGGAATCCTGTGTCGCTGCATGCCAGCCGTAATCGCATCGTCAATGGATTTGGTGTTGGTGCCGCTCACACGAGCGGCAGCAAAGGCGTTTCTTCCTACGGCGCCAAACGCCAAAGCGGCTGCGGCGAAATCACGGCGATTAATTAAGATAGGCATGCGGATACTCCCTGAGGCATTGTACCGCTGCCGAGTGGCAGCGTTGTCGTAGACTAACGGCTGGAGGAGTGCCCAGGATGCGGGTCATTTCGGCATGTGTCGTAGTTTTCCTTGTCCTAGCCAGCGCCGAAGCGAAAGTTCCACCCCGAAAAGTAGTTCCTGCAGTCGTAGCATCGGGTGTCCGCTATGCGGCGGAAGGCGATGGGCGGAACCAATAAGTCGCAGCCTACGAAGAAGCGACTGCCAAACCCCTGTGGAAGGTGAAGGTGTTCCACAATCGCATCAAATTCTGGATCGAGGCAGACGTACAGTGGGTCTCAATCACAGGCTTGAAGCTAGCAGGTAATTCGCTTCTTGTCAGAGACGATAGATCGCGTTGCTATTCGGTGGACATCAAGAAAAAGCGCGGGAAGAAAGTAGTTTGCGAAACGATCACTTCGCCACCTTCACCGGTTTCCCCACCAACGCCTTAATCTCCGCTGGCGTCTCAAAATATTCCGCCGGAATCGGCTCATTGAAAGTGACCTTGGTCACATTCAGCTCCACCTTCTGCTGCCCGGCTTTTTGCACACTCCGCGTTGGGTACAAAATGCCTCCATACGGTTTGTAGTTCGACACGATAGATTCCGCGTTCACGTCGCCCATGGGGCTGGCCGCCACCATCACGGTTTTCACCAGCAGACCCGTCACCCGCGAATAATATTGCGTTTCGGGCTTGCCCGCTTTGGGCGTGAGGATCACTTTATCGCACTCTTCGCCCTCTACGGTTTCCACGCCTGCGGCTTCTGCTTTCACGTAAATCGTGCGCCAAACCAACGCCGAATTAAAGCGCGCTTCGCGCTGGGCCTGCAACATTTCTTCGCCGGTTTTCACGCGAGGGCCCATCATCGAAGTCTTATCCCACGCCACTCCGTTGGTGAACCCGGATTCGAATTTGCCCACTTGCGGCATGTCGACCAGGGAATACTCTTTGTCGGGCGGCAGCGCATAGCGAATCAGCTTGCCGCTTAAATTCTGTTCGGGCAGTGACAGCGTGCCTTCGATCACTTCGCTGGTGAGTCTCTGATACGCCGCTTTGCCGCCCGTAACTTCGACGTAGCGGTCCAGGATCGCAGCCGCCTCCTTGCTTACAGGAACCAGACTTGCAGGAATCGGACTTGAAACCACCGGCGAAGGCGCCTGCGCCGCCAGCATCGCCGCCAGCATCAATGTAAAGACCACGAATATTAGTGTGTGAATGAACAGCTTCGACATAAGTGCACTCACCTTATTCTAACCGCCAGCCGCAGCGGGAACCTCAGGCAGTATCATCAAAATGCACCCTGAAAACGAAAGTAAATCACCTTATGACTGGCCTCACGGGCGACGAGCAAACCATCATCAACACCATTGGCCACGCAGCCGGCGTGTTGATTTTCGGCATCTTCCTGTATTTGGTGATTCGCCGCAAATCCGCCGCTGGGTTGAGAAATGGGTTGCGAAATGGGTTGAGAAATGGGCTGCATAATGGGTCGCGTGTCGGCCGGTTGCCGCTGGCCGCCGCAACGCTGGCGCTGCTGTGGAACCTCGCCTCGCTGGTCGTGCTCAGCCTGGAAGCGGACCGCTCGCGAACGCTTGCATTGGTTTTCGCCGCCACTGGATTTTCGCTCCTCAGCGTGCTGCCCGCGGTGCTCCTGAATCTATGCTTGATGGAGCGCTACCCATGGCTCACCCGCGCGGGCTATGCGCTCAGCGCCTTCGCCGTGGCCGCCCACGTCGTCGAATTCGCGACAGAGGTGACCGGCGGCGTGTCCGACCTCCATCGCGTGGGTGTGTTCGTCATCACCGTCGGTTTCGGCGCGCTGACGGCGGTGGCCGTCGGGCTTTCGCTCGGCAAGCGCAGCACATCCAGGAACACCACCTCCAGACTGCTGGGCACCATGTCGCTTTTTCTGTTGGCCATTTCGTTTGCGCATTTTGGCGACGGCCATCACATCGACCAATTGTGGTCCCAGGAATTGGCCTTTCATCACGCGGGCATTCCGCTGGCGCTGTTTGTGTTGATGCAGGAATACCGCTTTATTTTGCTGGACGCCTTCATCCGCTTCCTGGCCAACGGGCTGCTTGCGGGAATATTTGGCTGGATCGCCGCGCGCCTGATTCCCAGCCATCCCATATCCGTGCAGATCCTTTTCGGCGGAGTGATCGTTGGTGCCTTCGCCATTTGCCGCGAAGTATTGCAAAAACTCTTGACCCACGTCGTCTTTCGTCAACCCGACCCCGCGCAAATCAATCGGGTTGTGCAAGCTTTGCGGGCCCATCACGAAGACGAAGCGGCCTATCTGCAAAACGCTTCCGAACAAATCGCCCAGTTGATGGGCGCGCCCTTGCTGAATATTTCCGGCGCGGTGCTGGATTCAGCTCATCCCACCAGCGCCGTGCTGCTGGCTGACCCCGCCTTTCATTCTATCTACGCTTCACCTGACTTCCGAGATCTCCAGCGCCAGGGCGTATTGGCGGCAGTTCCGATTCGTCTAGCGCATAACGACGTGCGCTACGCCCTGCTTGGTGAACGCCAGGGCGGACGCCCGTATTTGAGCGAAGACTTGGACGTGCTTTCGCGCCTGGCCGCCACCGCTTCCGAACAAGTGGAACGCATTCGCGCCGCCGAAACCAGCCGCTTGGTAACCAGCGCGGAGTTGCGAGCGCTGCAGGCGCAAATTCATCCCCATTTTTTGTTCAACGCATTCAATACTCTGTATGGAATTATTCCGCGTGAAGCCACGGCTGCGCGTAACACGGTTTTGAATCTGGCCGATATTTTCCGCTACTTTTTGCGCGGCGGTCAAACGTTTGTGCTGCTGGAAGAAGAGATGCGAGTGGTGGATGCTTATCTGGCCATTGAAGCCCAACGTTTGGGCGGAGCCAAGCTGCAGGTGCAGGTGGAGATCGATCCCACCTTGATGCGCGAGACGATCCCGATTTTGTCGCTGCAGCCACTCGTGGAAAACGCGGTGAAGCACGGCATCGCCAGCCGTCCGCATGGTGGGCGGGTGACCATTTCTGTCCAACGAATGGAAAAGGGAATGCGCGTTTTGGTGGCGGATACCGGCAGCGGATTTGCAAAGGCTGGCGGCGGCTCTGCTCCACGGCCAGGCGCTGGGGTTGGCCTAGAAAATGTATCGCGCCGCTTGCAGCTTTGCTACGGACCGGGCACGGAGTTGAAAATTGAAAGCAGCGAAACCGGATCGCGAGTCAGTTTTGCTGCGCCATGCACAGCAATCTTCGATGAACCTGCGGCTGTTGCCGCCGCTGTTAACAATGATGTTAACGTTGATGATTCGCCCGACTAGTGTTATCGCGGTCCGTGTTTTCCAGCGTGCAGATGGCCAATGCCAGCAGGCCGGCGCGGCGTTTGCACTCCGCGGCCTCTTCATTCAGGTTCTTGCGCGTAACCAGATACTCATCCATGGTGATCGTGCGGGCCAGCCGCCGATTGAGCAAGTCCGCCGTTCGGGCGCGCACGGCTTTGTTGCGCGCGCGGTTTTCCCCATCCGACTTCAGCAGGTCTTCCAAGCTATTCTGTTCGGGGATGCTGTGCAGGAGATCTTCTGTCATTTGGTTACTCGCGGTTGTTATCGCGGTTGTTATCGCGGTTGTTACCTGGGGTGTCACCCAAGGTGTTACCTGGGCGGTTACTTGTGGCATCGGGCCAATTCTGTCATCTGCAAACTTGATCGTCAGTACTAGTCCGAAAGTGTATGACCAAACCGAGCGAAGTTTGCCACGTTTTTAGCCGCCAACCCCTTGCGCCCGCGTGTCCGCCAGATCGTCCGCCCAACGGTTGCGCGCTTCGCGATAGGCTGCCAGTGCCATTTCCACCTTCTCGTTGCTTTCACCGCAATGGCTAACTTGCCGCGAATGATGCACCTGAGCCACCCAAGTACCAAACGCCGCGTGGTACTGCGCGCGCAAATGGTCGCGCTGTTTCCGTTTTCTGTCCATATATAAACATTAGACGCGATCAGGGCGCAAAAAGTCTCTAGGAGATTGCTTAAACCTGACATGCTGCGCCATGACGCACAGCGCTTGGATGTGCTCTGGCGTGGTACCGCAGCATCCGCCCACCAAATTCACTCCGTATTCACTGACTGATCGCTCCATCTGCTGCGCCATTTGTGTTGGTGATAACGGGTAGCGGGCTGCATGGCGATCGATCATGTCGTCGTCAGGTAAGCGGTCAAGTATCGGCAAGCCCGCGCTGGGCTGAAGCGAAATCAGTCCAGGCCAAATCTTGCGCAAATACTTGGCCGCCTCCAGCATGGTCTCCATGCCCGCTCCGCAGTTCAATCCCAAAACGTCCACCTGCAGTTCGGCGGCTTTGTCGATAGCGGCGTAATGATCGGGCGTCATCTGCACCAAAACCGGAAGATGTCGGCCGGCCTTCGCCAGGGCGCCCCGGGCCCCCTTCACGGCGGCCTCAATTTGCGCCGGCTGGCTGCAGGTTTCAATCAGAATCCCATCGACGCCGCCTGCCAGCAGGCCGTCGCACTGCAGTGTGTATGAGTCTTCCCATGCCTGATGATTCAGCCACTCTCGCCCCGGGCCTACACTGCCCAACACGAAACGAGCTTCTGCCGAAGGAACCTGATCCATCGCCTCTCGCGCCAATTCGGCGGCACGCCGATTCAGTTCGAAGGTTTGCTGGTCCCCTGCAAAGTGCTGCAGCGTGTGCGGCGCGGCATTGAACGTATTGGTTTGGATGACATCCGATCCGGCGCGCAGAAAGCTTTCGTGAATGGAGCGAATCGCCTCGGGATGAGTGAAAGTCAGTGTGTCGATGCAATCGGTACTCTTGCAAAGTCCTTGCGCCAACACGGTGCTGCCCATGCCGCCGTCACAGACCAGGATCCGTTGGCGAAGCGCCGCCAGAAACCTGTTCACTGTAGTATCGGCAACTGCAAGTATTCCGCCGGCACAAACAAACTCCCTTCGGTGACGCCTTGCGGAGCCAGGGCCGCTATCTCGGCGGCCAGTTCGCGTTGCGAAAGTTCGCCGGCCAGCGCCCTCGAAAATGCCTGATGAACATGCTGGAGTTGCGCGGCATCTTCGTGGACAAATTCCAGCCGGAAATGCTGCACGCCCGCGCGCCTCCAGGTTTCAAGATGACGGCTGGCCTCCTGTGCTTGCGCGCCAAAAACCGTGTTGCGGCAGCCAACGTCGGCCATCACCGGGTGCTCCCGGCCTTGCGAATCCTTCAACGCCACCTTGTGCTTTTCGCAGGGGCGGCCGCAATCGCGAAAACTGGTGCCCTCTGACATAAAGCGGCAAAACACGCAGTGTTCGGTGTGAAACACGGGCAGGTGCTGATAAGCAATCACTTCGATTTGGCCCGGCGGCAAGCGTGCAGCCAGATCGGCAATCTGCGCCGCGTTTAAATCGTGAGTGGGCGTGATGCGCGTCAGGCCCATCTGCAAAAACATTTGGGCGCTGGCGGAATTAGCGGCGTTCAGGCTAAAATCACCGATAAGTTCAGCCGCTTCGCCCTGCAATGTGTGCAACAAACCCGCGGAACGAACCAAAATCGTACAGGCCAGGCTGGTTAAGAAATGGGAGATGCGCGCTTCGCCCGGCTTGAAAACGCGAGGACTGGCCACGCGCGCGGGAATACCAGCGGCTTTGATCTTTTCGATGGACGGGCGCAAACCGTAGAGATCCAGATAGTCCAGGGTAATGCTCGCTGGTACACAGGCGAGCGCGGCTTCCAGTTGCTGCGGCGTGCGGACCAATAGGTGTAGTTGCGGCTTTTGTGTCGCTGATGATTCGCGGCGCGGACGCGCCAACGTTTCCATGTTCAGCCCACGAATTTCACGCACGGGCAATCTTTCCGCCGCTTTTTGTAGTTGCTCTACCGCTTGGCGGCGAATTTGATTCAGCACCGACGCCGCGACAAAGGGTGAGCCGGTGATGTTGAGTTTCAGCTCACCCAGTTTGTACGGCGTGCCGCCCAGGCGACCTAGCTGCGCGCGCAAAAGCTCTTCGGAAACGCCTCGATTGCTGGCCGTGCCAAGCTCACCCTCCGAACCAACCGTCACCGCGACACCGTTTGCTAGCGCCCAAACCGTTGATAAGGGATGCCCCGCAATGGCGTCCACCGTCAGGTTCACCGATTGCCGCGCGACGGGCGTTTTGGTGTCGATGAAGATATTCGCTGCGCGTTCCACAGCAGCATCGTGAGTGCGCCACAGCAGATCACCGGCGCGAATTCTGTCAAAACGAACGGCGCCATTGGCAAAGCGCAGCTCCAAATCGCCATCCAAGCGGGGCTTCACTTCGAACAGGCGGCCACCTTCTTCGGGCTCCTCCGGACTGCGGCGGTCGGCTGCATCGAACACGATGCCATCGCCAGCCTTCAGTGGAGCGGCGTCATGAGCGCCGCCCGGCTCAAGCACAACGGCACCGGGTTCTACGCGCAAAACGCGGCCCATATTTACGCCGCGATGGCGGGGCGCGCGGCCGCGCACCACGGACTGATGATTGGTCCCGGTCAGAAAATATGGGCCTAGCCCGCGCGAGTAAACTTGTTCGAGCTGAATTTCTTCGCGCGGCGTCAGGCTCAAGGTTTCACCAGCACAAGCTTCGTCGACGGCTTTTCTGTACGCCGCCGTTGTCAATGCGACATAAGCGGCGTCTTTATATCGGCCTTCAATCTTCAATGCGGAAATGCCCATTTTCACGATTTCCGGAATTTGTTTCAGGGCGTAAAGATCGCCGGGCGAAAGCAGATAGCGCGCGTCGGCCAGGGGTTGATGCGTGCCATCCACCATCAACTCATAAGGCAAACGGCAGGCCTGCGCGCACTGGCCGCGGTTGGCGCTGCGTCCACCCCAGGCCTCGGATGAAAAACATTGACCAGAGTAGGCCACACATAAAGCACCGTGCACGAAAATTTCCAGCTCGCATTTCGCTTCCTTGCCAATCGCCTCGATCTCAGGAAGCGAAAGTTCGCGGGCAAGCGTCACGCGCTCAACCCCCAGTTCATGCGCCACGGCGACGCCCCGGGCATCGGTGATGCTCATCTGCGTGCTGCCGTGGATTGAAAGATCGGGCGCAATTTCGCGGGCCATGCGGACGGCGGCGAAGTCCTGCACGATCATGCCGTCGGCTCCCGATTCGGCGATGGCGGCGATCACGCGGGCGGCCTCCAAAAGTTCGTGCTCAAATAATAGCGTGTTAAATGTAACGTAACCGCGCACCCCGCGGCGGTGCAGAGTCCGGATTGCTTCCGGCAATTCGGTCAGTGAAAAACCGGTTTTCGCGCGCGCCGTGAAATGTTTTAGACCGAAATAGACGCCGTCGGCCCCCGCCTCCACCGCGGCTTGCAGTTGGGGCCAGTGGCCAGCGGGACTTTTGACTTCGGGTTTTTTCATTGCGGCTGTTTCCGGCGAATCCTGCGCGCGCGCAGAGTTGGGCGCTGCTCTTTTAGTTTAACGGCTGCGCACGTAGTCTAACGGCTCCGCGGGATCTATCCGTAAGGGCGCCCGGCTGTGGCGGGTTGCAATGACGGCCGCGTGTGTAGAATCGTTAGCAGATGCCAGATCAAGACATGCAGGGCGCGGCTATTGTGATTACCGGCGGCACGTCAGGGATTGGCCAAGTGGCGGCGCTGCGGCTGGCGGAACGCGGAGCGCGGATTGTGTTGGTGGCCAGGGATGCGCAGAGGGCTCGCAATACGCTGCGGCGGTTGCATGGAACCGGCCATCAGTCGCTGCTGGCCGATCTTTCAGAAATAGAACAAGTGAAGCGAGTCGCACGCGATATTGCGGCGGAATTCCCGCGGATCGATGTGTTGATCAACAACGCGGGCAGCATGTTTGCAGAGCGGCAGATTACTTCGCTTGATTCATGTCGTGATGGCTTAGAGCGCACCTTCGCCACCAATCATATGGCGTACTTTTTGTTGACCGATGGCCTGATGGAGTGCCTGCTGGCGGCAGGCGGCGCTAACGGCAGTGGAGCCAGAGTTGTCAATACCGCTTCAGAGGTACATCGCGGGGCGGTGCTCGATTTTGACGATTTGCAAAGCGAGAAGCGCTACAGTGGGTTTGCCGCTTACGGAAAGTCGAAGCTGTGTAATGTGTTGTTCACGCGGGAGCTGGCCCGGCGATTGAAGGGCACGGGGGTGACCGCGAATTGCCTGCATCCGGGAGTGGTGGCGACGCGGTTTGGCAGCGATAGCGGAGACCCATCTATTCAAACCTTTGTGCACCATTCCGGGATTGCGCCGGAGGAAGGCGCGAAGACGATTGTGTATCTGGCGTCGTCGAGTGAAGTGGCGAAGGTGAGCGGAAGTTACTTTTTCGAGTGTAAAGCAAGGGCTGCGTCGAACCAGGCTCAGGATAATAGCGCGGCGCGGCGGTTGTGGAGGGAGTCAGCGAAGCTGGCGGGGATCGAGGACGAATAACAAACACAATAACGAAAGCGGGGAAAACGTTACGCAAACTGGCGTTAGTTCACGTGATAGCTGCCGACGGCATGTTTCAGGACTTCGGCGAAGTTGGCTCCGCTTTCCGACCATACATGACGGGTTTCGATGTCCAGTTTCTTTTCAAGATCGGAGACCAGGCGGAGCAGGCTTTTCAAGTTCGATTGGCCCATGCGCAGGCTGCCTTCGACGCCGGGTGTGGGCAGAAAGCGGGCATCCGGGCCGAATTCGATGCGCAGGTGATCTTCGCGGTCCTGCGAGAAGCCGGGACCAAAGCAAGCGAGGGTAACGGAGGCGGGAAGGAGTTTCCAGTCCCCTTCATTACCATTTTTTTCGTATTGCCAAAGGTCCCAATAGGTGTCGATCTCGGCTGCGCAATCAGGCTGCAGGAATTCGGCGGCGGCTTCCAGCATGGTGTTGGCGTCGGCATCTAAGGCAAATTCACGTTCGAAGACGGGCGGTTCAACGCGTTCAAGAGCATAGATGCGCAAGACAGGGCCGCGTTTGGCAAGCTTCGAAAACGGAAACAGCGCGAGCATTTTGCCGAACTCTTTTAGCACCGAAGCCGCTTGAAAATGACGGATCTGGCACGAAAAGTAGAGGCGGTCAGACATGGTTGTGATTGTAAGCGTTATTAAAACAGTGTAGCGTTTTAAAAAAAGTGTAGCGCTTTAAGAATATGGCGCGCTGAAACAAATGATAACGATATGCTGAAGTGTGCCCCTGCTCACCGATCTGGTTCAGATCAAACGCCTTGGCGAAAAAAATCGCGCGGAGAATTTGCGTTTCCGCAAGCATATGAAGTCGCACGTATTTGTGGAGCGGCAATTCCGTAAGGCGGCGGAGGAGATTACCGATGCCATCGATTGCCGGGCCTGCGCCGAATGCTGCCGGGTGGGAGATGTGCCGCTGGTGGAACGCGACGCCGAAAAGCTGGTGAAGTTTTTGGGCATTTCGGAAAAGAAATTCATTGAGGAGTACACCGCGCTGGATGAGGACGGCAAGCCGATTCTGAAGCGCACGAAGAAAGACGGCTGCGTGTTTCTGGCGGGCAACGATTGCACGGTGTACGAGGCGCGGCCGGGAAATTGCGAAAAGTTTCCGCATCTGCTGCGCGGGGCGGGGTCCATGCAAAGCAAGATGTGGGCGATGGTAGATCGCGCCACTTACTGCCCGATCGTCTTTAACTGGCTTGAGAAGGTGAAGGGGTTGACGAATTTCGGCGGCAAAAAATAGTGGCCCGGGATTGCTCCCGGGCCATTTGATTTCTTCTGCAGTGAACGACTGAGGTTATTGCGGGCGGCCGCCGCGATGCATGCCTGGGTCAAATCCACCAGGGCCGCCCGGGCCTCTGCCGCCGCCCATTCCTGCCAGCATTTCAACACCGTTATTTACCTTGGCCTGTTGATCCGCTGTGAGCACTGCGTAGATACCGGCAGCAGTGGAGGCGCGTAGAGCGGCTTCCTGTTGCTGGGGCGCGGCCATTTGCTGGGTGATGCTGTTGATGCCGCCCACATCATTGGTCTTGATAGCGGTGAGCAGGCTGGTGCGCAAAGTCTTCAGCTGGCTTTGCAGCGAAGCCGAAGCAGTTCCTTCTTTGGTCAACAGGTCCTGCACCTTGGTTTGTTGATCGGAGGTCAGGCCGAGCATTTTGGTCAACATCTGGGTGTGGCGGGCGGCGGGGTCAACCGCCGCGGCCGTCTGGCCAAACATGTGAGGGGCAAAGGACGCTACGGCGAGCGCGGTTAGGGCTAAAAATCGGGTTTTCATCTGCTGTGATCTTACCTCACTAACTTAAACGTGATTGGCCCAAAAAAGTTACGTTCGACGAGCGAAATTTTCGACCGCTTGCTCCAGGGATTGGGGTTTTTCGAGGACTCCGGCGAATAAGTCGCCGACGCGATCGAAGCGAGCCAAGGCATTGCCCAGGTGAAACTGCTCGGGGCGAAGCCGTGGGGTGACTTCCTTCCATTCGAGTGGTGTGGCGACGGGCGCGCCCGCGTGCGCCCGCAAAACATAGGGCGCGGAGATGGTTTTGCCCTCGGCGATCTGCTGCCAATCGAAATAGACCTTGCCTTTTTCGCGTTTAGAAACCGTGCGCGGGGTGGTGAAGAGATCGGGGCGTTCCGACGCACCAAGAGCCGCCAGAGCCTCAGCGAACTGGCGGACCTGCGCGTAGGTGTAGACGGGTTCCAGGGGTACCATGATGTGCATGCCATCGCCGCCGGTGGTTTTGGGGTAGCCGGTGAGATGAATGCGATCCAGCAGGCCACGCACCCACAGCGCGGCTTCGACGATTTTCTCGTAACCGCATTCGTAGGGGTCGAGATCGATCAGAACGTAGTCGGGATTTGCCATCGTGTGCAATCTACTCATCCAGGGGTTGTGATCGATGCAGCCCAGATTGACCAGGTAAAGGAGCGTGGCGCGATCGTGACCAACCACCCAATCTTTGTCATCGAACTTGGCTGTGTGTAGCCACGGCGGAAAACTTTCGGCGGCTTGTTTCTGAAAGAAGTAGGGCTTTTCGATGCCGTTGGGATAGCGTTTGAGCGAGAGCGGGCGGTCTTTTAAATGGGGAAGAATCAGCGGCGCGACGGCGTTGTAGTAATTCAGCAAATCGCGTTTGACGTAGCCGTCTTTTGGGAAATACAGCTTGCTGAGGTTGGTGAACTTGAGACGGTGATGGTCAATTTCGAGCGTGGCTTCTTCGGCGGTTTTGTCGAGAAGTTCTGGCTGCTGCTTGGATGGGTGAGTTTCGCTGCGGCCGGGTTCTTTGAGCCCGAGATAGACGGGCGCGCGGAGCCGGCCATCTTCAGTGAGATTGGCGAATTTGACCTGGCAGGAGAGCTCCGGCTTAACCCAGCTAATCTTTTTGGGCAGAGCGCGATCAGGCAACAACGGCGAGTGAGTGGCGATGAACGGCGTGAGCTTTTCATGCAACCGGCGGATCGTCTTTTCATCGAAACCGGTGCCCACGTTGCCGGCCCAGCGGAGTTTGCCGGGCTTGTCTTCGTCAGCTACACCCAACACAAGCGCGCCGAACGTGGCTGCGCCTTTGGCGGCGCGTTCACCTTCCGTGAAGCCGCAGATGAAGAAATCGCCGAACTCCTGCACCTTCCATTTCACCCAATCGGGCACGCGTCTGGATTGATAGGGGCTATCGGCGCGCTTGCCGACGATGCCTTCCAATCCTTGCTGCTTCACCGCCTCCAGCATCGCGGTTCCGTGGCCGGCGAAGTGTTCGGAGTAGCGAATGCGATCATCAATCTGCAGAATTTCTTTGAGGAGCTCTTTGCGCTTAGTCAAGGGGACGGCGCGGAGGTCGTGGCCATCCAGATACAGGAGATCGAAAGCAAAGAAGGTGACCGGATGCGCGCGGGCAAGGCGCGCGGCAGCACTGGCATCGGCCACGTTGATGCGCTGCTGCAGCAGTTCGAAACGCGGGCGCCCTTGCGGATCAAGCGCGGCGATTTCGCCGTCCAGAACGGCCTGCTGAGCATCAACGTGACTGGGAAGCAGGGAGAGTTCGGGGTACTGTTTTTCCATCAGGTTGCCGTTGCGCGAAGCCATACTGATTCTTCCGCCGTCTATGGTCGTGATCGCGCGTACGCCATCCCACTTCACTTCGTAGAGCCAGTCCTCGCTATCAGGCGGCGAGCCTTTACCTAGCGTGGCGAGCATGGGCGTGATGATTTTGGGCACCTCGGACACGGTGGCGCCGGCGGGGAATTTGCGTTGATGTTTGCCAGGCTTTTTGTGCTGGATGCCCTGAGCGATTTCTTCTTGCGTTCGTCCCGTGAGCACGCTGAAGGCGTGATCTTCGGGGTCCCAGCCTGGGACGGCGTGGGCGTCTTTCTTTTTGATCAGCAACCACTGGTTGCTTTTCTCCTTCTTGATCCGGTCTTTGATTCGGACGATAGCGAAGTCGCCGTTGATCTTTTTGCCGAAGAGGTGGAACTTGAAATCGCCGCGGGTGAGTTGTTCCTCAACGGTGGCGTCGCCGATTAACTCATACGTCCCGCGATCCCACAGCATCACGCTGCCCTTGCCGTAGCCGTCGGGAATCACACCTTCGAAATCGCTGTAGGCGAGCGGATGATCCTCCACCATCATGGCCAGGCGTTTTTCAGTGGGATCGAGAGTGGGGCCTTTGGGAACGGCCCAGGATCTCAGCGCGCCGCCCACTTGCAGGCGCAGATCGTAATGCAGGTGAGAAGCGTGATGACGTTGGACGCAGAATTGCAGGAAGTTTGTGGTGGGCGCGGCGGAGTCGGCTTTGGGCTCCGGGGTGCGCGCGAAGTTGCGTTTCTCGGCGTACTTATTGAGGGACACGGCGAATGCTATTTTCCGCGTTTAGTACTGATCCATGCAAGCTCATTGAGAATTGACGCGATCTCCTCTTCGTCCTTACCCTCCCAGTCGTACGCATCATTTAGTTGAAGCACCATAGCCCACCTAGCAAGTTCTACATCATTCACTTTACCCTCGCGACGCTTATTGATCGCGCCAACAACGTCTTCCTTCCGTATTCGAATTGGAGGTTCTAATAAAAGGAAGTGTGAAGTCAGACGGCGTTCTGTTGGGCCAAATCAAACGTCAACATACCATCGCGCTGAAGCTGAAGATCATCTAACCAGATCTCAAACCGAGCCAGGATCTCCCGTTCATGCGCCGTCGGCTGGCGACCTAACTTTTTAGGCATTGCCATTCACCTGAAACATCAATTGCTACTATTGTTCCAAGACATAACTCCAATAAAATGTTTAGACATTTGCGCTATAGTGAAAGGCTGCGGGGTATGGTTCATGGCATTTACGATTTGGAAGGGCCACCTTACATTCGGGATGGTTTCGTTCCCGGTTAAATTGTACAGCGCGGCGCGGGGCGAAAGCGTCAGCTTCAATCAGTTGCATAAACACGATGGGTCACGCGTGAAACAGGTTTTGTTTTGCCAGGCCGAGGACAAACCGATTCCGCGCACCGAAATCGTGAAGGGATTTGAGTACGAAAAAGATCACTACGTCGTCATCGAAGACGAAGAGATCAAAAAAGTGGCGCCGCAAACCGCCAAAGTAATCGAAATTCAAGAATTTGTAAAGAACGAACAAGTGGACGCCGTGTATCTGGAGACGTCGTATTACATGGCTCCCGATGACGCGGGCGAAAAGCCGTATGCGTTGTTGTTCGACGCGCTGAAGAAGACCGGCTACGTGGGCATCGCGAAAATCGCCATGCATAATCGCGAACATGTAGTAGTGCTGCGCCCCGGGCCGCATGGCGTGATTATGCACACCATGTATTTCGCGCACGAAATTCGCCAGACCGACGAATTCCGCACGGATTTGAATCTGGTGAAGGAAAAAGAACTGGCGCTGGCCATCAGCTTGATTGAAGCGCTGGCGGCTGACTTTGAACCCACCAAATACAAAGACGATTACCGCGATAACTTGATGGCGATGATTGAAGCCAAGAAGGCCGGGCAGGAAGTTGTGGCCACGCCGGAGCCGCGGCGCAACGAAAAAGTGGTGGACATTATGGAAGCGCTGAAGGCCAGTTTGGCTTCGGTGAAGAAGCCGGCGGTATCGGCGGTGGCTCCCACGGCGGTAGAGGAAGTGAAGCCGGCGAAGCGCAAGGCGCGGGGCTAGGGTTATTTAACCAGCGCCGCGACCAGAACACCCGCGGTGACCAGCGCCCCGCCCAGCACGTTGCCCAGCGTGGGTTTCTCTCCCAGAAAAACGAAGGCCATGATGATGGCCAGCGCGACGCTGAATTTGTCGATGGGCGCCACGCGGCTGGCTTCGCCCAACTGCAGGGCTTTGTAGTAGAACATCCACGAGAGGCCGGTGGCGATGGCCGATAAAAACAAAAAAATAAGCGAATGGCGCGAGATCTTTGTCACTTCCGCGGCGTTGCCCTGCACGGCAACAATGCCCCAGGCGAAAAACACGATGACCAACGTGCGGATGGCCACGGCGAGATTGCTGTCCACACCGCGCACGCCGATTTTGCCGAGGATGGCCACCAGGGCGCCAAAAAAGGCCGAGAGCAGAGCGTAAACGGTCCAGGTCATCATGCTTTGAGAAGCCCCTCTGCTTGTATCGCGCCAGCCGGGTCGTCTTCGTGTTTGAAGAAGAGGTAGACGTCACGTCCCGCGGCGAGTTGGTCCTTTGTCCGCGCCGCGATGTCGGCCAGTTCCGGAGCTGAATAGTTTTCTTTGCGCAAACGGGCGTAGACGAAATCAGCTGTGATCACGCGCGGGATTTCCAGTTTGTCGGATTCGGCCAGACACAAGGCAACGCGGTGTTTCTGCAACAGGCCGTAAACCTCGTCGGTAAGCCAGGAAGTGTTGCGGAACTCGAAAGTGTGGAGAATATCGGTGGGAAGTCTTTCGACAAACGCCGAAAGCAGCGGCAGATCCAATTTGAGATTAGGCGGAAGTTGAAACAGAACCGGGCCCAGACGTTTGGAGGCGCGCAGGGGCTCCAGGGCCTTAAAAAAGAGTTCAGTGAATTCGGATTCCTTCAAACGGTTGATGTGGGTGATGCGCATGTGGGCCTTGCAGGCAAAGCGAAATTCTGACGGTGTTGCGGTTACCCAGCCTTCAAGCGTCGCGGCTTTGGGGAGTTGGCGAAACGTATAGTTGATCTCCACCGCATTCAGCCGCGTCGCGTAGTGTTGCAGGAAGTTTTTGGCAGCAAGCTTTTGCGGATAGAAATCGGGCTTCCACTTGGCGTAGGCGAATCCGGAGGTTCCGGCGTAGAGTTTCGGCATAAGGACACTTTCCTCTCAAGCTATAGCATCTATCGTTGGACGACGGGCGCGGTCAGGCTAAACTAGCAGTTAGTGGGACCACATTCTGCCGAACGATCGCCGCGTGGCTCTGGGCGCGACAAAGCCGAAACACCCAAGCGAACGACCTCTGAACGGATACGCACCATATGGCCAGATCTACGTGAGCTGATTCTGCCGCGGCGAAAGCTACTGCTGTTGGGATTGGTGCTGATGGTGATCAACCGCCTGAGCGGGCTGGTGCTGCCGTATTCCACGCGCTACTTGATTGATGACGTGTTGGGGAAACGTCACCCGGAGCTGTTGACGCGACTGGTGCTGACGGTGCTGGGCGCGACGCTGATACAGGGCGTGACGTCGTTTACATTGACGCAATTGTTGTCGAAAGCCGGACAGCGCTTAATTGCGGAGCTCCGTCAAAAGGTCCAGCAGCACGTGGGGCGGTTGTCGGTTGGTTACTACGATGCCAACAAAAGCGGCGTTCTGGTTTCACGGATCATGAGCGATGTGGAAGGTGTGCGCAACCTGATTGGGACGGGCCTGGTGGAGTTTGTGGGCGGCGTGCTGACGGCCGTAATTGCTCTGGTGGTGCTGTTGCGGATCAGTTCGGTGATGACGGGCTTGACGGCGCTGTTCGTGGCTCTATTTGGCTTTGCGCTATCCAAAGCATTCACGAAGATCCGGCCCATCTTTCGCGAGCGGGGCAAAATCAGCGCGGACGTCACTGGACGGCTGACCGAATCGCTGGGTGGCGTGCGAGTGGTAAAGGGCTATCACGCGGAGCAACGCGAGGCGGCCGTGTTCTCGCAGGGTGTGACGCGGCTGCTGGCCAATGTGGAGCAGTCACTTACGGCGATGTCCTTCATGAGTTTGTCGGCCACGGTGCTGATGGGTATCGTCGGCGCGGTCGTGATGTATGTGGGTTCGCGGCAGATTTTCAATGGGTCGCTTTCGTTGGGCGAATTTGTGACGTTCACGGCGTTTTTGGCTTTTCTCGTTGCGCCGGTGTTTGGCGTGGTGGGCATTGGCACGCAAATCACCGAAGCGTTGGCGGGGCTCGATCGCACACATGAAGTTTTGCAAGAACGCCCCGAAGATAAGGACCCGAACCGCACGGTGGCGTTGGGCCCAGTGAACGGCGAAGTGATTTTCGATCAGGTTGGCTTTTCGTATGAAGCCGGCAAACAGGTTTTGTACGATGTGAGTTTTCACTCCAATCCAGGCACGGTGACGGCGCTGGTCGGACCGTCAGGCTCCGGCAAATCGACGATTATCAGTCTGATTGCCGCATTTCACGTGCCCACCGCCGGCAAGGTTTCGGTGGATGGCGTGGATTTGTCCACCGTGCGTTTGGATAGTTTCCGAACGCAGTTGGGCGTGGTTTTGCAGGATACGTTCTTATTTGACGGAACGATTGAAGAGAACATTGCGTTTGCACGGCCCAACGCGACCAGGGAACAGATTCTGGCAGCCTGCCGCATTGCGCGGGTGGATGAGTTCGCCGAAAACTTCGAGAAGAAATACGACACAATTGTGGGCGAACGCGGCGTGAAACTTTCCGGGGGACAGCGGCAGCGCGTGTCCATCGCGCGGGCGATTTTGGCCGACCCTCGTATTTTGATTTTGGACGAAGCCACGTCGAGTCTGGATTCCGAATCCGAAGCGTTAATCCAAGAAGGCCTGAAGTATTTGATGAAAGGCCGGACCACGTTTGTGATTGCGCACCGGCTATCGACCATTCGCCGCGCCGATCAAATCCTGGTAGTGGAAGCGGGAAAGATTGTCGAGCGTGGCACGCACGAATCGCTCTTCGCCTTGGGCGGGCGCTATTGGGATCTGTACACGCGGCAACACGGCGTGGAAGCCAACATGTTTTTGGCCCCGGGCGAAGGCGATAGCATTCCGGAAACAGAAACGGCGGGCGCGAAACCGGAACGCGGCGGCGCCAGTGCATTGGGGTTGATTCGCGGCAGCTGATTTTTGCTAGGATCTAATTCGAAATGCCTATCTACGATTACAAATGCAAGAAGTGCGCGCATCCGTTTGAATTGCTGGTGCTGAAGGCAACCGTCGTGCAGTGCCCGGCGTGCAAGAGCAAGCGGCTGGAGCAATTGCTCTCGACGGGAATTGGAGTCACTTCGTCGGGGATCAGCGCGGCGAATGTACAAAAGGCGCGGCAAAGATACGCTGCAAGCAAAGACGTGAAAGACAAGAAAGTGGCGGAGGTGGAACACATCCGCGAGCATCAGAACGAGCATCATTAAACGCGTCTCTTGTCTTCACATAAAACATTTTCCGTTTGTTGATGCCTGGCGCGCTGCCAGACGCGTCGACTGAGTTTTCAGCACCCTCACTATGGAAACGTGCCCTCCGGCTAGCCTTTTTGGGCGATATTTACCTTTATTTCGATGATTTTACGGCGGTTGCCCAAAACGCGGCTTACGGTTTTGCGCAATTCAGAATGCGCTCACGTTCAGCTGTCTACTTCGCGGGCCGGCGTAGAGCAGCGGCAATTGCCAGCGCGATTAGCGAAAACAAAGCCAGTTCGGTAAACACTTCGCCGTAGCCGCCCAAAACATTTCCCGCTGATTTGTAGCGGTCCAACACAGAAGCGAAATAGCCGGGTGCGAGGAAGCCGCCTATGCCCCAGGCCGCGAACAACAGACTGTAGTTCGCACCCAAGTGGCGGGGTCCATAGTAGTCCGCGATGAAGGACGGCATTAAGGCAAGACAGCCGCCATAAGTGAACGCGACCAGGCAGAGGCCGGCGAAAACGAGCCAATATCCGGAGGCGGGACGCAAGAAGAGTATGCACGTGAGAATGGCGCAGGCGAGCAGTATCACCGTGGTTGGCTTGCGTCCCAGGCGATCCGATAACGCGCCCCACGCAAGGCGGCCGGCACCATTAAAGACGCTGACGAAACCGAGCGCGAGGCCCGCCGACATCGCAAGACTCACACCCGCCGCATTTGCGCCGGTGACAGTATCGAGCAGCGGCGCGGCCATGCCGATTGCCGTAAGACCAACCGAGGCGGCCAGCATGAATACGACGAAGAGAGCGTAAAACTGCCAGGTGGCGATCATTTGTGTTGGTGATTTTTCCTCGCGAGCAACTTGGGCCGCAGGCGGTGGCGTCCAACCCTGGGGCTTCCATCCGGCTTCAGGCCAACGATAGAATTGCGCGGAACCAATCACGGCCACGACGAACAGCGCCGACAAGATAAAAAACGTGCGCGGTATCGTGTTCGCCAATTGCGTGGAGTCGCGCCCAATCAGGCTTTGCAAAAATGGTCCGTAAAAAACCGGCCCCACGCCGGCACCCACCACTGCCAGCCCGGCGATAAAGCCGCGGCGATCGGGGAACCATTTGATGCAAGTGGCGATCGGCGCGACGTAGCCGAAACCCACGCCCAGGCCACCCAGAATGCCGTAAGAAAAAGTCAGGCCGCTGACGCTATCGCTCCAAAAAGCGGCAAGTAACATGCCGCTGCCCAGCAAAAGTCCGCTGATGGTTTCGACGAAGCGCGGGCCTTTGCGATCCTGTACAAAACCAGCCAGCACGGTCCCCGCGGCCAGCGCGAGCAACGAGTAACGATAGGGCGTAATGGTTTGCGTTTCGGTCCAGCCGTGAAGTTTAGTGAGCGGTCCGCGAAAGACGCTCCAGGCGTAGAGGACGCCTAAAACCACCTGGGTGAACATCGGCGCCACCACGTACCAGGCGCGATTGAGCGTGGCCTGTTTTGGAATTTGTGTTGCTGCCGGCGACGGCAACAGCATTACGCCCGTCCCACTTTGCGGTCCAGCCAATCGCGGATTACGGTGAATACTTCGTGATTGTTTTTCTCAAGCAGCATCAGATTGCCATTGCCGTGGATACCGAAATCGCGCAGGCGCAGCATTTCCGCGGCGCAACCCACCTGTTTCAGGAAGTCGACCTGAGCAACAGGCGACCCGCCGCCGCCGAATTCACTGGTTAGCCAGCCTACCGGCATGCCCTGCAAGTTTTTCCATTTGTGCGCGGGTTCGGCTTGTAGCTTATACGGCGAAACATGTGGAATCGGCGAATCCGGCGCCTCGGCTTTTTCAACGAATCTAAATTGCGATACATCGGTGACGGGAGGATCGAAGGTCATGGGCGCGGCAGTTAAGCCCCAACGAAACTGGCCCACGAAGGGATTGCTGTTGATCTCCATCGCCATGATGGCCTTGACCAGATTCGGGCGGCGATCGGTCACTCCCCAACCCCAGAAACCACCGAATGCGTGGGTCAACAAAATGCACGGGCCGATGCGATCCAACAATTCCGCGCCGCCGGCCCAGGCAAGATCACTGTGATAAGCTTCGTCGGAAACGTTGCCCACTTCGCAGGCCATGAATTGATCCACCAGCGGATCGTTCATGCCGCCGATGCCGGGCCACTGCGCGGTGTTGAAAACGGCGGTGCTCTGTACCAGGCCTTCAATGGCCGGAACGTTGCGCAGGTGACTGGGGCCGAGCGTATCAGGATGATAAGGCGAGCGGCCGAAACCAGGACGGTCAACCCAATAGACGGCGTAACCGGCTTGCACGAAATAGTGCACCCAACCGGGGCGGCCTCCAATGCCCATCATATGCGTGCCCTGGCCGCCGCCGCCGTGAATCATCACCACGGGGTAGCGATAGCGGCGCTGGGCGGGAATCATGTACTGAACATATTGTTGGCCGGTGACCACCGTCCCATACGGCATTGATTTGCGTTGGCCACCAACCCAAAAACAACCTTGGTCGGCGAGTTTCAACGCGGTGGATTCGCGATTGGGATGGGGGTCCGTAGTGCGGGAGATAGTTACGCCGGTTTCGTGTTGTTGCATCCAAGTGAGAATAGGCGCGAGAGCTTCGCGATTACTTTTTTCCCAGATCATCATCGGGCCATCACCGCGTATCTCTTCAACCATGCTGCCCGCTTGGCGGAGAGACGCGGCACTTGTGTTGGTGGGCTCTGCGCCGACGATGGCTACGGGCAGTTGCTTTAGTTTACTCAGATCGAGACCATTCGCGGAGTTGGCTGGCGGCTCAACTGCAACGATGCCTTTGACCAATTGCGGCCGTTCCTGCGCGGTGACCCAGGCGAAGACGGCGCCGTCGCCGTGAGTCATCAATATGGCTGGACCGATTTGATCGAGCAGCATGGCTCCGCGGGTGCGCCAAACATTTTGCGTGACCGCGTTGTTGGCCATCGGCTGGCCCATACTCGCGACAGCCTGCAAAACAGCAGGGTCGTTCACATCGGATTTCATTGCACGAGCCGTGGCTTCTAGCGTAGGAGCTTTTTCATCAAAATAACCATGGGTCCAGGGGAAGTAGGGATTGCGGCCTTGGCCAGGGCGATCGACCACATAAACTTTGTAGCCTTGTTCAAGCAGCAGTTGCGCCCAGCCGCGGCGGGCGGTGGCTTTCGGTTCACTGTCGGGCGCGCTAAACCAATCGCTACCCTGCCCCCAGCCGCCGTGAATCAAGACGATGGAATAGGGATGAACTACGTTGGTGGGAATGAAACGTTCGACGAACATCTGCATGCCGTTGCAGATGGTGCCGCGCGCGAGTGTTGCGTGTTCAACGCCGATGAAGGAGTAGCTCCAATCGGCGAGGTCGAGAATGGGTGGCGACTTTTGTGATGCGTCTCGTGCTGGACTTTGTGCTGACGCCGTTGGGCTGGCCACCGCAGCAAGGGCGGCTGCAGCGCCTATGAAGCCGCGGCGTGTGAGGTCTGCAGGTGTTTTGTGAGGCGCCTTTTCAGGCTCTTTTTCAAGGTTGGATGAGATTACCATCGAAGCAATCTTACACCCTACTGCCCAGCTTGTTTTTCGAATGTGGCTTCTTAGGCGTCTTGCTTCCTGCAAAGGCTCACGAACTGAAACGCCAACAGCCCTGGCCACAAGGAACACAGAAAGCGCTCCACTGGATACAGCCACTGGCAGTAGAAACGATACGGCGCCGATTCCATGATGCTGGACGAGTCACCGGTGGCGTTGGGCTTGCCATAGAATCGTTTGATGATAGGCACCAGCGGCCGAATCAGGCCGGGCGTGATGCGTGTGCGTTGCTCGCGCAGCCCGGCGTTTGCCAGCAGTTCGTGAAAAGTGCCGCGCGTAAAGAAGCGCAGGTGAGTGCGGTCCAGCGTGCCTGTTTCGCTGTATCGAAAGTTGCCAAACAAGAGCGACAGCCGAACGTTCCAGATGGCGACGTTGGGCAGGGAGATCAAAACCGATCCGCCGGGTTTCAGCAGCTTCAGATGAGCGGCCAGTACGGCATCGGGATCCGTCATGTGCTCTAGCAGATCGGAGAAAACGATTACGTCGAAGCCGCCTGGAAAAGGATAATCTTGCGGCCGGGTGACGTCGGCCACGTGCGCAGCCGACAGGCGCGCGCTGGCGCGGTGGATGGATGGGACTGAGAGATCCACGCCGGTAACGCGGTGCGCGTGAATCCGTGCGAGTTCCGCTCCATGCACGCCGGAACCGCAACCCACATCCAGCACGCGCAGGTTCTTGGGCAACCCATCTAAAATGATGGGCAATTCCAGATTCGCGATTTCAAAATAGGGACGTTGCTCCGCCGGCGCCGCAGCCTGGCTTGCCTGGGCCATTGCAAGACTGAGCGCGTTCAAAGGCGAGCCATCTGGCTTAGACGTGGGCGCTGGTGCTGGCTCGGATGTCGGCTGCGTTTGCATCGGTGCTGGGTCTTTAGGCCTCGTTGACGGGGACCAGATCGGCAACTTCATCACCGGTGGCAACATGATTACTATTGGTGGTGACGGGCGGGGCTTCAAGCGCCAAAGTGCTGGCCAGATTGTGAATGCTCTCGGTGGCTTTCATTTCGAGCGTAAAGCCGGCGGTGAGGGCGTCGTTATAGAACATGCGCACAGTGTCGAGCGAAAATTCGTCCAGATCCTTGCCCAGGAACGGCAGTTTCTTGAGCAAATCCTGGGTGACGGTGATGACGTGGCAGCCGGTGTTATCGGCCTGAATCAGGTTCAGCAATTCGCGCGGGCTGGCCCAGATCAATTGCAGGTGCGGATAGGGGCGCAGGATTTTCATGGCTTCCGTCATCAGCGGAACCGGGTTGCGTCCCGTGTCCGCGATGCGGCCGGCGAAAACGGAAACGTAAGACATGGGCGCGCCGGCCAGGGCGGCGGCCGTGGCTTTCACCTGGCCCAGTGTCATCAGCGCGGTGACGTTCATCTTCACCCGTTGCGACGCCAACGACTTGATCAACTGGTCCGCACTTTCGCCCTTGGTGTTGGTGACCGGGATTTTGACGAAAACATTTTCGCCCCAACTTGCAATGTGCAGGGCTTGCTGTTCCATTTCCTTGAAATCGTCGGAGAAGACCTCAAAGGAAATGGGCCGTCCGCCCACCAGGGCGATGGCTTCGCGCGCGAACGCTTCGTAGTTGCTGACGCCGGCCTGGCGCATCAGCGTGGGATTGGTGGTGAAGCCCTGAATCCACGCATTCTCCGCCAGCTTTTGGATGGACGCCAGGTCGGCGCCATCGGCAAAAATCTTAATTTTCATTCCGTAGGGCGTATTCATAAGTCTGGTTGTCCTTGCCTGCTTCAGTCAGCATTGGTGCCGCTAAAATCCATTCGGCCGCTTCCGATAAGTTCGCCGTGATGTAGTCAGCATCGGCGGGCCGCTTTTCGTGGTAGCCGTAATCCAGGAAAACCGTCCGGCACCCAGCGCGGCGCCCGGCTTCTACGTCGCGCCAACGGTCGCCGAGCATAAAACTTTCTTGCAGATTAATCTGCCATTGCTGGGCAGCACTGGTGATCAAACCCGGCTCCGGCTTGCGACAGGGGCAGCAGGCGGAATCGTCGTGCGGGCAAACCCGGCAATCGTCCAAGCCAAGTTCGCTTTTCAGCCAGAGGTTCATATCGTTCACCACCTCAATCGATTGTGCGCCGCGCGCTACATCCGGTTGATTGGTGACGATGATTAACACAAAACCCGCGCGCTTCCACGCCTCACAAACCAGCCGCGCGCCGGGCATCAATTCCAATTCCGCCAGACTCTGCGGAGGATAAGGACGGCCTTCGCGCACAACGGCGCGATTCAACACACCGTCGCGATCGAGAAAAATGGCGCGTCTGGTTCTCGACATGTTCTTCTAGAGCCGCGCCAACTGCGCGTCGGCCAACAGCGCCAACATGGAATCGCGAAGAGCCTCGGCGGTGGGGCGCTGGCAGGTCCAACCAGTAGCGCGGATGCGCGCGGTATCCAAACGCACCACCGGAACATCGCCCTTCCAACCACGATTGCCTCCGCTGTGCACAAAGCGAACCTGATCGGGATTCAAGCCCAGCGTTTCCGCGGCGATCCGGCCGATTTCGTTCACCGTGATGTAGTCGCCGGTGGCAACATTAAACACCTGGAATGCTTTTGCCGCGGAATGGCTGACTTCGTGCGCCAGCATCACTGCTTGCACCACATCCTCCACGTGAATGTAGGACTTGCTTTGCGTCCCGTCCCCCAAAATGCGCAGTTCATGCGAGTTGACGATGAGCTGGCGGACGAAGTCAAAACCAACTCCGTGTGTCTGTCGCGGGCCCACCACGTTTCCGAAGCGGAAGGCGCAGCCAGTAAGACCGAACATATAGCAATAGGAATTGATCAGGGCTTCGCCGGCCAGTTTGCTGGCGCCGTAAGTGGAAATGGGCAACAGCGGGCCGTAATCTTCCTGCGCTTCATGCTCACCCAGATCGCCATAAACGCCGCTGCCGGAGGCGTACAGAATTCGTTCCACACCGTTCACGCGCATGGCTTCCAGCACCTGCCGCGTGAGGACCGTGCCTTCGCGGAAATCGATGTCCGGGTCAGTTGCCGCACGGGCGATATCCGGGTTCGAGGCCAGATGAATCACAGCGTCGTGATCCTTCATCGCGGTTCTCAGTGCGCGTTCGTCGTTGAGGTCCGCTCGCACTACACGCAGACGTTCGTCATGCAGGTGGTTTTCGTAATGCCACTCACGGCCGGAGGAAAAATTGTCATACAGCGTCACGCGCGTGACCTTGGGATCCGACAAAAGCCGGTCGGTGAAGTGACTGCCGATGAACCCGGCGCCACCGGCAATGAACCAACGGGTAAAGGTGCGCCCCTTGGTGTCCAGTTGATCGGGCAAAGGCCGCTCCATCACACTGCTGAGGCTGCCGAGCGAGTTGGTCATCATTTTGATTTCGCCTCCACCCGGCTTGATTTCGCCTCCACCCGGCTGGATTTGGCCTCCACCCGGCTGGATTTGGCCTCGACATGGCTGGATTTGGCCTCGACATGGTTTGATTGCGCATCCGCTTCTCCCGCGCCAGCCAGTGTCACTTCGGCTAGTCCTTGCAAGCTCACCGATTCCCATTTGGTGGGCGCAGACTGCAGCGCGGGATGGCTGACCAGCAGATGCCAGGTCACCGCGCAAATGCCTTCGGTGTGGGGCGTGATGCGATCGGCACTAACCACCGGAATCACCGCGCAAGCGTCGGCCACCTGATGGGTGAAACCCCCATCACGGCCGACGATGCCGAAGATGCGCGCGCCGATCCGTTGCGCGGTTTCCAGCGCCCGCACCAGATTTACCGAAACCTGTTTTTCCCGATTGCCGCCACCGACGGAGAAAACCAGCACAGCGTCCTTCGCCGACATGCGCGAGGCCGACAGCCAGTTGGCGTAGCAGGTGTCCCATCCTTCATCGTTGATGCGAGCGGTGAGTTCGCTGACGTTGTCCGTGGGTGCGTACGCTTCGAAGTTGCAGATCTTGCGGAAGTCGTTCACCGCATGGCCAGCATGACCGGCGGAGCCGCCGACACCGAGGATGAACAAGCGCCCGCCGGCATCGCGCACCTGGCCCAGGCCGCGCGCCATCCGTTCGATGGAATGGTGATCGATTTGCTCGAGGATCTGCCTGGTTTCATCAAGAAAGGTGCTGGTAAAAGAGCCCATGGTTTCCGCCGCCGCTTGCATCTACTGGTTCTAGATTTCGCTTCTCAAGAGCAGAAATCGGCACCGGGCGCAGGAAACAATAGAGCGGAAGCAGCGCTTTTGCGGACGAAACCCTAACCCGTATCGCCGCCGGCGATTGGCCCCTATCGCCTGAGGCTACGGGACGGTTACGGGGCGGTGGCTAGGGCCGGCAAAACGCAGGGGCAGCAGGCGAAAAATGCGTTTGAAGGTCCACCAGGTGGAGCTCCAACGGTGCAGCGTGGTGTTACCGATGCGATCACGGTACGGGATAAACACTTCTGCCAGGCGATAGCCCAACAAGGCGGGCTTGAGCAGCAAGTCCACCGGAAGCGCGGGGCCACGCGGATCGAAGCTGACCGCATGCAACAAGCTGCGGCGATAGGCGCGCATGCCGGAATGGACGTCGGTCGTTTTCACGCCCAACACCAAATAGGAAGTGAAAGCGAATAACCAGTTGGCCAAATAGTTGGGATACGGCATCGCGGCGGGGCGGCGTTCCAGCCGCGACGCGTTCACAATGTCGTAGTTGCCGCTTTGAACCATAGAGGCCAATTCCAGAATTTTCTCGGTTGGATAGGTATCGTCGCAATCGAGCGTGACCACCACATCCCCGCGCGCTTCCAGCAATGCCCGCGCCATAGCGTTGCCGTAGCCTTGCGGCGGAAACTGGCGGACCACTCTGGCGCCTTTGGCTTCGGCAATCTGGGCTGTTTGATCCGTGCTGCTATCGATGATGAGAATCTCGGCGTCCATCGCGTTTTCCTTCAGCGCCGTGCGAATTTCGTCGATGACTTTCGCCACGGCCTGGGCTTCGTTCAGCGTGATCATGGCAACCGTAAGGGCTGGCATGGTTTAGTGTCCAGCCAACGCCAGCTCAGGCCCGGGCAGATTTGGGTTCGCCGGATTCGCATTCACTTGGTTCAGAGTATTCGCCACTTTGATACCGCGCTCAATGCATTGGTCCATGTTGATGTACTCAAACTCCGCGCCACGGCCGCACAGCGATATGCCAAGCCCGGCGAAATAGTTCTTGGCTTTTTCGAGCGACTGGCGATACGCGAAGTCCTGCACCACATAGCCATATTTGGTGCGGATCACTTTGGAGTAACAGATGTCGCTGCGCTTCACCAGACCCATATCTTCCAGGCCCGAAATGACGCGGCGCAGCACCTCGGCGGCGTCCAGTTCCCAGAATCCGTCGCCTTCATTGGCGGTAATTTCCGCCTGCACGAGAGATTGCCCTTGGGGAACGTTGTGCGGACTGAATAAGCCCGGAAAAGACAAACGATGGAACGGAACTTTGGGATCGGGAACGTAAATGGCGCTGTAATCCGGCAGCTTTTCGCTGGCCAGGCCAATGGTCACCGTGAAAAGGGAGTTGTAACGCAGCGCTTTCACGCACTGTTTGATTTCCTGCGGCACGCCTTCGACGATGTTGGCCATTTCGTGCAAAGGAATGGTGGAAACAATCTGTTCATAATGCCGCTCGTCATTTCCGTTGTTCCCATTGCCCACCAGCCAACCGTCATTCGTCTTTTGCACGCGCGAAATTTCAAACCCGGTCTGAATATTTTTCACCCGCGCGGCCATGCCCTGGGGCAACGCTTCGATGCCTCCGCGTTCGGGATAGAAAAAATGCAATTGATGCGTGTAGCCTTCGGTATTCACGCCTACCGCTGCTTTGATCACGTCTTCCACCGGCGGACGGGGCACGCGGCCTTCTACCCAATCCAGGCTCATCTGGTCCGCGGCCACATTCCAGATCTTTTCGTTATAGGGCAGCAGATACTTTTCAGTCAGGCCGGTGCCGAAGGTGTGATACATCCATTCTTTGAAATTTTTGGGCGTAGGATGATCGTTCTTAATATAGTGATACAGGCACTCAAAGCGATCCTGCGGGTCCAAATCAAACAGCCCGTTTTCGAAGGGGTACTTTACATACCGGTCTTTGTAGTAGACCTTATTGTTGCGCCGGCCCTTATAAACATTGCCTCCCAGCAGCGAGACCATGAAGTCCAGGGTCTGCTGATTGCGCGAAAACATGATGTGCGGACCACCGGCGTCGTAGGTGAAGCCTTCTTCAACCACGCTTTGGCAATGGCCGCCCGGGCGGTCGCTGCTTTCGAGGACTTCCGATTCCGTGTTGAGATGCGCCGCCACGGTGAGGCCCGCAAGGCCGCCGCCCAGAATGCCGGTGACGTGTTCGCGGCGGGCCGTGTGGACTGCCGGGGCCTGCGGTTGTGATTGCAAATACTGCTCAAAATCATGCATTCCCTGTGGCGAACCGACTTCATAGAAACGCTCGGTTGCCTCGAAGCCAGCCAGCCGTCCTTCGAGGCTCAGGCGATGCAACAGCGGAGCCAGATCGCTGGCTTCACCCGCCGGAACATGCCGGGCAATCACCGCCCGCGTAAACATCGAAACGCCATAGTCGATGTAGTGCATCCAACCCGAACGTGGGTCGCGGCCGGTCTTGTCGTAGAGCACCACGCGGCCGCTATCGCCTTCGTAAATTACGTTACTGTGGTCCCACTGATTGTCGTTGCGCAATACCGCCATCAAGGCAGGCATGGCGCTTTCCTCAAAACGCGCGCGCAAAGCGGGCAGCGAAATATTCAGGAACGAATCGCCGTACAGTACGGCGAATGTCTCCGCCAACAGGCCGTTTTCCAGCGCCAAACGCAAGGCGCCCGCGGTTCCCAGCAACTGGTTGCCTTCGTCGGAGTAGGCAACACTCAGCCCCCAGGCGTGGCCATCGCCCACGAATTCGCGAATGGCATTGCCGCGATAGCCTATGCAAAACACAACGCTTGAGACGCCCTGCGCCGCCAGCCATTCCAGCTGATAATGCACAAACGGTTTGCCTGCGGCGGGAAGCATCGATTTGGGCATGGTCTGCGTGACGGGCCGCATGCGCGTGCCCAAGCCGCCGGCCAGTATGACGCACTGATTTTGCATGGATGGGGAGGTTAGTGTCGCCAAGTTAATCCCTCACCAACACCGTCGACCCGTCGTGATCGAAGCGGAAGCGCAGTTCGGTCAACCCTTCGGCCGCCATGGCGCGGCGCAGCTTCATAGGGTCCTCCGCATAGAACAACAGATAGCCGCCGCCCCCAGCGCCCACCAGTTTTCCGCCCACCGCGCCATTGGCCAAACCGGTTTCATACCAGTGATCGATGCGCGGATTGGTCATGCCCTGGGAACGGGTTCGTTTGTGTTCCCAATGTTCATGCATCAGTTCGCCATACTCGCGGGTTTTGCCGGCTTCCAGAATCGCTCTGGCGCGCAGGCCCAGTTGCTTGGTGTAGTGCAGATTGTCGATCATCCCGCTATCGCACTTCACAGTGCGCTGCTTCTGGTCGTCCAGGACTTCCGCCGCGTTGCGCGAATAGCCGGTGAAGAACATCAAAAGATTGTGTTCCAGATCGAGCAGGGTTTCGCTCGATACATTTAAGGGCTTGGCCGTGACGGTGCCATCGGGATGGAACTCAAAACACACCATGCCGCCATAAGCGGCGATGTACTGATCCTGCTTGCCCACCGGTTGATGCAGGACGTCGATTTCAATCTTACAGGCTTCCTCGGCCACCACGGCGGCTTGCAGATACTGCCGTTTATAGGCAAACAGCGCCCGCAATAGACCCACCGTGAAAGCGCCGGAGGAACCTAAACCCGTGCCCGCGGGAACGTCCGCCAGGCTGGCGATTTCGAGTGATCCAGATCCGTTATGGCGGCGCAGCACCTCACGAAAAATGGGATGACGGATTTCGTCCAGTGTCTTGGGATTTTCAAGCGCGGAGTACTTCAGCAAGTACCCTTCGCCAAACATCCGGTTCAGGCTGATAAAGATGTATTGCGTGATGGCGGCGGCCACCACAAATCCGCCGAACTGGGAATAATAAGACGGAAGATCCGTCCCGCCACCTCCAATAGAGATGCGCAATGGGGTTCGAGTGATGATCATCAGGCGCTCAGCGGTAGACCTATCCCAAAGTGGACTTATCGCCAAAAGTGGACCTTTGGCAAGCCAGGGACTTTCGTCCCAGTAGGTAATCGCCCTAACGCCTGATTTTCTTTAGAGGGCCTCTTAGCCGGTGGTGATCAACGCTGCCCGTGATGATCCAGGTTCAGCAAACGGTGCGCATCATCCTCTTTACAAACCGGCGACTCTTCGAGTGGCGTAGTGGAGGGCCTAATCAAGCGCGGGAAGTTGGTCCAAGGTTCCATCAAAACCTTGGGATCGTCCACCGTGGCCTGATACAACAGGTTCGGGCCCTGGCGCGATAAGCGCTCGATCACGCGCATGGCATCGGAGTGGAAATAGCCTTCCTCGCCAAACCACATTTCATCGGCGAAGTTGGTGGTCTCGACCACCAGGGTGTCGCCTTCCCAGTGGCCCACGCCATCGCCATAATAGGTTGGGTTGGCATCGGCGCGGTGCTTGCGGCCGTCGGTGGGGATAATGCGGTACGGGTCGCCCGAAATGTCTTCGTAGAAGAAGATGACTTCGCTGGGCGTCTGCACAATTCTGCGCGGCGAACCGATGCGCGGCACTCCCGGCTTACCGCAGAAGAAGACATTGTCTTCCTTGCTTTCGTGATCCGCCAGATATTTCACCTTCTCGCGAAACTCAGGCTTATAGACCGGAGCCTTGGTCCACGCCAACGTGCCGGGCATGTTGTCGGCCGGTTTATGCCGCGCGCTTTGATCGATCACCACAACCGAGGTTTTTCCGTTCTCGGTCTTCTTCAATGCGGACGGCGCCATGTCAATGGCGTAGGTCCAGGTTCCGTTTAAATCCGGATGGCCATCTGCCGTACGCCCGGCCTTCTGTTGGGCAAATGCTCCATCACCCCAAAGCAACATGCCACCTACCAGCAGGGAAAGGTTCAGGTATCTCATTTCTTGGCCTCCTCGTTGCCACCCGGCGGTCCTAACTCCAGTGAATTTCCGTCGGCGAAAGTGATCTTATTCATGTAGCCGTAGTGACTTCCATCTCTGGCAATCACACATTCAACCGTCACCATCTGGCCCACCGCCGCCACAAACGTGCTGCGGGATACGTTCACATTTTTGAACCAGGATGGCGGATTGCTTTGCAATTTCCAATTGTCGGTCTGCCCGCCCGTGGCGCTGACATCCATCGCCAGCCCGATATGCGGATTCACCCAATCCACCTTGGTCAAGGTGCCCTTTAACACCACTTTCTTCGACATGTCGAAGATCGCGCTGGGCGAATGGTGTGCTGACAAGGCGCCTACCAGCGTCAGTGCCGCCAGCGCGCCTAGCATTCCACGAACCCGGAGATTTCCACGAACCCGGAGATTTCCACGATTAAGATGAGACTTTCGCATGAGCAAATGTTATCGCCAATATGACCCAGGCGCAACCGCCCTGCGTAAAAGCCCTCTCTACCAGCTAGACCGACAGCGACGCGATATCCACCGAACCGCGCCTGCCTTCCACCACCACAATGCCGCTGTCGGTGACGTAGTAGTGCTCACGGTCCTTTTCGATATCGAAGCCAATCGACGCTCCGTCCGGCACGCGCGTGTTTTTGTCGAGAATCGCGCGGCGCACGCGCGAACCTCGTCCTAGCACGCAGCCGTCGAACACAATGGAATCCTCCACCGACGCGCCGGAAAGCAGCCGCACGCCGCGTCCGAGAATGGAGTTGTGCACAATTCCACCGGATAGGATCGATCCGCCGGAGACGATAGAATCCATGGCCTTACCCGGCTGGCCCTGCTCGTCGAAGATGAACTTGGCCGGCGCATCGTAGTAGCCGGCCGTGCGCAAGGGCCATTGGCGGTTGTACAAATTCAGCGCCGGCTTGGGCGAACGCAAATCCATGCTGGCATCGTAGTAGGCTTCAATGGTTCCCACGTCGCGCCAGTAGGGTTCCTGATCGTCCGGATCGCCCGGGATGCGATTGGTTTGAAAGTCGTAGGCGAACATGTCGGCGCGGCCCACCAGCGACGGCAGAATATCGCGGCCAAAATCGTGCGAGCTTTCTTCGTTTTCCGCGTCGGCATAGAGTTCGCGCAGCAGCAGCGAGGTTGAAAAAATGTAATTGCCCATGGAGGCGTAGACCCGCTCCGGGTCACCAGGAATGGTGGGCGCATCGGCGCGCTTTTCGTGAAAACCGGTCAGCCTTCCGTCGGAGGAGGTTTCGAGAACGCCGAATTCACTGGCCTGGCTTTTGTGCACCGGGATGGCGGCGACCGTTACCTGCGCGCCCATGTGGACGTGGTGCTCCAGCATTTCGCGAATGTTCATGCGGTAAATGTGATCCGCGCCAAAAATCACCACGTAATGCGGTTCCGCTTGTTCAATCAAATTGATGTTTTGATAGATGGCGTCGGCGGTGCCGCGATACCATTGATCGCCGGTGGAGCGCATCTGCGCGGGCACCGGAATGATAAAGTGCTGGCGCAGCAGGCTGGTGGCTTCCCAACCGTCGCGCAAATGCTGCAGCAACGATTGGCTCTTGAACTGGATCAGGACGTAGGTGGAATAGATCCCCGAATTGATCAGATTACTAAGAACGAAGTCAACAATACGGTAGCGGCCGCCGAAGGGCACGGCTGGTTTGGCCCGCTCTTTCGTTAACGGATACAGCCGCGTTCCCTTGCCGCCGGCAAGGACGAACGCCAGGACCCGAGCTTCCATGGTTTTTCAATTGTTGCAGGGTGAAGGCACTGTTTGCAACGAAAATCGTACGAAAGCCTATAACGCAGGAGCCGGGGGCGCCGTGCCGCCCACCAGTTTTTCCAGAAACGCGCGGTCCAGCGTCCAGGTGCCCGCGACGTCACGGCCTTGCGAGGTAAACTGCCCGCCGGTTAGATCCGGCAAGCCGGCAGACCGTAGCTTCTCTGCCATTTGCGACAGCTGCCCGGCCAGCTGGGTGGCCTGTTCGGGGCTCTTGCAGGCGGCCGCCAGTTCCAGATTCACCTGAGTGATGCTGCCGCTGCGCGGTTTCACTTGCAGCGTTGCCGTCTGTGCTTGCGCCAGCGGCGCTAACCACGACAGGTTTGACCCCAACCTCCCGAGCGCTGCCGCAGGCAACCGCAGCCAAACCAATGCCGTTACCACCTCCAGCTTTTGGTGTTTTCCCAAGCCAATGTTGTTTACCGCTTTCACTTCCTGCCCCACCGCCAGCGCCAGCACATTGGGGCGCAGCGGATAGAAAGAAATGTTACGGCCTTGGCTGCTGCCCGGCATGGTGCAGGTGGTGTATTGACACGATCCGCCTTGCGAAACCGCATACGCCGCCAGCTGTTTCCATTGAAAGCGCCCCCGCAAAACCAGATACGTGGCGTCCTTGCTCTGTCCAGCGTTGCCCTGCCAAATGCTGCCTTGCCCGGTGTTAAAGGCCCCGGCCACCGCATCCAGATCCGTGCGATAGTCGAACCCGGACTCCTCCACAAATCGCCGGTAGTCAGGTTCTTCCGTGCTGCGCGTGCCGGCCAGCATTTCCAGCACGCCGCTGGCGCGCAGCGCGGCTGTGTCCAGATAGAGCAGCGTCGATCCCTCTGCCGGCAGCATCGCCAGCATCTCACCGGGGCCTAGTGCATGATTAGAGCGCCAGCGCACCGTGGCCACAATGCCCGCGCAGAACACCATCACCACTAACGCGAATTGCCAGGGCTGAAAACGGATCTTCACGAAATGTTTCTCTGCCGGCTTTCTTTAAACCACAGCCGCGGTCTGGGACATTCGCGCCTGTTTCCACAGTTCGATGTAGGGTTTCAGGTCCTTCATCATGGCTGCCCACTGTTTGGGATCCAGGGACTGTGCGCCGTCGCTGACCGCTTTTTCGGGATTGGGATGCACTTCCACGATCATGCCATCCGCGCCAATGGCCACCCCAGCCCGCGCCAGCGGTGGCACCAGGCTACGCTTGCCAGTGGCGTGGCTGGGATCCAGAATCACCGGCAGGTGAGTGAGTTCGTTCAACACCGCCACGGCCACAATGTCGCAGGTGTTCCGCGTGGCTGTTTCAAAGGTGCGAATGCCCCGTTCGCACAACATCACATCCGGATTGCCGTGCGCCACAATGTATTCGGCCGACATCAGCAGTTCTTTGATGGTCCCGCTCAAACCGCGCTTCAGCAAAATCGGGCGGCCGCATTTGCCCAGGGTTTTCAGCAGCGAAAAGTTCTGCATGTTGCGGGCACCAATCTGCAAAATATCGGCGTATTTGGCCACCATGCCCACCTCGCGGTCGCTCATCACCTCGGTGACGATGGCCAGGCCGGTGGCGCGCCGGGCTTTATCCAGCAGCTTCAGGCCTTCTTCTTCCATGCCCTGAAAATCGTAGGGCGAAGTCCGCGGCTTGAACGCCCCGCCGCGCAGAATCTTTGCGCCGTGCTTGGCCACCAGTTCGGCGGACTCCATGATCTGCTTTTCGCTTTCCACTGAGCATGGCCCCGCCATCATGACGAATTCGTCGCCGCCAATCACGACGTCACGAACTTTGATTTGGGTTTTTTCCGGCTTGAACTCTTTGCTCACGAACTTATAGGGCGCCGAAATACGCATGGCTCGCTCCACTCCCGGCATGCCAGAAAGCGACTCCAGGCACGCCGTCACATCACCCGCTCCCACCGCGCCAATCACTACCCGCTCCTCGCCAGCGATGGAATGGACCTTATAGCCAAACTCCTCAATGCGTTCGCGGACTCGGGTAATCTCGTCTTTGGTTGCATGCAGCCTCATGGAAATGATCACGTGGGTATCTCCTTATTCCTGTGAACGGCGCCAATAGCGCCTTTTGAAATTCAGATTCATATACAAACAACGTACATAAACAAAAAACCCACTCTTTCGAGTGGGTTTGGTTCAAACTTGCGATGCAGCTACCCCACTCGTGACGATTCAGACGCTAAAGTAGCGCCAGTAAGTAAATCGAAACGAGCTGGTGGTCGCAAACAACATCTACCAGAATTGTATCATAGGTCCGCAAGCCGCGAAGCTTGTTCGCCAGTTACTTGTTCGCCAGTTACGCTAAAAAGCCCGCGCACTTCCTCGCTTACCGCCACCGGCCGTTTGCGGTGTGCATCGATGGGGCACCAGATGGTCTTGGCCCTGGCGAAAACCGTCTGATCCGTATTCTGCTGAGGGCTCTGATCGCCGGCGCGCAGAATTTCCGTGAAGCGTTCAAACCGCAGCCGCGTGGCTTGGCCCACCCAGGTGCGCGCGATCACCTGATCGGAAAGAAACGCGGGTTTCAGATAGTCAATCTCGTGGCGCAGCACCACCCACAACAACTTCGCCTGTTCGTCCGCAGAGGCAGCGGCCATCCAATGCGCCTTCGCGGCTTCCTGCACCCAGCGCAAATAGGCCACGTTGTTGAGGTGACCCAGTTGATCGATGTCTGAACCGGTAACCGTAATGGATAATTCGAACGCGCCCATTCACCAAGTATGAAGCCAATACGATCCAGCATGACCGGTATATACTCGACCCTATTCGGCTAAGTTGTACTCACGCCGGACCATCATCGCGCCGTCTACCAGCGCTTTCAACTTGCCGTAGGCAATTTCGCGCGGCAAATATTTCATCCCACAATCCGGAGCGGCAATCAAGCGGGCCGGATCGACGAAAGGCAACGCTCGCCGGATGCGCGCGGCCACTGTTTCCGGGGTCTCGATTTCGGGCGTCGATAGATCCAGCACGCCCAAGATAATACCTTTCGATGGCAGCCGCTCCAGCACCGAACAATCCAGGTTCGGCTGCGCGGTCTCAATCGAAACCTGCTGCACTGGTGTTCGTTCCAGCTCTTCCAAAAACGCATAGCTGGTCGGCTTACTTTTACTCTTCAGTACCGCCGCATAGCCGAAACACAGGTGAATGGCGGTGGTGCCGGTCACTCCCTTTAGCGCCCGCGTCACTGCTGCCAAGCCGAAGTCGCGGGCTTTTTCGGGGCGCGCCTGCACGTAGGGCTCGTCGATCTGCACCACGTCCGCGCCCGCGGCGAACAGGTCCAGAATTTCTTCATTCACCGCGGCCGCATAGTCCAGCGCCATGGCGGCTTCGCTGGAATAATAATCGTTCTGCGCCTGCTGCGACATGGTGAAGGGACCCGGCACCCTGATCTTGATTTGACGCCGCGCCTGAATGGAATCGACGTGACCGCGCAGAAACTGCACGTCGCGCACTTGCACGGCGTGTTTACGCTGAATCTTGCCCACCACGCGCGGCACGGTGTCGGGCAGACCGCTTCGCGTGAACATAGTTCCCGGATGATCCAAGTCCACGCCCTCTAGCGCCGTAGCGAAACGGTTGGAGTAGCTTTCGCGCCGCATTTCGCCATCGGTGATGATGTCGATGCCGGCGCACTGCTGATCGCGAATAGCCAACAGCGTCGCGTCGTCCTGGGCTTGTTCTAACCACTCTGGCGAAACCCGCCAGAGTTCCTGCTCGCGCACACGCGGCGGAGCGTGGCTGGCCAGCCGCGCTCGGTCCAGCAGCCAGTCCGGCTGCGGATAGGAACCGACGATTGTGGTTGGCAATAACTGGGGAGGCTGGTTCATGACTGGTCTTGAAAAATGTAGACTGATAACGGAAGCAGGAGAAATTCCAGCATATATGAAGACGTTTGCGCTTTTGATTTGCGGTTTGTCCGCATATGGTCAAAGTTTCAAAGTGGAGCCGGTGGCGAACCCGTCGAATGTGGGTAGCATTCAATCGAACTGGTCCGTTACTCATGACGGCAAGCCGCTGCTGAGTTGGGTGGAAACCGAGAAGGACGGATCCTACACGCTGAAATACGCTGTGCGCAATGGCGCGCAATGGTCGCAGCCGCGCGTGATCGCCACGCACCGCGAATTTTTCCGCCAACCGGCGGAACTGCCCGGCATGGTCGCGTTGAGCGATGGAACCCTGATGGCCCATTGGGTGGAAATGCCGGAAGGCGCGGATGACGCCGAATTTCTATATGTGACGGCCTCGAAGGATGGCGTGACGTGGAGCAAGCCGGTGATGGCGCACAAAGACAAAAGCATGGTGCAGCACGGACTGGCCTCCATGGCGGCTAGCGGAAATAAAGAAGCCAGCGTCATGTGGCTGGAGGCGCTGAAGGGCGAAGACGGGCCGGTGTCTCTGAAGCGCACCGTGGTGAATAGCCAGGCGGCGGTGATCAAAGAAGAGACTATCGATACCGACGTTTGCCAATGCTGCCCGACCGCGATTGTGAACACAGCCAAGGGCTTGCTGGTGGCCTATCGCGATCATACGAAGGAAGACATCCGCGATATTTCCGTGGTTCGTTTTGAAGGCGGCAAGTGGAGCGAAGCGAAAAACATCAACCCCGATAAATGGAAATTGAATGCCTGCCCCACCAACGCGGCGGCGGCCGCGGCGAAGGGCAACCAGGTTGCCATTTCCTGGTTTACGGCATCGCAAGGTAACCCACGCGTGCAGGTGGTGTTCTCCTCCGATGGCGGCGTGACGTTCAGCAAACCCGTGGTGGTGAGCACCGGCCGTGCGTTCGGGTACACGTCGATTGCGCTCGACGAGCAAGGCGGTGCGCTGGTCTCCTGGATTGAACAAGCGCAGGGCGGCGATAAGATTCTGGTGCGGCCGGTCAGCGCCAATGGCAGCGCAGGCGCGGTGACCGAAGTGATGCAGGGCACGCGCAGAGCGTTGGGCTATCCGAAGATTCTGCATAATGGCGCTGATAACTGGGTGGCGTGGGCCGGATCCGAAACGGAAACTAAAGTACAAACGGTGCGCTTGAAATAGCGAGGTTACCTTCATGGCTTCGGTACTTCAATCGGTTGGCGAAGATAAACGGACGGCCACGCTTGTCTATCAATCTGGATTCGGCAACGAGTTTGCGACGGAGGCGCTGGCCGGCGCCTTGCCCGCGCAAAACTCCCCGCAACAAGGCCTGCTGGGTTTATACGGCGAACAATTGACGGGCACTGCGTTTGCGGCGCCGCGCGCGGCAAATCGCTGGGTGTGGCTTTACCGCATCCGCCCATCGGCGATGCACGAACCGTTCCAGCAAATTGAAAATGGAATGATCCGCAGCGGACCATTCAACGAAGTTCCGCCCACGCCGAATCAGTTGCGCTGGCGGCCCTTGTCTATACCCTCCGCGCCCACCGACTTTATCGCTGGCATCATCACGCTGGGCGGCAACGGCAGCCCTGAACTGCAAACCGGCGCGGCCATTCATTTTTACGCTGCCAACACGTCGATGACCGACCGCTTCTTCTACAACTCCGATGGCGAAATGTTGATTGTCCCGCAATTGGGCGGGCTGCGTTTTCACACCGAGATGGGAGTGCTGGAGGTTTCGAGCGGGGAAATCTGCGTGATTCCGCGTGGCGTGAAGTTCCGCGTGGAACTGATGGAAGCCCGGGCCCGCGGCTACATTTGTGAAAACTACGGCGCGTTCTTTCGTTTGCCGGAGCTTGGCCCACTGGGGAGTTTCGGGTTGGCATACCCGCGCGATTTTCTTTCGCCGGTGGCCCAGCAGGACGAGCGCGAAGGCGAATTCCGCCTGGTCACTAAATTCGGCGGCGCGATGTTTGAAGCGCGCATCGATCATTCGCCGCTGGACGTCGTTGCGTGGCGCGGGAATCTGGCTCCTTATAAATACGATCTCTTCAAATACAACTGCTACAACACTGTGTCCTACGATCACCCGGACCCGTCAATCTATGCCGTTCTGGGTTCGCCAGCAGATGTTGCGGGGACATCAAATATCGATTTCGCCATCTTTCCGCCCCGCTGGACGGTAGCGAATGATACGTTTCGTCCGCCTCCGTTTCATCGCAACATCGCCAGCGAATTCATGGGACTGGTGCGCGGCGAATATGTGGGCAAGGCCGAGGGCTTTGTACCTGGCAGCGCCAGCCTGCACAATTCCATGATCGGTCACGGACCTGACACCGAAGCCTACGAGCGCGGCCGCACGGTGGAACTGAAGCCGCAATACATCGACAACACCATGGCGTTTATGTTCGAAACACAGTTGATGATCCGTCTGACCAAATTCGCTGCGGAGACGGATTTGCTGGAAGCGGATTACTACACGCACTGGTTGGGATTGCAGAAGCGGTTTGGAGGAGAGAATAAGTAATGAAACAGTTGTGGTTGATCTTGGCTGGTTCGGCGGGGCTGATCGCGCAACCCCCCAACGCCGAAACGCTCTTCACACAAGGCTGTGCGCAGTGCCATGAGGGGCAACTTGACCGTGCTCCGTCGCGGGAGAATTTTAAGCAGATGTCGCCGCAAGGCGTGCTGGCCGCGATGGAGACTGGGCCGATGGTCTCCATGGCTGTGCGTTTCAATCAACCGCAGCGCCGCGCGATTGCCGAATACTTGACGGCGAAGTCTTTTGCTACTCCTGTGGAAGCCGTAGCGTCGCCGAAGGCCATGTGCGCGGATGCTCCTGGAACCTTCACCACCGCAGGTGTTGCAACATGGATGGGCTGGGGACAGAATACATCCAACACTCGTTTTCAGGACGCCGCGGCAGTGGGATTTTCAGCGGCCGAGGTGCCTCGTCTGAAATTGAAATGGGCCTTTGGCTTTCCTGGTGAATTAACCCGGCAGGGTGCGCCGGTGTTGGCGGGCGGACGTTTGTTCGTGGGCAGCGGCGATGGCAAAGTGGTATCGCTTGATGCCAAAACAGGCTGCGTGCGGTGGGTTTACGACGCGGGCACGGGTGTGCGATCGGCGATTTCCATTGCTCAGGTGCAAGGCCGCAACGTGGCGTTTTTCGGCGATGGACGGGCGTTCGCGCACGCCATCGACGCGGCTACGGGCAAGGAACTCTGGAAAGTGAAAGTGGACGATTTTCCGTCTGCGGGAATCACCGGCGGTTTGGTGTTCTACAAGAATCGCATTTATGTGCCCGTGAAATCCGGCGAGGAAGCCACCGGCGGCGTGCCGACGTATGAATGCTGCAAGTTTCGCGGATCGCTGGTTGCGCTGGAAGCGGCCACCGGCAAGCAAATCTGGAAAACCTACACCATCAGCGAACCCGAGCCCACCGAGAAAAACAAAATCGGCACGCAGTTGTGGGGGCCCTCCGGCGCGCCCATATGGAGCACGCCGGCGATTGACGCCAAGCGCAACGCGGTCTACGTCACCACGGGCGACAACTATAGTGAGCCGACATCGAACATGAGTGACGCTTTCATCGCCATGGACGCCGATAGTGGAAAGATTTTGTGGTCGCGCCAGATGACGGCCAACGACGCCTATACTTCCGCGTGCCGCCTGCCCGACAAAACCAATTGCCCCAGCGTGAATGGGCCGGATTTCGACTTCGGCGCATCGCCGATTCTGGTGACGCAGGCCAACGGTAAACGGCTGATTGTCGCGGGGCAGAAGTCGGGCATGGTGCACGCGCTCGATCCCGATCAAGGCGGCGAACTGGTGTGGTCCACCCGAGTGGGCATTGGGGGAACCATGGGCGGCGTGCAGTGGGGCTCGGCTTCAGATGGAACCAATGTGTATGTGGCCAACTCCGACATCTTGCGCATCATGTTGCCGTTCGCCAATAACACGGACGCCGATCCCAAGCGCGGCGGCGGTATGTATGCGCTGCGGCTGGCGGATGGCAAGCAAGTTTGGTTTACGCCGCCGGTTCCGTGTGGCAATAAGCCGCGCTGCAGTCCGGCGCAATCGGCTGCGGTGACGGCCATTCCGGGCGTTGCGTTTTCGGGTTCCATCGATGGGCACCTGCGCGCCTATGCGGCAGCGGACGGAAAAATCATTTGGGACGTGGACACGGCTGCCGATCACGCAACGGTGAACGGCGTCACCGCCCATGGCGGGTCCCTGGATGGTGCCGGGCCCATCGTTGGCGGTGGTTTGCTGTACGTAAATTCCGGCTATTCGGCGGCGGGCGGCATGCCGGGCAATGTGTTGCTGGCGTTTTCGGTGGATGGCAAATAGGGTCAGCAAGATGCGTTGGAACAGAAATACAATCAACCCTTCGCGGTGGTCTTCAGGGCCATCCGGCAATGGTTAGAACCTGAGCCGAAACCCAAACGCCACATCGGATTTGCAGGACCCACGAATAGCGCGCTTACCCGGCCTACCTCAGCCTGACAGCACTTCAGCCTGACAGCACTTGCTTGACACAGACGCGCCGCAGTCGATAGCATAGCGGGCGGATTCACGTCATGAATAAGCCAACCTTCTGCGCGCTCCTCCTCGCGATCGCCCTCATCCCCGCTACGGCCCAAACCGCGTTTAAGCCGTCACGCACCGCTGACGGCAAACCGAATCTGAATGGCATCTGGCAGACTCTGACCACGGCGAATTGGGATCTGCAGGGTCACGCTGCCGCGGCTGGGCCGATGATTCCGCTGGGTGCAATTGGGGCCATGCCGGCGGGCCAAGGGGTGGTGGAAGGCGAGGAGATTCCGTACAAACCCGAAGCTTTAGCGACGAAGAAAGCGAACTTTGCCAACCGCCTGAAGCTGGACCCGGAAGTGAAGTGTTATCTGCCGGGAGTTCCGCGCGCCACTTACATGCCATTCCCGTTCCAAATTGTCCAGACGCCGGAATATATTTTAATTGTGTACGAATACGCCAGCGCCACGCGGACCATCTATATGAAGGACCCCGGACCCAGCCCCGTGGACAGCTGGATGGGGCAATCCGTCGGGCATTGGGAAGGGGACACGCTGGTGGTGGACGCCAAGAGCTTCAACGACCAAAGCTGGCTGGACCGCGCCGGGGATTTTCATAGCGACGCGTTGCATGTGGTGGAACGCTACACCTTGCGCAGCCCCGACGTCATGAATTACGAGGCGACCATTGAAGACCCGAACGTCTTCACGCGGCCCTGGAAAATCAGCATGCCCATCTATAAGCGGCAGGAAAAGAACGTCCAGTTGATGGAGTTCAAGTGCGTGGAATTCGTGGAAGAGTTGCTCTACGGGCAGTACCGGAAGCAACCGGCCAAGTAGGGGGGAAACACATGTTGCTGCGGAATTTGGTGGTACTGACGGTGCCGGCGCTCTTGTTTGGGCAACTCGGCAAGCCTGTGCCCGATACCAAAACAAAAGCGGTGTGGACTGTTCCCAGAACGCCGGATGGCCATCCTGATTTACAGGGCGTGTGGTCGAACGCGTCGCTCACTCCGCTGGAACGCAACAAGGAATTAGGCGCCAAGGAATTCTACACTGAAACCGAGTTGGCGGAGCTGAAGGCGCGGCCCGGTGGCACGCGGGCACCCGACCGGGCGCCAACGGTTGAGGCGCATTACGACCTAAGTCAATTTGGTCTGGACAGCAGTCAGTTCAAGTTGGCCAAGAATTTGCGCACTTCCATCATCGTGGGACCCGCAGGCCGGGTACCGCCGTTGTTGCCGGAACAGGCCAAGAAAGTGGCCGCGCGCACGGCCTATAATCGCGAGCATTTGTTCGATGGAGCGGAAAATCGCAGCCTCTCGGAACGCTGCATTCTTTGGGGCAGCGAAGGGCCGCCGATGTTGCCGGTGGGCTACAACGCCAATCTGCAAATTTTTCAAAACGCGGATAACGTGGTCATTATGCAGGAAATGATTCACGACGCACGCGTGATTCCCACTGGCAAGCAGGTTCATCTGTCGGCTGGGATTAAACAATGGTTCGGCGATTCGCGCGGGCATTGGGAGGGCGACACGCTGGTGGTGGATACCACGAATTTCACCGGCAAGACCGCCTTTCGCGGTTCCAGTGAAAACTTGCACGTAACCGAACGCTTTACCCGCGTAGACGCCGACACCATCCTGTATCAATTCACGGTTGAAGATGCTACGGCCTGGGCCAAACCTTGGTCGGGCGAGGTTCCCATGCTGCGGACGACGGACCGCATCTTCGAGTACGCTTGCCACGAAGGCAACCTGGGCATGCCCAACATTTTGAGCGGCGCACGGGCAGAGGAGAAAAAGCAGCGATGATTCGCGCTTTTATTGCCGCGTTGCTTTTAGCTTCGCTGCCTGCGCGGGCGCATCATGCCTTCGCGGCGGAGTTCGACGAAAAGCGCACCATCAAATTACAGGGCACGGTGGTGAAGTGGGCTCTGATCAATCCGCACTCCTGGATCTATTTGGATGTGAAGGACGCCGACGGCAAGGTGACTTCCTGGATGATTGAAGGCGGCAGCCCGAACTCGCTGTTGCGCCTGGGTTTCACCAAAGACTCGCTGCCACCGGGCACAGTGATCATCGTCGATGGCTATCAAGCCAAAGATGGCTCGAACCGAGGCGTGGGCAAGGACCTGACGTTCGCCGATGGCAAACGTTTGTTCCTGGGCGGCTCCGCACCTGGCGCAGAAGGCGAAGCGGGCAAGAAGTAGTGATTCGTGTTGGCCTTATTGGCTATGGCCTGGCTGGCAAGGTTTTCCACGCACCGCTCATCGGCAGCGTCCCCGAACTGAAACTAGCAGCCATTGTCACCAGCCGCTTGGACGAAGTTGCGCGTGATGTACCGGGCGTGCGGGTACTGGCCAACGCAAACCAACTGCTGGCGGATTCATCCATCGACGTTGTCGTCGTCGCCTCCCCCACCGCTTCGCATTTTGCATGGGCCAGAGCCGCGCTGCTGGCGGGCAAGCACGTGGTTGTTGACAAGCCTATCGCCACAACCAGTGTGGAAGCCGATGAACTGATTACGTTGGCCGAAAAGCAGGGCCGCCTCCTCACCGTGTTTCAAAACCGCCGCTGGGACGGAGATTTTCTCACGATCAAACGCTGCATCCGTGAAGACGCGCTGGGCAACGTATCTTATTTTGAAGCTCACTTCGACCGCTTTCGTCCCCGCATCAAAGCAGGCTGGCGCGAAGAAGTGGGCCCGGGCGCCGGTGTGCTGTTTGATTTGGGCTCGCATCTGATCGATCAGGCGCTGCAACTGTTCGGCATGCCGAACGCGGTGACGGCGGACATCGTCGCGCAGCGCGCCGAAGCGAAGGTGGAAGACTATTTTCATCTTGTGCTGGACTACGGCACCCGCCGTGCTGTGTTGCATTGCACCACCTTAGCCGCCGGACCCGGCTATCGTTACATCGTTCATGGCGATGCCGGAAGCTTTCGCAAAAATGGCATGGACGGCCAGGAGGATGCATTGAAGGCCGGTATACGTCCGGGAGATGCCCGCTGGGGTGCGGACGTACCTGAAAATTACGGCGAATTGGTCGCCGCGGACGGTACTCGCCAACAAATTCCAACCGAACGCGGCTGCTACGAAATGTTTTATCGTGGTTTAGCGGAGGCGCTGCGCAGCGGCGCGGCTGCAAGTGTAGACCCACGCGGGTCGCGGGATGTGCTGAGGATCATCGAAGCAGCGCGGACCAGTGCAGCGGAACGGCGAACAGTTACGCTTTAGCGGGTTTGCGCCAGCACGTACGGTCCTTCTGGCACCACTGCAATCCGGGCATTCGCCGGCAGGCTTTCCAGAAATGCGCTCACCGCCGTGCGCGGCTGGTCATACACTGGGCCCCAAAAGTTGCGGCTGTATTCTTTCGCGATGCCCGGCAGGCAAAAGCCCACTTCTGCTTTCGCGGTTGCCAACGCCAGCTTTTCCAGTTGCCATTGATCGACGGTTACCGGCACGCCTTCAATCGCCCGCATGAAAGCATCATCCGTGGAATATTCGGCCACCATCTTGCTGAACTCCGGCGCGCCCACGCCTTCCTGGCATTCGCCGAGTAGCAGAATTTTCCCGCCGGGCTTCACCATGTGCGCGGCTGCCGTGATGCCTTTGATGCACTGATAATACGTCATATCCAGCGGATAACCGCCGCCGGTGGTGATCACCGCATCCATGCCGTAGTCGAGCGTTTGCATCAGCGAAGCGCGCACCCATTCATAACCCTTGCGATGCGCGGCTTTGGGCTCACCGGCAAAAACCTGCGCAATGCGCCGGTCAGGTGTGAGAGAAACGTCGATCAGAAAATCGTGCCGCGCCATCGTCGCGATTTCCAGCAGCTCCGCATGCAACGGATTATCGTCAATGGAGCCTTCGGTCGCACGCGGATCGCGCATGAACCGCGAACTGTGAATCTCCTTGATGGTCTCCTGTGCAGCTAATCCAGGTGCGACAAGTTTGCGGCCGCCCGAAAAACCAAGCATCAAATGTGGCTCAATGAAACCCAGGCTCAAATGCAGATCGGCGCTAAGAAAACGCTCGTCAATCCACACCGGCGTTCCCGATTTCGTAGTTCCCAGGTGACGATGTTGATCGCGATTGCGCGCATCGTGGTTGAATACAGCATAACTTCCGGCGATTTGTTCACCGACAATCTGTTTAATCTCGTCGTCTGTGGCGCCGCGATGCAAACCGGTGGCGATCATGATGCGAATGCCTTCGCGGGGAATGCCCGCCGCTTCCAGGCGCTTCAAGAGCGGCGGCAGGACTATCGGATTGGGCGCCGGCCGCGTGATATCGCAAACCGAAATGGCAGCGGTGCGTTTGCCTTTGGCAAGCTCGGTGATGGATGGGCCTGAAGCCGGTTGATCCAGCGCTGTCTCAATCGCTGTGACCGGATTCGCCAGCGGTGGCGCGGAAATGGATTTCAATACGCGATAGTCGCGGCCTTCGGGCAGGTCAATCGAAACGCCCTGTTTGCCAAACGCGAACTCAATTTGCATGCTGCATCATATTTTACGCGCTTTACGCGAACGCAACGGAATACGATAGAATCGCTCTGAAGTATTCAGCACAGGAGAAGCAATCATATGAAGCTGCATTCCCGTCGTGAATTTATTGGAGCCGCTACCGGCGCATTCACCGCCACCGCGTTGTATGCCCAACAGTTGTATGCCCAACAGTTGTCTGCCCAAGAACTGCCCTTCGTCACCGCCGAAACCACCTTCGGCAGAATACGTGGCGTGGACCGCCAGGGCATCAAAACCTTCAAAGGCATTCCTTACGGCGCCACCACGGCGGGCGCAAATCGCTTCATGCCGCCCAAAGATCCCGAAAAATGGACCGGCGTGCGCGATGCGCTGGAGTATGGCCACTCCGCTCCCCAACGCGAGCCAGGCGTGGCCCGAGCCGCTGGGGCGCTGAGCATTTCGGGTGAAAATCTCCCTCCCGAAGGCGAAGACTGTCTGGTGCTGAACATCTGGACGCCGGCGATAAATGACGGACACAAACGCCCGGTTATGTTTTGGTGTCACGGCGGAGGCTTCGCCACCGGCTCCGGTTCCTCGCCCGACACCGACGGCGCCAATCTGGCACGGCGCGGCGATGTTGTCGTGGTCACCATCAATCACCGCCTGAACGTTTTGGGCTTTACCAACCTGGGCGAATTTCACAGCGACTTCGCGGCCTCCGGCGACGTGGGCATGATGGACATCGTGCATGCGTTGCGTTGGGTGCGCGCCAACATCCAGCAATTCGGTGGCGATCCGAATACCGTGATGGCGTTTGGCCAATCCGGCGGTGGGCGCAAAGTAGAGACGCTGCTGGCCATGCCTTCGGCGAAAGGACTGTATCATCGGGCCATCATCGAAAGCGGCGCGGCCATGCAACTGGTGGAGCGCGATACGGCCACCCGCGTGGGCGGACAATTATTGGACAAACTGGGGATCGCGAAAACGCAAGTGCGCGATATCCAAAAGCTGCCAGTGGAGCGCGTGATGGCCGCTTACTTTGCCATCCTTCACGAAAACCCGCAGGTGGACCAGATGACCGCCGGTTTTTCTCCAACGGTGGACGGCAAAATCCTCGCGCAGCATCCCTTCTATCCCACGGCCGCAACCATTTCGCCGGAAATCCCAGTGATGATCGGCTTCACCCGCACGGAGATGACGTTGTCCAGTGTCAACGATCCATCGGCGTTTACTTTGGATGACGAAGGCATGTGGCTGCGCGTGAAAACCCTCTTGGGCGGTGAGGCCGATCATGTGATCGACGTCTACCGCAAAGCAAATCCCAACGCGACCGCATCGGATTTGTTCTTTCTGATCGCCAGCGACTATCGCTACGGCGCGCCCACCATGAAAATTGCCGAACGCCGCGCGGCGTTGGGAAAGGGCCCGGTGTACCTGTACTATTTCACCTGGGAAACGCCAGTGATGGGCGGCAAACTGAAATCGCCGCACACCATGGAAATTCCCTTCGCCTTCGATAACGTGAAGATTTCCGCGCGCATGACGGGTGGCGGCGCGGAGGCAATGGCCCTGGCCGACAGAGTCAGCGACGCCTGGATCGCTTTCGCTCGCACCGGCAATCCCAACACGCCCAAACTTCCCAAGTGGCCAGCCTACAACGCGAAGGAGCGCCCAACCATGGTGATCAACAACCAAAGCGCCGTGGTGAACGACCCCTTGCGCGAACAGCGCCTGGCCATGTTCGGGGCACTGAAATATACCTAACGCTACTTGTTGATCGCCAGTAGGGCAACGCTGGTGCTGCCGGATTCGCTGGTCGCCGTAACCGTGATCACATGATTGTTGGCCTTGTCTTCGCCCATCACCATGCCGCCTTGTTCGGCTGTTGTGGTGGTGGTGATGGTGAATCCAGCGGCTTTTAGTTTGTCCTGATAAAAGCTAAGCACCTTCGCCGCCGCATCCGGCGTTTTGAATGAATAGCCGCCCTGCTTGCCTTCCTTGTTGCTGGCGGAAAAAGTTCCGGTGGGCGTTGAGCCCGGATAGGCGGGTACCCACGCCGGCAATTCACTATCGGCGCCGGCGCCAATCTTCAGCGTGCCATCGGCAGAGTTGATTTCCAGCGCGCCTTTATCGCCGTCGCCGGTCAGCTTCACGGTAGCGGCTTTGCCGTTTTCGTCCAGCACAACCATGGTTTTTTTCTCAGCGTCGAACTTGAAGGTCATCACCTTGCCGTCGTCTTTGTTGCGGATGGTGACGGTCCCTTTCTCATCGTCACTGGAAACCGTCTCCACGCCCGGCGCCATGGTGATGGCCAATTTCGCAGTGGCGTAAGCGGGGTTCTTTTGCATCAGCGCGCTATCAAAACCCGACGATTTGGCCTTCCTATAAAGAAAATAACCACCCAACCCGCACATCGCGCTCACGCCCATGATCAACACCAACACACCGCCCAAAATCCATAGCAGAATGTTCGGCTTCTTTCCCGGAGGCAACGGTGCATCCGGAGGAAACGGGGCTTGCCCCTGCGGTGACGGGGGAAACGGAGGAGGCGCGCTGGACATAATCGAAATCTCCTTTAGACTTCTGCCCAATCATACAATGCCTCTACAATGAAAGTGTTGCCCGCAGCCCCCTCCATCCCACGCCCACCCGGGCCGAAAAGCCAGTTCCCGCTGCTGGGGGTGTTCCCGCGTTTTCGTAAGGACCCGCCAAACTTTCTACTCCAGATGGCCCGCCAGCATGGCGATCTGGTCCACTTGCGGCTGGCCAACCAGCACGCCTACATCGTCAGCCACCCCGATGCGATCCGCGATGTTCTGGTCACCCATCAAAGCAATTTTCGAAAGAGCCGCATCTTGGAACGCGCCCGCGTTCTGCTGGGCGAAGGCCTGCTGACCAGCGAAGGCGAATTTCACACACGCCAGCGCAGATTGGTGCAGCCTGCCTTCCACCGCGATCGCCTGATTCGTTACGCCGACGACATGGTGAACTGCGCCGTTCGCGCACGCGAGCAGTTGCAGCCCGGCGAACAAGACGTTTGGCATGCGATGACCCACCTGACCTTGGCCATTGTGGGCCGGACTCTCTTTAGTGCAGACATTTCTTCGGACGCCAATCAGATCGGCGGAGCGCTGACCGAAATTTTTTCGCTCTTCGACACCCTGCTGATGCCCTTTTCCGAATGGCTGATGAAGCTGCCGCTGCCCGCCATGCGCAAATTTGAGCGTGCACGGGACCAACTGGACCGCGTGGTTTACGGCTTGATCGCGGACCGCCGCGCCAGCCGCGAAGACAAAGGTGACCTGCTGTCGATGCTGTTGCTGGCCCAAGACACTGATGGTGAGGGTGGCGGTGATGGTTCCGGCATGTCCGACAAACAAGTGCGTGACGAGGCCCTGACCCTTCTGCTGGCCGGCCACGAAACCACCGCCAACGCTCTCAGTTGGTGCTGGTATCTGTTGGGACAGAATCCTGATGCGGAAGCGCGCTTTCATGCCGAAATCGACACCGTGCTGGCCGGCAAAACGCCTGCGTTCGACGATGTACCGCGTTTGCCCTTCACCACCGGCGTATTCGCGGAGTCATTGCGCTTGTATCCTCCCGCCTGGGCTGTGGGTCGTAAGGCCCTCGCCGATTACAAAATTGGCGACTATGTTTTACCAGCGGGTTCCATCGTTTTGACCAGCCCTTTTGTGGTGCATCGCGATCCGCGTTGGTTTCCAGAGCCCGAAAAATTCGATCCCGAACGCTGGCACGAAGTAGAGGCGGAACAACGGCCCAAGTTTTCCTATTTCCCGTTCGGCGGCGGCACTCGCGTTTGCATCGGTGAACGCTTCGCCTGGGCTGAAGGCGTGTTGGTGCTGGCCACTCTCGCCCAGAAATGGCGCTTCCGCAGCGTCCCGGATCACCCGGTCGTCGCCCAAGCCGTAATCACTCTGCGGCCCAAATACGGAATCAAGATGAACGCCCAGCTGCGGTAGCATGAAGGCATGAAGTATCTGCTGTTACTGGCGCTTGCCACAGTTGTCCACGCTGACGACCGCCCCCGGTTGCGTCCGTTGAACGATCAATCCACCAACGCAAGAACGGGTCCCGAAGTTGGTGCCCGCATTCCAGACTTTGAGGCCGTGGATCTGAACGGCAAGCGCCAAACTTTTGCCACCCTCACCGGCCCCAAAGGTTTGCTGCTGGTGTTTGCGCGATCAGCCGATTGGTGCCCTTACTGCAAGACGCAGTTGGCCGATCTCAATCGTCAGGTGGAAGGCTTTCGCAAGCAGGGCATCAATGTGGTTTCGCTTACCTACGACAGTACCGATATCCTGAAGGCTTTCGCCGCGCGCCTTGGCATCAACTATCCTATGCTGTCAGACCCCGAATCTAAAGTGATTCGCGCCTTCGATATTTTGAACACCAATGTGGATAAGGCCACCCCGCGCTTCGGCATACCCTTTCCGGGAACCTACATCATCAACGCCAAGGGCATTATCACGGCAAAATACTTTGACGACGATTACCGTGAGCGTTCCTCCGCCGCCAGCATCCTCACCCGGGAATTTGGCGTGGCGGGTGTCCAGAAAAACACGGTCGAAAATAACCAGCTCAAACTCACCTACTATGCCAGCGACGCCGCGCTGGCGCCCGGCCACAGAACCGCCTTGGTGCTGGAGATTGAATTCAAACCCAAAATGCACGTCTATGCGCCAGGGGTGAAGAACTATCTGCCCATCGATTGGCAAATGGACGCGTCCAAAGCCTGGGCAGTGTTCCCTGCACTGTATCCGCCCTCAAAGACGCTGCATCTTCCGGTGATCAAAGAAACTGTGCCCGTCTACGATCGCAGCATCCGCATCGTCCGTGATCTTGCTGTGGGTCTGGATCCTGAAGTGGCGCCGCAACTGAATGCCGATCGCATCCTTACTGTGCAAGGGTCATTTCGCTATCAGGCATGTGATGACAAGGAATGCTACTTGCCCAAAACGCTGCCACTGCAATGGAGTTTCAAAGTAGGCCAACTCGACACCCAACGCGTGCCGGAAGCTTTACAGAAGAAAGCGCCGTAGCGGAAGACGGCTAAAATCGCATGAATGAAAGGGAGGCGAACCATTCGCCTCCCTTTTGCACTTCTACGCCTGCTTGATCATCTCAATATCCAGGTGAATGTCAACATCCTCGCCCACCAGGAAACCGCCGGCTTCCAGCGCCACGTTGAATTCCATGCCAAATTCCTTGCGGTTGATTTTGGTTTTGGCACTGGCTCCGCGCCGCATGTTGCCCCAGGGGTCCTTGGCTTCCGCCGTCAATTCTTCCACGTGCAGCGTGACTTCTTTGCTGACGCCGTGAATGGTCAGGTCGCCCACCAGGTTGAAGCTGTCCGCGCCGGAGGCCGTGACTTTCTTCGATTTAAAAGTGATGTGCGGATATTTTTCGGCATCCAGGAAGTCGCCGCTTTTCAGGTGGCCGTCGCGTTGTTCGTCGCGCGTGCTGATGGTGGCCACGTCAACGGTAGCATCCACGCTGGAAGCCGTTGGGTTGGCCGGGTCAAAATTCACCGTGCCGCTCACCTTGTCAAACTCGCCTTTCACATTGGCGATCATCATGTGGCGCACTTTAAACTGCGCGCTGGAATGGGAAGTGTCGATCTGATACGTGCTCATGTTCCTGGAGGATTCCTTTCAATTCTTACTCGCTTGCGATCTTCATTTAAATCACGCAGTCTCTATGAAAACGCAAACCGGGCCTCCACCGCAAGTCCCGTCTATTCCTTGCCCAATATTATTCAGGGCCCAGAACCATGTAGGTGACTAAAGCGGTGGCCACGGCGCGGCGCCGGTTGTCGGTCATCTCCACCGCGGCCGTGCACAGCGTCGAACCCATTCGCAGCAGCCGGGCCCGTGCCAGCAGCTTGCCTTCTAATACAGGCCGAAAATAGCTTATTTTTAAATCCACCGTCGCAATGCGGCGGAAACCGCCGTTTTGTTGATGAATGGCAAAGGCGGCCGCCGCATCTGCCAGCGTCGCGTATACACCGCCGTGAATGCCGCCGAAAACATTGCTCACACTCGCCGCAAAGGGGCACTCCAGCGTGATGCCGTCCTGGTGCAACCGCGTCAGCCGAACACCCAATAACTGCAAAAACGGCGACGCCGCCATGCGTTCGCGAATCTGCGCTGCTCCAAAAATATCTCCCGCCATGAATTCCCGCCCGTCGTGTTTGGCGGTCTTTCGCGCCAAACACGCATTTTAGCAGTAGGCTAGAGAAGAACGTTTATGCCGGACGCGGATCGCCCATTGGTTCAGATCGAGCACCACGATGAGATTGCGCTCTTGCTGGTGGATAATCCTCCCGTGAACGCGCTCAGCCCAGGCGTGCCCGAAGCCATCATCTCCTCACTGGCTGCGCTGAACCAGGACGAAACCGTCAAAGCCATCGTGCTGGCCGGTGCCGGCCGTACCTTCATGGCCGGTGCCGATATTCGCGAATTTCAACGCGACCCTTCTGACGATTATCTGGAACACTTGTGCCGGTGCACGTTGGCGGTGGAGGATTCGACCAAACCCGTCGTAATGGCCATTCACGGCACTGCCTTCGGCGCCGGTCTCGAAACTGCTCTGGCCGGGCACTACCGCGTGATGGCTGCCGCGGCCCAACTGGGCCAGCCGGAAATCAAGTTGGGGTTGATTCCTGGCGCCGGCGGAACCCAGCGCTTGCCGCGTTTGGCGGGCGTCGAAAAGGCGCTGGAAATGTGCGCCTTCGGTGAGCCCATCCTCGCCAGAGATGCCCAAGCCCACGGCATCGTCGACCTGGTTTTAGATGGCGATCTACTCCACGGCGCCATCGGCTTCGCCCGCGAAGTTGCCGGCCGCGCCTCCGCAACACCGCTTTTGAAAACCCGCCATCGGCGTGCACGGACCGATAACGCGGGCATTTGGGACAACTGGCTGGCTAAGGCCCGTTCGCGCCTTCCTGCACAAACCGCGCCGATCGCGGCCATCCGTGCCATAGCCGCCGCAACGCAGCTTACCTTTTCCGAAGGGATGGCGCGCGAGCGCGAATTATTTCTGGAATGCTGGCGCTCTGCGCAATCGAAGGCCCTAGTGTATCTATTTTTCGCGCAACGCGCTGCCGCGAAATTGCCGGAGCCTGCTGCCGTTGCCCAACCGGCCGGTGCCCACCACACGAGCGACGAACCGCGCATCATCGTCCCACCCTCCGCCGCCGTGGAACTGACTCCCGATAGCGTCATCTGCGTTGATCACACCGCAACCGGCACCAACACAAATTTTATGGAAATTGTCTGTGGCGCTGCAGCCGGGGCCGATCGTGTGAGAAACAGCATGGATTGGGCGCGCCGGCGGGGAAAATCAGTGGTGGTGGTGCACGGCTTCGTGGGCCGCCGTCTGATGCAGCGCTACCATCAGGAGCTGGCCAGGCTGGGAATTTCAGAGGAGCAGGCCCAGCGGGCGCTGACTTCCGCATCGATCTCCCAGGCGTCCACTTCCGATGAGCGGAACCAATCCGCCACCGTCCATGAACTGATGTCGGCGCTTGGCGAAGAAGGCCAGCGCATGGTGCAAGAAGGCCTGGTTTCCCGCGCCTCCGATATCGACGTCATCTGGACCCTCGGCTACGGCTTCCCCGCCTGGCGCGGCGGGCCCATGTTTATGCAGGGCTTCTGTTAGCGGAAAAATTGCGCCATGTGTTCGTGCTCGGTCTTGAAATTGTTCAGCACGGCTTCCAACTTCTCCGGACTCAGACTCAACCCTTCAATCGCCAGCGGATGCTGTACGGTGAGTTCATTTTCGTTCAGAACCGAAATCCCGGCACAATGAACGTACTGATCCGCACAGGCAATCACGTGGGCCAGCGAAACCGTTTTGCGCTTGCCATTCGCCGCCGGAACCGGCTCAAACGCAACATGATGATCCCGCGCCGCCACCTGCACTGGCAAGGGTAAATTCCAAAACTCCAGCGCCTTCATCGAAAGCTCCGGATGGGAAAATCCCAAAATGTCCATTTCGCAGGCAACCAGCGGATGGCCGGATTGCTGTAGATGTATGATCCGCTCGTATTCTTCTCCCAGGCCCAGCGCAATCAGCAAGCGCCCCACATCATGCAGCAGCCCCGCGATAAAAGCCCCTTCGGCATATTCCACGTTCAACTCGGTCGCCAGCAGATCGCTGAGAATCGCCGCTGCCGCCGAATGCATATTGAAGCGGCCCATGGACCAACTGGCCGGCGTGCGCACCGAATTCCACATCTTGGCAACCGACATCCCCAGCACCGTATTGCGCACCTTCGTGAAACCCAAAATCGAAAGCGCGTGGCGCACCGAAGTCACCGTCCCGCGCCGCGCATACAACGCGGAGTTCACCAGATGCATTATGCTTGCCGCCACCACCGTGTCCTTCTCCATCAGATCGGCCAGCTTGGTGAACGATACGTCTTCTTCAGCCAGCGAGGCGACCAAACGGCTCAGAATCGGTGAAAACGGCGGAAGCTGTGACAACGTCTTCAGTGCTTTGTCGCGCATCGCGCCAATTTGTGCGGCGGACAGATGTGTCGTCGAAATAGGTTCAGTGATTGCAGCCACGGGGATCTTATCGGAACCCGGCGGCCCGGTGTGAATCTATGTGTCAATCTATGTGTCAATCAATGTCTGAATCAATGTCTGAATCAATGTCTGAATCGATGCCTGAATCGATGTCTGAATCAATGTCTGAATCGATATGCGAACCTATGCGAGAATCAATCTGTGAACCGATGTCGTGATTGCCAGCCCGGCCTTTGAACTTACAGCGCTGACGAATCCAACCAGCGCCGCAAATCGTCCAGCGCCCATTGCGCCGCCCGCGTGCGAATCCCGTTGCGATCGCCAAACAGAGAGTACGTTTTCGCCTGGGGTACTAACCCGGCGCCCGCCAAACCAATCACCACCGTGCCCACCGGCGCCCCTGTAAAGCTTTCCGGCCCCGCCTCGCCCGTGATGGAAACGGCAAACGTCGCGCCGGTTTTCGCGCGGGCGCACTCGGCCATCGCGCAAGCCACTGCCTCGCTTACCGCGGTGTGAATCTTCAATAGACCCGCATCCACGCCCAGCAGCTCCGTCTTCATGCGGTCGTTGTAAACCAGAAACCCGCCCAGAAAATAATCACTGCAGCCAGGAATAGAAGTGATGCGTTCGCCCAGCCATCCGCCCGTACAGCTTTCGGCCACACATAGGGTGGCCCTCAGCGCGCGCAGCCGTTCGCCAATCACGGCTTCAAGCGAACTCCCGTCGCGCGAGTAAATCCGATCGCCCAGCAGCCTTTCGATCTCCGGAGCAATCTGCTGCAGCAAACCGTCTGCTTCTTCGTGCGTCGCGCCCCGTGCCCGCAGATGAATCTGAATGTCGCCCGGCCCCGCCAAAATCGTCGTCACCGGATTGGTGAACGGTTTGTAGACCGGCGAAATCAGCTGATCCAGATCCGATTCGCCCATGCCCGCCACCCGGTAAAAGCGCGTCCGAATCACCTGCGGCGGCAAGCGCCGCGTCAGCCGCGGCAGGCACTCTTCCGCGAACATGCCTTTCAGTTCCCGCGGAGGCCCCGGCAGCAACATGACGACACGGCCGTTACTTTCCACCATCGTCTCAATCCATTGGCCCGGCGCCGTTCCTCGCGGATTGGGCAGCGCTTCCGCCCCCTGCACTGCATACGCTTGACGCTTGTTGTTTTCCGCCATGGGCCGGTTGAAACGTTTGAAACGTTCCGTCAGCCAGCCGAGAAGTTCCTCGCGGAACTCCAGCTTGCGCCCCAAGGCATCCGCCACCGCATCGCGTGTTACGTCATCTTCGGTTGGCCCCAGCCCACCAGTGATGATGACGATCTCCGCCCCGGCTAATGCTTGATGAACCGCCTCCGACACCAGGGCTCGATCATCGCCCACCACCAACTTGCGCCGCACCTCTACGCCCAGCGCGTTCAACTGATCCGTCAAATACAAGGAGTTCGTGTCCACCTTGTCGGCGGTAAGCAGTTCGGAACCTATGGCGATGATCTCGGCGTCCGGCATTTTGGCTTTCAGAACGGGTTCGCCTACGCGCCTTCCACGCCCATTCCCTGGACGCCGGCGTGTACCCGGTATAGAACGCTGTGCGTGGCCACAATCACATCGCCGCCCGGCGCAAACGCCAATCCCACAATGCCGGAGCCCGCCAAAAACAAACTGGCCTCTTTGTCGGGCGTGATCCGCACGATGCCGCGCCGCCCCGCTAGTGACGCCGCCACGTAAAGATTCCCGGCCGCATCGAATGCCAAACCCTGCGGCCGCCCCAAGCCGCGATAGAACACTTCCACTTCACCTGCGGGTGAGATGCGCTGCACCGCATCGTAGCTGGAAGTGGTGGGCCCGGTCACATAAAGATACCCGTCTGGTCCAAACGCCAGATGGTAGGCGGCAATGGAAGACTCAAGTGTCGCGAACACATAAATCTGCCGCTCCGGGCTGACCTTGAAAATCGTCCCGCTGCGATCGCCAACGTAAAGATTATTGTGCGGATCAAACGCGATCCCCGTCGCCACGCCCATGCCTTCCACAAACACGCTGTAATTGGCGGCGTTGGTCACCCGATACACGTTGCCTTCATGGCGGCTGGAGACATGCAGCACTCCATCGCGGTCATAAGCCAAGCCGGTCGCATTGGTGATGTCGCTCACCAAAGCCGACGATTTTCCCGTGTGCACGTCCACCCGATAAACCGATGCGGGCGTCTTCTGCCCCCGCGATCCGCTCAACGTAGCATAGACATTGCCTTCGCGATCCACCGCCGGGTTCGACACCGGATGCACCCCGTCGGCAATCTGCACGCCCACCGCGCAGGCGTGCGGACTACTGCTATTCCCGTTACTACCCACCGTCAGTCCATCGGCCGTTTCCAACAGACTCTCGGGCACCCGCACAATCATCAGCCGGTCTGAGCCCACCACCAGCGTCGCCACCGTCTCCCCAAAGCGAGCCACCGGACTACCCTCGCTCGAAAAATGCGTTCCGCGGACCGTGATTTCTCCGCCGGGAATGGCCGCAGCGGGAGAAAGTTCCAAAATCTGTGGGATTACATCGGAAGTTTTGCGGGGCGTCATATAAAGGTGAAAAAGGGTAAGAGCGAAAACAGGACCTAATAAAGATTGAACCATCCGGCCGCCAACAACACAAGCGCGCCGTAAACCCCGGCCATCACATCGTCCATCACAATGCCGGTGCCGCCCGGCAGTTTTTCAAACCAGCGCACCGGCCAGGGCTTCCAAATATCGAACAAACGGAAGAGGATAAAGCCCAAAAGCCAACTCTTCCAGTTCAATGTGGTTGCCGCCGCCAGCGTAATCCACAGGCCAACCACCTCATCGACGACGACGATCTGCGGGTCTTTCTTTTGATCAACTTTGGCTACAACGTCAGCCGCCCAGATCGCCGGCCCCAACATCACCAGCGCAAGAGCGCCTATCCCCAGCGCCGGTAAGCTCGCGTATTGATGCAGCAGCCACGCAATCACCACCGCCGCCAGCGACCCCGCCGTTCCCGGCCCCTTGGGCGCGTAGCCGCAATAAAACCAGGTCGCGATCAGACGAGCGAATTGCTTCACTCCTCGCCTTTGTCAACGCCGAGGTCATCGTCACTGGACTCAATCGGCGTAGAGATCACGTATTTTTCCATCGCCCAATTGCCCAAATCAATCTCCCGGCAACGTTCACTGCAGAAAGGCATTTCGGGATCGTCAAGTTTAACGGGCTTTTGGCAGATCGGACATTTCATGCGTCACTATTTTAAAGCAGCGATCGGAAATAGATTTTGCTCACTCACGGGTGCATGAAAATGCTTCATCGGTTCATCGATCAGCGCGCCCACCAGCTCATAATCATGCGCCTCGGTAATCCGCATGCGGCGAATTTCGCCAGCAGTCAAAGGATACTCGCCTGGATCGGAAATGTAGCACACGCCGTCGATTTCCGGAGCTTGCGTCGACAGCCGCGCCTGCCAAACCAGATCCGAATCCGCGGTTGGGCCTTCCACCAGCACCGGAACTTCAGTGCCAATCATCTTGCGATTGTTTACTTTGGAGATCTTGCGCTGCAGGCCCATCAATCGCCGTTTGCGATTATAGATGGTGCGCGCGTCCACTTTGCCGTCCAACTCAAAACTCTTGCTGCTGTCTTCGTCGGAGTACGAAAACACGCCCAAACGGTCAAACTGCGCGGCCTGCACAAACTGGCACAGCTCTTCAAAATCCTGCTCGGTTTCGCCCGGAAAACCGGCGATCATGCTAGTGCGGATGGCCACGCCGGGGATCGTCTTGCGAATGCGCTCCAGCAGCTTCAGGAAAATATCGCCATTCGCGCCGCGCTTCATGCGCTTCAAAACGTTCGCGCTGGCGTGCTGCAAAGGCATGTCGATGTACTTCACCAACGCGGCGTGTTCCGCAATCGTATCCAATAGTTTCTGCGTTACTTTGTTCGGGTAAGCGTACAGAAAACGGACCCACTTTTCCTGTTCTGTCGGAATGTTGGCCAGCCGCGCCAGCAACATCGACAATCCGTCCTTCAAACCCAGATCTTCACCGTAAACCGTCGTGTCCTGGCCAATTAAATTGATCTCGCGCACGCCTTGCGCAAACAAACGCGTGGCTTCGCTGATCACCGACTCAAAACGCCGGCTGCGGAACTTGCCCCGGTACTGCGGAATCACGCAAAACGTGCACGGGTGATCGCAGCCTTCGGCAATTTTGATGTACGCAAAATGTTTCGGCGTGGTCAGCACGCGCGGCGTCAGGTCGTGATACAGGTACTGCTGAAACGGATCAGTGGCCGGCTTCAGCCCTTCGCACAGCGCTGTAATTTGCTCCAGTTCGTTGGTGCCAATCACCGCGTCCACTTCGGGCATGTTCTGTTGAATATCCGCGCGATAGCGTTCCACAAGACAACCGGCGACGATCAGCTTCTGCGCCCGGCCGGTCTTCTTGTACTCGGCCATTTCCAGAATCGTGTCAATGGATTCCTGCTTGGCCGGATCTATAAAACTGCAGGTATTCACCACGATGACGTCGGCGCTGGAGGGGTGCGGAGTGAGTTCATGGCCGGCGCTGGTAAGCTGGCCCATCATCACCTCGGTATCGACCAGGTTTTTGGGGCACCCGAGACTGACAAATCCAATTTTCAATGGTTTTCCGTTCTACGTTACTTTGTCTTCACCGCACCCAGCCGCCACCTTCCGAGCCGCGACCGAAGGAAGCGCCGTTGGTTCAAAAATTCACCACCGAGCCGCGACCGAAGGGAGCGCCGCAACTAAATATGACAATGCGCCAAACCGCGCTTTTCCAAATACTGCTGATGATATTCCTCGGCGCGCCAGAATTCCTTCGCAGCAACAATCTCTGTCACAATTGGTTTTTTGAAATTGGCCTGCGCCGCGTCGCGCGAAGCTTTCGCCTCCGCTTCCTGCTCCGGCGAATGAAAAAAGATGGCCGACCGATACTGCGCTCCCACATCGGGACCCTGCCGGTTCAGCGTCGTCGGGTTATGGTTCGCCCAAAACACTTCCAGTAGATCGTGAAAGCTGATCACCGCCGGATCGAAGGTAACTTCCAGCACTTCGGCGTGGCCAGTGCGGTCCGTGCAAACGTCTTCGTAAGTTGGATTCAACTTCTCCCCGCCCATATACCCAACCTGTGTGGACGTCACCCCCGCCAATCGCCGAAAGGTAGCCTCCACTCCCCAAAAGCAGCCGGCCCCGAAGGTGGCTAGCCGGGAAGGGGACTTGTCTTGTGTTTCTGGTTGCATGACACTCCTATTGTAGTCTGTACCGCGCGCTAAACTCCGCGCCGTGCGGTGCCGATGATAGGGAACAACATGCCGGCCGAAAAACTTCCCGCTCGTAAGCTTCGTGTACTGAATCAGGACAAGCAGTCACAATTGGCGGATCGCGCCGATATCGCCGATACCTCTAAAACCCGCCGCACCGGCCTGCTGAAGCACTCTGGGCTCAACCAAGGCGAAGGGCTATGGATTGTCCCCTGCGAAAGCGTGCATACTTTTGCCATGAACTTCCCCATCGACGTCATCTTTATTTCCAGAAAGCGTAAAGTGGTGAAGCTCCGGCCTAATATGGTGAAGAGCCGCATCGCGTTCAGCTTTCGTGCGCATTCGGTGCTGGAGCTTCCCGTGGGCATGATTGAGAAAACGGGCACCAAACCGGGGGATCAACTGGAGTTGGTGCGGTATGAAGGATAGCCTAAACCAGCACGTCGCCTACCAACAATAACTGGCTGGGGGCCGCGAAAACCCCTACCAACCATCTGACGATGCAGGACACGGCATAATTGTGCGGCTGTTTCTTCCCCATCCGGTCGATCAACTCCCCATCGATCAACTCCAGGTTCTTGCAATCCCACACACCAGTGGCTTCCAGCGCCGAACACTCAGCGCGAGTCCAGCGCTTTCGCGGAGGCTGTGGAGGAGGAGGCGGATCCAGTGGTATGCTGATCGCAACGGGCATAGCTGCTCATGATTTTAACGTAATTGTCTGACCTATTGACTGAACATGGCCGCGCGCAACGACTACATCGCTTTTCTCGAAGATGGTTTAAAACATATTCCCGAGATTCGTTTGAAAGCCATGTTTGGCGGACACGCCCTCTATTGCAGTGAGCGGGTGGTGGGCTTGGTCAACGATCAAACGTTGTTCATCAAAATCACGCCCGGAACCACCCGGCTGCTGGATGGCAAGGTGGAAACCGGTCCGCCATACCCAGGTGCGAAAGATGCCTATGTGATGACGGAGCGCGAATTGCAGGACGCAGCGTTGATCACCCGCGTGATCACCGCCTGCCGCGACGACGTGGCGCCCGCGCGCAAGAAGGCGAAAAAGGCCGCGAAGAAGCAACAGTAATCACGCTTTCGGCGCCATTTGCCGCGACAGTTTCACCGGCGTATGCGGAGGATTGGGCTTTACCGGCCTTGATTTTGGTATCCTCGTCATGCCACTATAAACGACAAAATATCTGTCACGGGAGACGATGAAAATGCCATTCAAGCTTGCGTCGATTTTGGGGATTGCGCTGCTATCCCAAGCCCTTTTTGCTCCAACCCTTTTTGCCCAAACCAAGGACCCCCTGGTTGGCACCTGGGAACTCAATCGCGCCAAATCTGAATTCAATCCCGACAACACCCTGCAAACCCGCACGGTGGAATTTACGGCCAAGGATGGCGGCGTCACTTTCTTACAAAAAACCGTGACCGATCGCGGCAACACCGTACAAAGCGACTACACCGCCAAGTTCGACGAAAAAGACGTGCCCATTTCCGGATCGCAACTGGACAGCGTGGCGCTGAAACGGGTGGATGCCAACACCTTGCAACGCACAGGCAAAGCGGGTGGCAAAGTGGCGGAAACGGCTACGCTGAAGATCTCCAACGGCGGCAAGACGCTCACCATCACCACCAAAGGCTCCCTTGACGGCGATGAATACAGCAGCACTCAAGTGTTTGAAAAGCAGTAACCGCTATTTGTCGTCCGCTAACGCGCGTTTTACCCACACACGGTAGGTGCCCTGGTTGTATACCAGCGCCGCTTGGCGCAACCATTCTTGCGCGTGCAAATACGCCGGAGGGTTTTCCGTTTTCCGCACATCGATCAGTGCGTCCACGGTGCTTTCGGTAATGAGAACATCCGGGTCGCGGCCGGTGTCGTATCCCAACGTATAATCCGTCAGCAGGTGGTCATCGAACCCCAGTGCAAAGGCCATTTCGGAGCTTCCGTCCACCAACTTGCCGGGACCGCCGTAACGCTGTACCACCCTCGCAGCGGGCAAATAATCCTTGTGGTAGGCATCCAGGCGGATGCGGTAAAGCACCGGCAGTATTTGCAAACCCAACAAGCCAACACAAACGGTGCCGATCACCCAACGTGGAACCGCGCCCTGTATCCACAGCTGCCGCAAAGCCAGCGCGATCAGGGCTACAAAAACAGGAACGATGTGCAGCAGATAGTGCAACTGCTTGGTACCTTCCACCCAGGTCAGCGCCGAAAAATACACCGCCAGAATCACCAGCATCTTCCGAATCCCGGGGCTGCGCCGCAAGGCGGGCAGCGCTAAACAAAGAATCACTCCGGCCAGATAACCCAGCGGCAGAACAGCTTTGAGCAAAATGGCCAAAGACGCGCCAGCGCGCATGCCGTAGTAGTTCATGTAACGATCGCGGATTTCCCGCACAATCGCCTGCAGCGGTGCGTGCAAACCCGCAAAGCGATCCGCCCCCAAGCTGACGTTTTTGGCCTGCAAACTGAACAGTTCGGGAGCCTGCATGATATACACCCCCCAGGCTGAAAACAACACGAGATAAGGCAGCAGCGCCCATGCCAGATAGCTCCACTGCAAGCGGCGCAAATCCCACAGCATCGCCAACACCAGAATGCTGAGTCCGCCAGCGATCGCACCCATCGGATGGGCCAGAGAGCTGATGGCCAAACAGGTTTGACTCAGCAGCACCGCACGCGCCATGTTTTGTTCCCGCAGGCACACATAGGCCGCGATGGCGGCAAAGGCGCAGGCCGCGCTCATCATCTCTGGGCGCCCGTTCACATTCATCAGAAAGGTGTAGTCCAGGCCCAACCAGGCAGCTGCCAATGCCGCGGCAATGCGATCTCCCGAAAATTTGCCGACTATCAGGAACATCGATCCCATCAACAGAAACGCCCAGCCGATATTGGATAAACGGAATTTGAACGCGCTGATCCCTACCAGCTTCACCCACGCGGCCTGCGTCACCATGTATGCCGGGGGCAGCGCATACATATGATGCCCCGTGCCCCACTGGTCAAAAAATGTCAGACCCAAGTACCCGTCGCGCGCTAACGTAACCGCGGGGCTGGCATTGAAAGCCTCATCCCCATAAGGAGCCCGGGTCCAAGCCGTCCCAACCGCCAACAGCACAAAGGCCAACAGCGAAACCACCAGCACCTTGATCCAGAACCGGGGAAGGGGTGAACTGGGCTGGGCCGGCAGCACGGCTTGGTCCAAAGTAGGAGGAGCTTCTGATTTCATGGGTTCTGCTTTGATATAGCCGAAAGCCCTAACGTCTGACCAGACTGCAACGCACAATGGCCGTGGTAAATTCCCGCATCAGCCGGTTATGCAAAGGCTGCAGTTTGCGGATGGGCACACACTCCAGACTCGCGAATTTGAACGGGCTGGCCGCAACTAAGCGTTCAAATCGGGCGATGGTCATTTGGTTCAGACCGCCGGCCACTTCCCCAAACCGGGTTGCGCCGTCGGTCTTAAACGTGGACCGCCAGCGGATCAACGCCTTTTCGGTAAACACCAGATGGGCCCAGGGAAATACCGAAAACAAATGTCCCCCCAACGGGTGATACCAGGTGGGGCCGAAGCTCACCAGCACTTGGCCAGAGGGCGTCAACAGCGTGTTCATGATTTCCAAAATGGCGGCGGGGTCAGCAAAATGTTCAAATGCGTCCACCGAAACCACCAGGTCCGCTGGCTCCTCAGTGGAAGTGGCGAAATCGATGTTTTGCGCTCCGGCGGCCAGCGCCTTGCGGCGGGCCACTTCCAGCACCTCTTCACGATTGTCGATGCCGATGACGCGCTTTGCCCCTTTCTGGGCCATTTCCACCGCATCCTCACCTTCCCCGCAACCAAAATCGATCACGGTTTTGCCAGCGATTCGCGCGAAGAAGCCTGGTCCCATCAGAACCCCAAGTTTCGACGTATGGGCGTAGGCGGACCCACTGCAATAATTGGGCGCACCCGGCGAAAGCTTCCGCAACACTTGATATTGGATGGCGCTAAGCACTCTTATTACTCTAACCGCTAATCGTCATTCATAGCGCAGGCCTTCCACCGGCGCAATTTGCGTGGCATTGCGCGCGGGATAAAGCGTCGCCAGCAGACTGACGGCGATGGCTAGCGCGGCGATCCACAATGAATCGAGCAGACGCGGCTCAAACGGCACCCAGCCCACCGAATAGACGGCGGCGTCCAGCTTGATCCACTGAAAACGGTTGGCGAAATAACACAGCGTATGGCCGACGGCCAGGCCCACCAGTGCGCCCACGCCGCCAATCAGCGCGCCTTCAAAGATGAAGATCGACCGGATCTGCCGCGCCTTCGCGCCCATCGACATCAGGATGGCAATATCGCGATGTTTTTCCATCACCATCATCACCAGCGTGATCAGGATATTCAGCGCGGCCACCAGTTGAATCAACCCGATGGTGATCACCGTCACCCGGCGCTCCATCGTAAAGGCGTTCAGCAGTTGGCGATTTTGTTCGCCCCAGGTGGTCGCGGCCAATTTAGGACCGATGATTTTGGCTGCCGCCGCGGCAACTTCCGGCGCCCGATAAATATCGTCCAACGTCAGCTCCACGCTGTTTGCAACATCAGTCAGGCCGAAAGCTTTTTGCGCGGCGGGTAACGCCATAAAAGCCCACGCTGTATCTACATCGTAGAAACCCGTTTCAAAAGTTCCCCCCACCCGCATGCGCACGTAAGTGGGCCGGGGGCCGAAGGGCGTAAGTTCCCCGTTGGGCACCAGCAACTGCACCTGGCTGCCCAGCGGCGCTCCGATATCCTGCGCCAAACGCGAACCCAAAACAATGTTAACCAAGCCCTCGCCGGATTTCTGCAAAGGCTCTAATGCCCCTGTCTTCAGATGCCGAAGCGCGTCCGGCACCGCCACTGTGGGCCGCAGATCAATTCCCTTGATCGCCACGCCCTTGCCTTGCACCGGCCCGCTGAGATAGCCGCTTTCATACAACGCCGGCGCGGCCGATTTCACATGCGGAATGCCCGCCAGCGGCGTGACTAGCTTTTCCCAGTCTTCAATCCCGTTGCTGGGTTCTTTTTCCAGGATCGAAACATGCGCGGTGGCGCCCAGCAAATTTCGCTGCAGCGTATCGCGAAGGCCATTGTTTACGGCCAGCGCAATCACCAACGCCATCACGCCCGCCGCCACGCCGATGACGGAAATCACCGTGATTAGCGAAATCATCACCTGTTTGCGCTTGGCGCTCAAGTAACGGCGAGCGATGAAGAGTTCAAACATTTACTTGGCTTATCTCTAATTCTCGTATCTCAAGTTCCAGCACCAAGCCGCCAGCATAAGCGAGCGCAAGCAACCCCTTAGACTTCCAACCGCTTCAATTTATCCGCCATGCCGATTTCGCCTTCCGGACGCAACAACGGAAACAAAATCACATCGCGGATGGTCTTGGAATTGGTCAGCAGCATAACCAGGCGGTCTACTCCAATGCCTTCGCCGCCCGCCGGCGGCATGCCATACGCCAGCGCGCGAAGGTAGTCCTCGTCCATCTGATGCGCTTCTTCGTCTGGTTTTATTTGACCATGGGCTTTCATTTCCAATTGTGACGCAAAGCGCCGTCGCTGCTCCTGCGGATCGTTCAACTCCGTAAACGCATTGGCGATTTCCATCTTGCACACGAACATCTCGAAACGCTCAGTAAAGCGCGGATCGGAGGGCTTTCGCATGGCCAGCGGCGAAATTTCCACGGGATGATCGTAGATGATGTGCGGCTGAATCAAATGTTCTTCCACGTGGCGTTCAAACAATTCCACCAGTTCGTGTCCAGCGGCCTGCCAGTTGGCTCCAGGGGCGTATTCGCGCACCGCTTCCTGCATGGTCATCTTGCGGATGTTGGCGAAATCCACCGTCTCACCCTGATATTCAAAGCTGGTGGACCCAATGGCGTCCAGCGCCAACCGCGGCAAAATCTCCATGGTGATGTCCATCATGCCCTGGTAATCCGAATAGGCCTGATAAAACTCCAGCATGGTGAATTCGGGATTGTGCTTGAACGAAACCCCTTCGTTGCGGAAATTGCGATTGATTTCGTAGACGCGCTCCAGCCCGCCCACCACTAAACGCTTCAGGTAAAGCTCCGGCGCAATGCGCAGGTACAGATCCATATCCTGCGTATTGTGATGCGTGATGAAGGGCCGCGCCGCTGCACCGCCGTACAAACTCTGCATCATCGGCGTCTCCACTTCCACGAACCCGCGCTCTTCTAATTGCCGGCGCAAAGACGAAATGATGCGCGCGCGGGTGACAAATATTTTCTGTGATTCTGGATTCGCAATCAAATCCAAATACCGCTGGCGATAGCGAATCTCCACGTCTTCCAGGCCGTGGAACTTTTCTGGCAAATTCAATAGGATCTTCGAAAGAAACGTAAGCTTCTCCGCATGCACGCTCAGCTCGCCGGTGCGCGTCCGAAACAGATAGCCTTCCACGCCCACGATGTCACCCAGGTCCAGCAGCTTGTAGAGCGCATAATCGCGCTCACTCACCGCGTCGCGGCGGATATATACCTGCAACCGAACGCCCGATTGCTGCAAATGGCAAAAGGCCGCCTTGCCCATATCGCGCATGGTCATCATGCGGCCGGCAATTTTCACCGGCGGCTTGGCCGCGGCCAGCTCCTCGGTGGTCTTGTCTTTTTCCGACGCCAGAATCTGCGGAATGGTGTGCGTGAAATCGAAGCGCTGCCCATAGGCGCGGAACCCCAGAGCCTCAATTTCAGCGATGCGCTTCACGCGCTGTGCAAACAAATCGTCTTCTAGGGACAAAAGAACTCCTTATAAATGAAGGCTACCCTAAATTAAGCGGGAACTCGCGGGCGCCATGTAGAAACGCAAGAATCACCACGTCACGTGCCCCGATCTCATAGGATCAGTCGATATTCCTTTATGAAGATCTCGCGGATGGCGGATTCGCCGATCTCTGGGACGATCCTTCCACGTTCGGGAAACATCCGCACCGAGCGGCTTGCAAACCTCGCCTCATCCATTAGCGCCGAAGCGTAGCGCGGAGAATCACGAGCGATGTATTCGGAAGCCGATTCCAGTTCCTGCCATGTGGACTCAGTCCAAACTACTCGCCGAGCCACGGCTTCATCCGCTGCTCGACTTCTTCCTGTTCGAGAATCTTGCCTTCAGTCGCTTCGCAGCGGCCACGCTCAATGCGCTCACGCACATAAATGGAATGCTGCAGGTCTTCCCACGTCGCATTATCGGGAAGCGTGTCGATCAAACGCCGGATTTCTTCCTTGGCAGTAGCCATGTGACTATATTAGCGCCAGTTCAGACCAATCACTTCCCCCGCGGCGTCAGCACCGTATCCTTGGGCTTGCCTGGCTTCAGCCCTGGATAGTCAATCGTGAAGTGCAGCCCGCGGCTTTCTTTTCTTGCTAGAGCCGAGCGCACAATCAAATCCGCCACCAACACAAGATTGCGCAGCTCCAGTAGATCTTTGGTCACCCGGAAACTGGCGTAATACTCGGCAATTTCGCTGGTCAGCAATTTTACGCGATGCTGCGCCCGCTGCAGGCGTTTGGTGGAACGCACAATGCCCACGTAATCCCACATGAAACGCCGCAACTCATCCCAGTTGTGCGCGACCACCACTTCTTCATCCGAGTCTGTCACCCAGCTTTCGTCCCAGGCACGAATCGGCGGCGGATCGGCAATGGCGGGTAGTTTCTCGACGATGTCGGCACCCGCAGCGTCGCCAAAAACCAGGCACTCCAGCAGCGAATTCGAGGCCAATCGATTCGCCCCATGCAATCCGGTGCAAGCCACTTCACCAACCGCATAGAGATTCGCCACGTTGGTGCGCGCTTTCAAATCCGTGATGACGCCGCCGCTGGTGTAATGCGCCGCCGGCACCACCGGAATGGGCTCTTTCGTAATGTCGATTCCCAACGTCATCAGCTTGGCGTAGATGGTTGGAAAATGATGCTGCACGAAGTCCGCCGGGCGATGCGAGATGTCCAGATAAACGCAATCGTGGCCTTCGCGCTTCATCACATCGTCAATCGCACGGGCGACAATATCACGCGGAGCCAGCTCCCCGCGGCTATCGTAAGAATCCATGAAGCGAGTGCCGTCGCTGTAGGGAGCAGACGGTCTTAGCAGCTTGCCGCCTTCGCCGCGCACCGCTTCCGTGATCAGGAACGAACGCTCCTTCGGGTGATACAGACAGGTGGGATGAAACTGGCTGAACTCCATGTTGCCCACGCGGGCTCCGGCGCGCCACGCCATTGCCATACCGTCACCTGTGGATCCAACCGGGTTCGTTGAATATAGATAAACGCGGCTGGCGCCGCCAGTGGCCAGCACCACCACACGTGCCGGAATCGTTTCCACGTGACCGGTGGCGCTATTCAGAATGTACGCGCCGACGCAGCGATGATCATTTACAATCAGGTCCACCGCAAAATGCTGGTCCAAAAGCTTCACGCCGCGTTCGCGCAAGCGCGTGATCAGCGCGTCTTCCACCGCGCGCCCTGTGGCATCGGTGGAGTGCACAATTCTGCGATGTGAATGCCCGCCTTCGCGCCCCAAATGAAACTCGGCGTTGTTTTCACGATCGAACGCCACCCCTTGCGCCACCAGCCATTCGATGGCCGCCTTGGCGCGCTCGGCCACAAAACGCACGGCGCGCTCGTTGCACAATCCCGCACCTGCGTCCAACGTATCGGCCACGTGCGAATCAATCGAATCGGTGGCGTCTTTTTCAGAACCATCCATCACCGCCGCAATGCCGCCCTGCGCGTACGCCGTGCTGCCATCGCCGGGTCCGTTTTTGGCCAGAATGGCAATCTTCAGATCCGGATTTCGCTCCAAAGCCCGCAGGACAACTGACAATCCAGCCGCCCCCGAACCCAGCACCAGAAGGTCGTAATTCGTCACATTATTTCCCATCTTTCTTCATTTCCAATCTTTCTGCCAATCGAGCCCAATATCCGCCGACGGAGCGGATTGTGTAATCCGCCCCACCGAGACAAAATCCACGCCCGCTTCGGCAATCGCCCGGATAGTTTCCAGATTCACGCCGCCGCTGGCTTCCGTTCTCGTTGTACCCGGCAGAGCCCGGCCGCCGATAAGCTGCACGCATGCGCGTAACTGGGCCGGCGTCATGTTGTCCAGCAGAATGATATCGGCGCCGGCGTCAACCGCTTCGCCAACCTGTTCCAGCGTGTCGCACTCCACTTCCACATTGACAACGACATTGACAACGACATTGCTAACGCCCGGAACATTTTGTGTCGCCGCCCTCGCCCGCCGCACTGCTTCGCTCACACTCCCGCACACCGCAATATGGTTGTCCTTGATCAAAATGCCGTCGAACAATCCCATGCGATGATTGCGCGCTCCGCCGCATCGCGTCGCGTATTTGGATAACCGCCGCAACCCGGGAATGGTTTTGCGCGTGTCCAGCAAAGTGCAACCCGTGCCGCGAATCTGCTCTACATATTGATGCGTGAGAGTCGCGATGCCCGTCATGAACTGCACAAAGTTCAGCGCCGTCCGTTCAGCCGTAAGCAATCCCCGCGCCGGGCCTTCCATCTCCGCCAGCACCGCGCCAGTGGGAACCAACTCGCCTTCACTCGCCACCGCGCGAAAGGTGGCCTCCGGCACCACCATCCGAAACACTTCCCGCGTCACCGGCAGGCCGGAAACCACCATCGCGTGCCGCGCGCTCATCACTCCATGAAAGCGCAACGTTTCCGGAATCACTGACGACGATGTGATATCGCCCGCACCCACATCCTCGGCCAACGCTGCCTGAATCGTGGCGCGTGCGTCCGCTAAATCCTGCGCGGTAAAATCAATTCCCACGTTAGTTCTTTGGCATCACGCCGATGCCCTTGGACATTTCCAGCATCCGTTCCAGCGGCTTCAGCGCGGCCAGGCGCAGCGGCTCGGGAAACTCAATGCGCGGGGCGTTATTCAGCAGTGCCAGATAAATTTTCTCCATCGTGTTCATAGCCATGAACGGACAGCGCGAACAACTGCAGCTGCCATCGGCGCCGGGCAGCGGATGAAATATTTTCGCAGGCGCGCCCGCCTTCTTCAGGTGGCTCTCCATCTGATGAATAATATGTTGCTCCGTCCCGATGATGAATTCCCGCGCGTCGCTCTGGTTGACGAAATTCAGAATCGCGCTGGTCGATCCCACAAAATCGGAATGCAGCAAAATTCCTTCCGGGCATTCCGGATGCGAAGCCACCAGCGCGCCTGGGTGTTGCGCTTTCAGCTTGATCAATTCGTGCTCGGAAAATTGCTCGTGAACGATGCAGGTGCCCGGCCACAGTGTCATCTTGCGGCCGGTTTTGCGTTGCAAATATGCCCCCAGGTGGCGGTCCGGCGCAAACAGGATCGGCTCGTCTTCGGGCAGTTGCCGGATAATCGCTTCGGCGTTCGACGACGTCACAATCACGTCGGAAAGCGCCTTCACTTCCGCCGAGCAATTGATATAGGTGACGGCAATGTGATCCGGGTGCTGATCGCGGAAATGTTTGAACGGCTCCGGCCAGCAGGATTCTTCCAGCGAACAGCCGGCCAGGCCATCGGGCAACAGCACGGTGCGATCGGGGGCTACAATTTTCGCCACTTCCGCCATAAAGCGCACGCCGCAAAATAGAATCACGTCGGCCTTGGTCGCCGCCGCTTTGCGCGACAAATCCAGTGAATCGCCCACAAAATCGGCCAGATCCTGAATCTCGCCTTCCTGATAATAATGCGCCAAAATCACCGCATTGCGCTTGCGGCGCAGCTGGTTGATTTCGGCTTCCAGATCGCGCCCAGCCAGCAAAGTGGCGTCCATGCTGGTTGCAAGGGCGGGTGAAATTACGGTGTTGATCATGTGGTTATCCGTGTGGTTTTGCGTGTGGCATCCCGTTACGATTCGGGCTTGGTGTGCTTGTGGCCATCATAACATTCGGCCCTAAGGGGGCCATACAGGCGGCCTGCAACCGGGCCCGCTGCCAACACAATCGCGTACTCTCAACTCTGCTCGAAAGGAGAATACGCACATGGACCAAGCAGGATGTGACACAATAATGGAACACTTGTTTTTTGCTTGCTCGATTTCGCGCCCGTTGCTTTGCACGTAAATCCGCAAGTTGCTATCTAGGCTTGGTCTCAAGGCATGACCCAATCAAACGTTTCCGATTCACCCGAGTTCGCGTCAACTGATCCGACGCATGATGTAACGCCCAGCGCCTCCCCGAACACCACCAGCGGCACAGTGCCGCAGGAGGTGGCCAACGCGGTGCGGGAATCTGCCGGTCAAACAACGCATCAAACGCCTGATCAAGCGGCTGACCAGATAATGGACGACGCGCCCGCGGTGGATAACTCCTTCGCCGACATCCTCTCCCAGTTCGAACAATCGCACCGCTCCGGCGGCGAAACTGTCGAAGGCACGGTTGTCTCCGTCACCCCCGACGCCGTGTTCGTCGATATTGGCCGTAAAACCGACGGCGTGCTGAAACCCGACGCCACCATGCCCCTGATCCCCGGGCAAAAGCTGCGCGTGAGCATTCGCGGTCGTGATGAGGAGGGCAATTACCAACTGGCCGCCATCCGCGTCGCCGCGCCGCCACCCGCACCCATCCCAAAAGATTTCAGCGCGCTGGAAGCGGCTTTTGCGAATAAAACCACAATATCCGGCCGCGTGATGGACGCCGTGAAAGGCGGATTGCGCGTGGATGTTGGCATGCGCGCCTTCATGCCCGCTTCACGCAGCGGTTCGCGCGACGTCGCCGGGCTTTCTGAACTGGTGGGCCAGGAAATTGAATGCCGCATCACCAAGCTCGATACCGCCAGCGAAGACTGCGTGGTGGACCGCCGCGTGGTTCTGGAAGAACGCGAACGCGCTACGAAAGCCGAATCGTTTGAACGGTTACAGGTGGGCGATGTGGTCACCGGAACCGTGCGTACCCTGACGGACTTCGGCGCTTTCGTCGATCTGGGTGGCGTCGACGGGCTGTTGCATGTCGCCGACATGAGCTACGCCCGCAGCCTGAAACCGTCCGACATCGTCAGCCAGAGCCAGCAGATTCAGGTGAAGATTCTCAAGATCAATCGCGAAACCCGCAAAATTTCGCTGGGCCTGAAGCAACTCGCGCCGGACCCCTGGAGTGTCGCGGCCGAAAAATTCACCGCCGGCCAACGCATTCAAGGCAAAGTCTCTCGCGTCACCGATTTTGGCGCCTTCGTCGAACTGGAGCCAGGCCTGGAAGGCCTGATCCACGTATCGGAAATGAGTTGGACCCGCAAGAACGTGCGCGCGGCCGACATCGTGAAACCGGGAGATCTCGTTGATGTAGTGGTGCTCGGTGTGAACCCAGGTGACAAGCGCATTGCGTTGGGCCTGAAGCAGGCGCTGGGCGACCCCTGGGAAGACGCCGTGAAGAAGTACCCGGTGGGCGCGGTCGTGGATGCGCCGGTCACGAACCTGGCCAAGTTCGGCGCCTTCGTCGACCTGGGCGATGGCATTGAGGGGATGATTCACATCGGCGACATCAGCCATGAAAAACGTTTAAATCATCCTAGCGACGCTTTGAAACTAGGCGAAGTGGTGAAGGCTCAGGTCCTCGAAGCCGATCGCGAACGCCGCCGCCTGCGTCTGGGCATCAAGCAATTGATTCCCACCAGCATTGACGAATACATTGCGGAGCACAAACCCGGCGATTCTGTCAGCGGGCGTATTGTCGACGTCTCCGCAACCCGCGCCAAAGTGGAACTGGGCGAAGGCGTCTTGGCCGTGTGCAAGTTGGCCGAGACCAAAGCTGCGCAGAAATCTTCCGGCGAACCGAAGGCCGATCTCTCCACTCTTTCCGCGATGCTGTCGCAAAAGTGGAAGTCTGGCCCCAGCGCACCGGCGGCCACCGATACCGTCCGCAGCGGCCAGGTCCGCTCGTTCAAAATCGTCAACGTGGACGCCGCGCAAAAACGCATCGACCTGGAACTGGCGTAGGCTTCTGATATAATTTCCGGTATGCGCATCGGCCAAATTGTTCCCAGCTCCAACACCACCATGGAGACGGAGATCCCTGCGATTTTCCGTTCCCGCCCGGACGCTAATCAGTTCACTTTTCACTCTTCGCGCATGCGCATGAAGAACGTGGTGAAGGAAGAGCTGGAGGCCATGGACCGCGACAGCCTCCGCTGCGCCGCCGAGCTCGCGGACGCCCAGATGGATGTAGTCGGCTACGCCTGCCTGGTCGCTATCATGAGCATGGGCCGCGGCTATCATTGTGAATCGGAAACCAAATTGTTTGCCAAGATGGCCCAGGAAGGCCATGCCGCCCCCGTCGTCACCTCCGCCGGCGCGTTGGTGAATGAGCTGAAACTCGCCGGCGTCGGCTCCGTTTCCTTGGTGACGCCGTACCTCCAGCCGCTCACCGATCTCGTCGTCGATTACATCCGCGATCAAGGCATCGCGGTGATTGACTCCATCGCGCTCTGCATCGCCGACAATCTTGCCGTGGGCCGCCGCGATCCCAAAGACCTGCTGATCGATGTCGGCCGCTTAAACACCAAAGGCGCCGCCGCCATTGTGCTTTCGGCTTGCGTGCAAATGCCCTCGCTCCCGGTCATCCAACAAGTGGAGGACAAATTGGGAATGCCCGTAACCTCGGCCGCCGTCTGCACTGCCCGCTCGATGATGCGCGCGCTGCATCTCGATCCCATCGCGCCCAACGCCGGCTACTTTCTGTCGGCGAAAAATCTGCCAACCGGCACCCTGGCTCCCGCAGCGGTCCGTTAACACCTACAATCGCCCGATTTCTTCCAGCAAACTGGCCAGCACCTTGCGGAACTGTTCCGGCGTTGATACGTCGTACACCCGCGGTTGCAACGGCTTCAGTAAAGGTAACAGGCTGTCGAAAGGCTCCAGATCGGCCTGCGTGAAAGGCGGGGTTCGCCCATTTCTACCCCGGTTCAGTTCTGGTAACGCCAGTGCCGCCGGCGGCAGCGGCGTGTGGTATCGGATATAGAAAAGCTTTCCGCCCGCAACCGCCTCCGGTGCCGTGTGCTTATCGCCCTCTAGCGTCATCGGAGAGGAGAGCACAATCACGGCCCGCGCGGCCGCGTCATTCGCTGAACCAACCTTGGAACCAGCCGCCGCCATCTTTCCGCGCACCTGCTCAATGAAAAACTGCCCGTTCTTCTCTCGTCCCGCCAGGGCACCCACGTCAATCTTATTAGGATCCGCCGCATCCAGCGCTACCCGTAATCCGGGCCAATCCAGAGTCTTGTTCTTCGGCGCCAGCTCCTGCGTAAAAACCGCCTTGCGCTTGGCAACGTCAAGCAAGGTTACGTGCAAATTCCCGCCGCTCGGTTCCATCGCCGATAGCACCTTCATCGCCGCTAATAGATTGCCCAGCCGCTGCGCCTCGCTCACCGTGGGCTCAATGGGGAAATCCCTGCGGCCCAACGGACCCCCATTCGATGGAAAAGGGCTCGGCACCAGCGGTCTGTGCGGATCGCCGCCACCGCCCGCCATATTCACCACCAGCTCCACCTGCACGGGCCGCCGTGTTTCCGCCGACAAATGCAGCCGGCCCTTTAAATACGGCAGCAACAAATCGTCGGGCGGCTTCGCTTCCTGCATCATCTCCACTGCCGGCAACCCGTTCCAGGAATTCGGCAACGCGTCGTTTTTAGGCGCATTCACATGAACCGCGCGCTGCAAAACGGCGTGCTCGCCCGTCTGCGTATCCAAAATGCCGCACACCAGTTGATATTCTCCCGGCGTTACGAAAGCCATTGGTGTGTAGTTGAAAAAGCTGCGGCTGGCCTCATCTTTCACCTCATCAAGCGGAAACGGCTGGTGGGTTTGGTACACACGGTGATCGGAATCCTCCAGCTGCATCAGCAGCAGCAACTGCCCATGTCCGCGCCGGCTTACCAGTTCGGCGCCATCCACCTGAATCTCCACCTTGGTTCGCAAACGTTGATGCGCCGTCAACTCTGTGGGCAATACGCGAACTGACCAGCGAAACTTGCCCGCATCGCCCTCTTGCAGCCAACGCTCCAGCGGAATTTTCGCCAAAGCCGGATCCAGCGATTGGGCGGAGCCCGCCGCCATCAACAGCAAGACCAACGTCAACACTACACGCAGGGGCAACACGTCTTCATTGTCGCCCATTCCTGCGCCGCCGAAAACGATGGACCTAAAAAGCCGGGGCCCAAAACTCCGCTCCGCTTTGGCGTAAAACTCATGGAAATAGGGTCTTTTTCTTAGCCATCGTCCTTATAGCTCACCTCTAACCTGCCGATAACAGCAATGTAGAGCCGATCAGTTTGCCTTGAATCTGAACCCAAACGGAGCCCTCGCCCATGGACCTTAAATCTGATCCGAACGTGAATGGTCGTTTCGACACCCGCTATCCCGCTGACTTCGAAGTCTGGATCACCGACATGCAGAACCTGGGCCATTCGGCCTGCGGAAGCATGCAGGATATCTCCAGTTCCGGCGTGTCCGTGCTCACTCCGTTGCAGTTGGGCCCCGGCGACATCGTCCGCCTGGACGTAGGCGACTCCGCCCTGTTCGGCTACGTCACCAACTCCCGCGCCGTGCTTGGCTCCGCCCATGCAGACTGGCGCTGCGGCATCGAAATTCAACGTGTTCTGATGGGCGATTCCTCTCTGTCCAATCTGCTGGAATTAGCCCTGCGCGAACAAATGCCGTCGCTGCAACTGCAGCACTAACCGCGGCACCCGCTGCCGATGGCCGCAACCCAACCCGGTCATGACACACCGGTCATGACACACCGCTCATGCCACAATGGAGCATTGCTCCCCACCTGTTGCCAAAATCCGCTGCTTCCTAAACCGGTCACTCCCACACCGGAGCCGCGTTTCTGAGTCTGCTCAAACAAGCCAAGCGAATCATTCTGCATGCCGCCAATGGGCTGGGCGTGAATGCTCTGCTCCTCTCCAGCTCCTGGCGGCGCAATCGCTTGCTGGTGTTGTGCTACCACGGCACCTCCATCGACGATGAACATCTCTGGAACTCCAGCTTTTACGTAACACCCCAGTGGCTTCAGAGGCGCCTCGAAATACTCCAGGAAACCCGTTGCCAGGTTTTGCCCCTAGGCGAAGCGTTGCAGCGGCTGGAAAACGGCACGCTCCCTCCCCGCGCTGTCGCCATTACTTATGACGATGGCACCCACGATTTCTACCGCCGCGCCTACCCCGTGCTGAAACCGTTTGGTTTCCCCGTCACCGTCTATCTCACCACCTATTACTGCGGCTTCAACCGCCCTGTATTCGATCCCATGTGCGACTATCTTCTGTGGAAAGCACGCCCACAAACACTGCATTGGCCGCGGCTGCGGTCCCTGCCCTTCACTTTAGATGACGCTGGCCGCGCACAAGCAGGCCTGGCCCTTCGCGGCCTGGCGAATCGTGAAAGCATGACCGGCCAGCAAAAAGATCAACTGCTCACTGCACTTGCGGGCCAACTCAACCTCGATTACCCATCCATTTTGGCCCAACGCATTCTGCACATCATGACCCCCGGCGAAGTGCGCGAAATCCTCCACGGCGGAATCGACGTCCAACTGCACACCCACCGTCACCGTGTCTCGAATATGCGGGAACGCTTCCTGCGTGAAATCGACGATAACCGCCACGCGCTGGCGGCACTGGGCGTGCCCGCCGCGTCCCACTTCTGCTATCCAGGCGGCTTCTATCTGCCCGAATTTCCCGGCTGGCTGCAAGCGGCGGGCATCCGCAGCGCCACCACCTGTCAGGTCGACCTGATCAGCCGCAATAGCAACCCTTTTCTTTTGCCGCGCCTGGTTGATCATATGAATCTATCGGAAACCGAATTTACCTCCTGGCTCAGCGGCCTTGCCGGCATCCTCCCGCACAGGCCCATGCCACCGGCCACCGGCCAGCTGATCGAAGATCAGCCGCAATAGCATGGTGGTGCCCTGGGACACCTCCAATAAGCCGCCAGCCAAACGTAAAATCATTTTTGTGTTACGATGCGGCGAAGGTTAACCGCGTCATGCCCAAATACATGTACCAAGCCAGATACTCGGTGGAAGGCTACCGGGGTTTGCTCAAGGACACTCCCTCCGGCCGGCGCAAGGCAGTGGAATTGGCGGTGCAGGCTCTCGGCGGGAAACTGGAGTCCTTTCACTATTGCTTTGGTTCCGATGACGTTGTTCTGATCTTGGAGTTGCCCGATAACATCACCGCCGCCGGGCTGGCACTCACCGTTTCCGCAACCGGCATGGTGCGCGGCCGCCTCACCACTTTGCTAACCGTCGACGACGCCGACAAGGCCTTGGGCGTGAACCCCAACTACGTTCCACCGGGTCATATCAAGAAGTAATAAGTTAAAAGGTCACGCGAGAATTATTGCCCCGGCGCTGCTTCCACGCCCTTTAACCCAGCCCGCTCAATCGACGCCTTCACCAAATCCGTCGCCAGAATCTCGCGCAGCATCGTGTTTACAAACTCAATTCGCGCCGCGTCCCCCTTGGCCACCGCCACCGCCTGTCCCGCCACAAAGTAACTGTCTGGAATCACTCGCAATGACGAGTTGCCCTCGCCCGCTTCCATCAAACGTTGACGATTCGCCGCAAACGCCGCCACTTCGCCGCTGGCCAGCATCTTCGCGATCTCATCCACCGTGGGCATCGCTGGCAGTTGCCGGATCGTCGCCTTCTTCAAGTTGGCGCGCAGATAAACATCCTGCGTATCGTTCTTCACCGCCGCAATCACCACTCCCGCACGATCCGCATCCGCCGCTTTTTGCACCGGCGAATCCGCGCGCACAATATAAGTGTTGGGCATCAGCAGCCACGCCGGCGAAAAGTCTACTTCCTGCGCGCGGCCCGCGTTGTAAGCCATAAAACCAATATCCGCGCTGCCTGCTTTTAACCGATCGATGATATCTTTCGCCCCCGCCGCCGGAATCAGCGTGTACGGCACACCCGCCCGCCGCGCCATTTCTTTAACCATATCCGCAACCGGCCCCGTCACCGTTACCGTCTTTGCGTCCACCCGGCCCAGCACTGGATTATCGCCTAGAAATGCCGCGCGCAAAGTGCCTGTCGGTGCCAATGTTGCCGTCGCTTGCGCGTTCAACACTTCCGTCAATAGCAAAATGCAAAACAGATACCGCATATTACCTGCACTCAAAATTCTTACCGTCTTCCGCGTTCCCCGCGCCCTTGTAATGCGCATATTTTGGATACGCACACACCGGCCGGCTCCGCCCCGGAAAACTTGCGCCGGTGGATTCCATCTGCTCCGGCACTTTACCGTTTTCCACCCAATCCACCACCGCGCCCAGCGCGTCGAAATTATCCAGCGCCGGCCCGCCTCCGCAATGCGTCATCCCGGGAATCAAAAAGAATTTGGCCCAGGGCGATCCCGCCCCTTCCGTATTCTTGTTATCCGCCAACAGACGATTGTAGTAGCGTTCCGTATCGTTGGAAGAAAAAAACGGATCCGCCACGCCGTGATACAGAAGTAGTTTTCGTCCGCTGGATATAAACGTAGACAGCTCCGTCATCTCCGCGTCCTGCAGCGCCGCGGTTTCCCGTACCTTCGCGGAATCACGATCAAAGTCGAACTTCAGCGGATCGAACCCCGCGTCATACGGCGTCATGAAGTAACCCTTCAATCCCGAAAGCATCAACGTCACATCCGCCGAGTTCGGCTCCCCCGTCGTCGATGTCCCCAGCTTCAACATCCTCCACCCGGGTGACGCAATCCCCGGATCATACGGCCAATCCGAATACAGCGGCGCGCCTTGCGAATTCTGGGCGCCCGCAAACACCTTTTGCAACGTCGTGATCTGCTCGCCGCTCAGGCAGGAGTCCGCTTTCCCGCTCTTGCACGCCACCACCGCCGGATCGAACTTGCACGCCTTCGTGTTGAACACCAGCCCGTCTTTCACCCCGTCCAGCGCATCGCATTTTTCTAGGATTGCGTTGGCCACCAGCGTCAAATCGCTTTGCGAGTACGCTTTGCTGACGATGGGCTTGGCGCTATCGTCCTTCGGCGCAATGTCGCGGAACAGCATCGTCTCCCAGGCCGACCCAATCGCCGCCCGCGTCACCCGGAACGCCGGAGCCCCCGAAACAATTCCATCGAAATACGTGGGAAATCGCTGCGCCGCAATCAAGCCTTGGCGTCCCCCATTGGAGCAGCCATCGAAGTACGCCCGCTTCCAACTCTGTCCGTAATACTGCGTGATCAGCGCCTTTGATACCGCCGTCACCCGATCAATCGACCGGTACGCGTTATCGATCCGCGCCTGCTGATCGCGGCTGAACGAAGGATCCGATGCCGACGTCCCTTGATGCCCCGCATCGGTCGATACCACTGCAAAGCCGCGCGCCAATCCCGGATTCGCATTGGCCCCCGACGCATTGCCCACCGCCGGACGAATCACGCCGTCCATTCCGCCGCCGCCCTGAAACAGAAACCGGCCTTCGTAGTTGGCGGGCAGACGCAGCTCAAAACCAATGCCGTAGGTCACTCGACCCACGCCTTTGCGTTGGTCAATCACCCCGTGAACCATGCAGAACGGCGGAAACTTCGCCTCCTGCACGGGCTTCGCTTCGCTGATGATCAGGTCCGGAATGCCGCTCTTCTGCAGCGCGGCGCACTTGGCCGCGTCCACACTTTGCCCACAGGCGGCGGACGCCGCTAAAACCAGAAAGATGCCGAAATGTTTCATAGAGGAGGACCCTAAAGTCCTCCCTATTTTACGACTACCGAACCGCCGGCGGTGGCGGCGTTGCCGACTGCGGTTTGGTTGCTGCACCCGCCTTCTTCGTAAAATCCCCGGCCTTCACATACGCCAGTTGTTTTGCGTCCCAATACTTGCGCACCGCATCGTTGATTTGCGCCGTGGTTAGCGCCGCTACTTTCGCGTCGCGGTCCGCGTCGTGCGCCATGGTCCAGCCAAACTGTGCGTTGCGCGCCAACAACCGCGCCACCCCAGCATCGTTGGACCGCCCTAAAGTGCTGTTGTCCACGTAACGCTTTTTCGCATCCGCCACTTCTTCGTCCGTGAAACCATCTTTGATCAGCCTGGCGAACTCCTCGTTGAATACGCTTTCCACCTGGCCGATTTTGTCCGGCACGCAACTGGCCTGCACCATGAACTGCGCGAATTTCGATTGCACCGACGCCGCGTAGGCACTGCCCACGCCGTAACTCAAGCCCTCTTTTACGCGAATGCGGTTGAACAACCGGCTCTTCAGGTCGCCGCCAAACATGTCGTTGGCCAGCATCAACGCAGGGTAGTCCGGATGATCCTCGTTCATCGCCACCGTCAGCCCCGCCATGAAAATCGCGTTGGCCTTGTCCGGCGTGTCGATAGTGGTGTTGATGGCCGGCACGTCGTCGCGCGTCCGCAGCACCAGCGTGTACGGCTTGGGACTCTTCCACGCCGCAAATTCCTGATCGATCACCTTGCGCACTTCCGCCACATCGAAATCACCCACAATCGCCAACTCCGCATTGGACGCCCCAAAGAAGTCCTTGTGAAACGCCTTCGCTTCCGCCAAGCTCACGGCCTTATAGTCCGCAATGTTTTCCTCAAACGTATTGATGGCCCGCGGATCGCCCTTCCGATAACGATTGAAATGTTTGCGCAAAGCCTGCGGAGCCAACGCCGCCGGTTCCTTGCGGGCACCTTCCACCCGGCCAATCATCTGCTGCCGCAGCGGTTCAAATTCCGCTTCCGGAAACGTCGGCCGCCGCAATACTTCCGCGGCCAAACGCAGCGCCGCCGGTAGACTATCGTGCACCGTGGTCAGGCTTACATTCGCGTCCGTTTCACTCGCGTTCGCTCCCATCTGAATCTTCAACTTGTCCAATTCGTCCTGCAACTGTTGCCGCGTGTGCGCTTCGGTTCCACGCATCAGCATCGCACCCGCCAGCTGCGCCGCCGTGGTCTTACCAAACACCGCTTTCTCATCGCCATAGTGCAGTGCGATGGTTGCCGTCACCGTGCCGCCGCGTGTTTTCTTGGGCAGCAGCGCCAGTTTCATCCCGTTCGGCAACGTGAACCGCTGGGTGCGCGCATCAATGTTCGCGGTGGTCGATTCAAAAGCTTCCCCTTGCGCCATCGCCGCGCGGCCCGCATAATTATTCACCAACGCGGCTGCATCCGTCGTCGGCCGGATTTCAGAGCGCTCCGGCGCAACCTCACTCGGAATGAACTGCCCAATGGTCCGGTTGCTGGCCTTCAAATAATCCTTGGCCACCCGCGCCACGTCCGCCGCCGTCACTTTTTCGGTGTGATCGCGATCCAGAAACATCAGCCGCCAATCGCCAATCGCGGAGTACTCGCTCAACTGCCGCGAAACCCTCTGGCTGTTGTTGAACATCAGCTCAAAATCTTTCAGCTGGCTGGTGCGTACGCGGTCCACTTCTTCCTTGCTGGGCGGTTCTTTGATCAGTCC
>JANXYJ010000107.1 GCA_025350105.1 Terriglobia bacterium | reverse complement strand
TTCAAAGCGATGCAGCCGATCATGCAACTGCTCTTTGGCATCGGGAGACAAGCGCTTGTAATCGTCAAGCTTAGATTCAATTTTGCGCTGGCGTTCTGGCGGCAGGTTCTGCAAAGCGGTCCTGCGCTCCTCCGGCGACATTTGTTCCAGCCGTTCGAGACGCTCTTCGGGCCCTCTCTTGGGGTTTTTCGGGCCATGCTGAGCCCTCTCTGGCCGAGGCGGACGAGCCATCGTGCCCGGGCGGCCCATTCCCATGTGCGGCCCTACTTGCGCTAATGCCTCGGTGACCCACGGACCCGAAAGCATTCCAGCGCACAAAATCGCTATGGACCGCGTTTTCGCCATATTACATTGACTTCGACGGCTTCTCGGCCTCCTGAGAATCGAGATCGAACTGATGCAGCATCTGAATGTCGTCCAAAGTCCGTTCAACCTGTTCCGCTTCCGTTACTGAAACACGGATTGCCGCCGGTTGACTCGGCACCGGTAAAATAACCTGTTTCCGATCAAAGAAGAAGCCTGCCATGATAACCACAGTCGCGGCCGCCAGCGGGAGCGCGGGTTGCTGAAACATAGGCCGGACGAAGTCAAATGCCCGCCGGTACCAAGGCTCCCGGTCGACTTCCGCGATGCGAGCATATAGCCGCCGATCGAAATCGGAGCTTACCGGGTTTGACTCCCAAACGTCCAGCGCGTTCCACACAGCGTGCTGCAATTGAACAAAAGGCGCGCAATCGGGGCACCCGCTGACATGCAACTTCAACTCCGCGGCTTTTGCATCGCCCACGGTTCCCGAGCAGTACGCCAGCAAAACTTCAATGTCTTCGTTCTCAATTGGACAGATCATCTTCTTACCTCAATTACGCCATATGCGCCAAACTGGATCTCAAAGACTCATACGCCCGAAACAGCAACGATTTTACCGCAGATTCGGAACAATTTAGCACTTTTGCGATTTGGGAATACTCCATCTCCTGATATTTGTGCATTAAAACCGCCGCTCGCTGCTTATCCGGCAACGAGGCTATTGCACTTCGTACTTCGTTCACCTTAACGTTGTGCACCATCCGCTGTTCAATTGAAGGCTTTCGGTCCGAGACCTGCAACCGCGGCATTCCCTCTGGATCGTGGTCTAAATGTTCCTGATTTCGTTCGTTCTTGCCGTCGCGAAGCCAGTTTAGAGCCAAGTGCGTTGCAATTCGGAACAGCCAAGTTGTAAATTTTGCAGTAGGCTCGTAACTGCTTCGAGACCGGTAGACACGCAGAAAAACCTCCTGCGCCAATTCCTCCGAAATTGCGTGATTCTGCACCATACGGTATAAAAAATGAATCACAGGTGATCGATGTTTCTCTAAAAGCAAGCCGAAGCTCGCCCCATCTCCGTCCTTGACTCGAAGCATCAACTGAGCATCGATGTCAAGAGCCGCTGAGGCTCCCATGTCAGTGATAACCCTATGTTCCTTCAAGAGTTTCGCAATCTGCCTTAAGAAATATATGTTGGGAGTACTACTCCTGTTTCAAGGTCCTGTGCATCAAATGCGCGATCGCCTCCCGTGGCGACCTTTTGCCTGTAAGTATCGCGTAAGTTTCGCGCGTGATGGGCATCTAGACAGAATGCCGGTCCGCCAACTCAACTGCCGCGCCAGCGGTCTTAATCCCTTCCGCTACCATCCGCATGGACGCGGTGATTTCTTCAGTCGCGCGACCCTTCGCCAATTCAACCCCGACCGAACGGTTTCGGCTCAGTTCACCGGTACAAGTGAGTACCAGATCGCCCAACCCGGCGAGCCCCGCTAGCGTTGCCGGCTTACCACCCATCGCCAAAGCCAGCCGAGTCATCTCCGCCAGACCGCGCGTGATCAGAGCCGCGATGGTATTGTGGCCTAATCCCAAGCCCTCGCAAACTCCCGCGGCGATGGCCACCACATTTTTGATGGCGCCGCCTATTTCGACCCCCACTGGATCCGAACTGCTGTAAACGCGAAAAGTGGGACCCGAGAGCGCGCATTGGACCGTCCGCGCCAGTTCTTCATCCTCGGAAGCCACCACCAAAGCCGTCGGGCTGCCGCCTGCCACCTCACGCGCGAAAGTCGGGCCGGAGAGCACGCCAACTCGGGCTTGGAACCGCGCTCCCACCGTTTCGCTAATGATTTCAGACACCCGCAGCAGCGTTCCATTCTCCAGCCCCTTGGTAGCGCTGACAAAGAGCATACCGGAATTTAGCGCCGGCGCCATCCGCGCATAAACTCCCCTCGCCAGGTGTGACGGCATTACGCCGAGCACCATGTCGGCTCCGCGCAGACAAGGTGCAAGCTCTGAACTGACTTCCACATTCGCTGGAAGGCGCACATCGGGAAGATAGACGTCGTTCTCACGCCCGGATTGCATCCGCTGGGCGAGATCGCCTTCATATACCCACAGCCGCACGGACGCCCAACGCGGCGCAAGGACCACAGCTAGCGCGGTCCCCCAGCTTCCGCCGCCGATGATGGCGAGATTTGTCAATGCGCCCGGCCTCGCAGCGAGAGCACATTCTCATTGCCCTCACGAAGGCGCTCAATATTGTCTTTGTGGCGATAGACGATGAAGCTGCCGGCAACCAGCGCCGCCATCATCACCGGCCACTGCGGATGCAGGATCAACCACACGGCGAGCGGAAATGTCCCCGCCGCCAAAATCGATCCGAGCGAAATAAAGTGCGTTATGGCGACCACGCCGACGAAGACCACGAGAACGGCAAACAATGGCACTGGCGTAAGGCAGAGAAACGCGCCCAGGAAACTGGCCACCGCTTTGCCGCCTCGAAAACCCAGGAACACAGGGAACGCGTGACCCGCCATAACCGCCAGCGCCGCCGCGCTCATCCACAAAATGCTCCCTCCGGTTAGCCATGATGCCAGCCAAACCGCAGCATACCCTTTCGCGATGTCGAGAGCCAGAGTGAGGACGCCGGCCTTCCGCCCCGTGGTGCGCAAAACGTTGGTCGCGCCGATATTGCCGCTGCCTGCCGCCCGCACGTCGGTCCCCGTCATCAGGCGGACCAGCAGGTAACCAAATGGAATCGCGCCGATCAAATAGGCCAGCGACAAGGCTAGTGCGGGTGTCCAGGGCACTCGACTAGTGTACTGGGAAGATCGTCGGTTTTGGCGTCAGCGACGTTGGCGCTCTTTACCGGATGTGAAGAGTTAATTCTCGAGCCATCTCGGTTTCTTCGGTCATGGCGAGCGAATACCACTGAAACTGGCCCTTTCCGCGCCGCTTGGCATGGTACATGGCGACATCGGCCTTTTGCTGAAGGGTGTCGGTATCGTCCCCATCGTCGGGATACAGACAGATTCCGATGCTGGCACTGATCGATACCGGATTTCCGTGGATTA
>JANXYJ010000093.1 GCA_025350105.1 Terriglobia bacterium | reverse complement strand
GAAAAGACGGCAAGTATCGGCCCCGTATTTGCCCACCATCTCTTCGGGGTCCACCACGTTGCCTTTACTCTTCGACATCGCCGAACCATCGCTGCCCAACACCATGCCCTGGGTGAACAGATTTGCCGCTGGTTCATCGTTGGTGATTAAGCCGAGATCGCGCATCACTTTGGTGAAGAAGCGCGAATAGATCAAATGTAGAATCGCGTGGGTCACGCCGCCGATATATTGATCGATGGGAAACCATTTTTGGATCGCCGCTTTTTCGAACGGCTGTTCACTGTTGCGCGCATCGCAATAGCGATAAAAATACCAGGACGAATCGACGAACGTGTCCATCGTGTCGCTTTCGCGCTGGGCGTCGGCGTTGCACTTAGGGCACTTCACGTTCATGAACGATGGCACTTCGGCCAAAGGCGAACGGCCTTTCCCGGTAAACTTCACCTCGTAAGGCAATTCCACGGGCAAGTCTTTTTCGGGGACCGGCACCACGCCGCATTCCGGGCAATGGATCATGGGTATTGGCGTGCCCCAATAACGCTGGCGTGAAATACCCCAGTCTTTAATGCGATAGGTGACGGCCGCCTTGCCGAAACCCTTCTGTTCGGCAAAAACATTCATGCGCCGTTTTGCTTCGGCGGATTCCAGGCCCGAAAATTCGCCGGTATTCTCGGTGACGCCATACTCCGTCAACGGAGCTTTCGGATTGCTATCGAGTACACCGTCGGCGGGCCGGACCACCGAACGAATGGTCAAACCAAACGTCGTCGCGAATTCGAAATCGCGTTCGTCGTGCGCGGGCACAGCCATGATGGCTCCGGTGCCATAGCCCATCAAAACAAAATTGCCAATCCAGATGGGCACGCGTTCGCCGCTGAAGGGATTGATGGCGTAATGGCCGGTGAAGGCTCCGTCTTTGACGATGTCGCCGGGGCCTTGCAGTTTTCTGGCGGCGATCATTTCGGCAGCTTTCGCTTTCGCCGCGTCGTTCATCAGACTGACGGCGATGGGATGCTCCGGCGCCAGAATCACGCTGGTCGCGCCGTAGATGGTATCGACGCGAGTGGTGAACACGCGGACGACGTCGCTGGAGCCTTCGACCTTAAAGTCGATCTCCGAACCTTCGCTGCGGCCGATCCAATTGCGTTGCATGGAAAGCACGCGTTCGGGCCAACCGCCTTCCAGCTTTGTATAGGTGTCCTGCAACAATTCTTCGGCGTAGTCGGTGATTTTCCAGAACCATTGTTCCAGCGCACGCTGTTCCACGGGCGTGGTTTCGTGGCGCCAGCAACAACCGTCGATCACCTGTTCGTTGGCCAGAACCGTCGCGCATTCCGGGCACCAGTTCACCATCGCGTGTTTGCGATAGGCCAGGCCGCGCTCAAACATCTTCAGAAAAAACCACTGATTCCAGCGGTAATATTCGGGCTCACACGTAGCGATTTCCAGATTCCAGTCATAGGCAAAGCCCATCCGGTGCATCTGGCGCTTCATCTCTGCGATGTTCGAAATGGTCCAATCGCGCGGATGCATGCCGCGCTTAATCGCGGCGTTTTCGGCGGGCAAACCAAACGCATCCCAACCCATGGGGTGCTGCACGTTGTAGCCGCGCATCCACATGTAGCGGGCCAGCGCATCGCCAATCGAATAGTTGCGCACGTGGCCCATGTGCAGGCGGCCACTGGGATACGGCAGCATCTCGACGACATAGTATTTCGGCGCGCTGGAATTCGGATCGGTGCGGTACAGCGAAGCGTCGTTCTTCCAACGCGCTTCCCACTTCAGTTCGATTTCGTTGTGATCGTAGACGGTTTCAGGCATAGCTGCTTTAGCGTGTCGATGTTCCTTTGCTCATCGCCGTCTTGGTCCACCGGCGTTTCAAGAATGAAGGCTTTAGAACGGAGCTTTGGATGAGTGAGGAGACAACGGAACCCTTGCAGACCAATATAACCTTTGCCGATGTGTTCATGCCGGTCCAGGTGCGAACCGAGCTTGCCCTTCGAATCATTCGTGTGAATGACGGGAACGTTTTCCAGGCCCAGAATTCGATCAGCTTCACCGATGATTTGATTCACAGCGGCTTCGGTTGAGATGTCATATCCGGCGCCATATAAGTGACAGGTATCGAGACAGAAGCCGACGGGCAGACCGGTAAACTGTGGCGCGAATTGCCGAATGGCGCCCAGTTCTTCGAGTTTGCCGCCGATCTGCGCGCCGGAGCCGACGGTGCATTCGGCCAGCAGTATCAGCTTTCCAAAGCTCAATCCCTGCGCTGCTTCGCCAAGCCCTTGCAGAAAATTCATGATGCCTTGTTCGAGTGAAGTGCCTTTGTAATTTCCCGGATGCGCGACCAGGTATTCGGCTCCGATGGCCACCGCGCGTTCAATCTCTCCACGAAATGCCGCGATGGATTTGGCGCGGATGTCAGCGTCAGATGAAGCCAGGTTGATCAGATAGTTATCGTGGATGACCAGCGGTGTGATGTCGTATTTTTCGCGGGCGCGTTGCAGATCGGCGATGGCGGACGCGCGGGGCATCGATGCTTTCCACATGCGCGGGCTGGCGGAGAAAATCTGCAACGCGTTCGCGCCCGCAGCCGCCGCTTTTAGCGCGGCGTTTTCGAGACTGGGAGAAATGGAGAAGTGATGGCCGATGCGAGGAGGCGTCATTTTCACGTCAAGCCCCGTCAAAACGCCAAATCCTTCCCGCCTACATGTCCCGCGACCAAGCGCCAAGTGCGCGATCCCACAAAGCTGTCCATGGAAAAAGACTGCAAACCAACATGGGGAACAAATGTTTCTTCCAGCAAACCGGCGTCGCTGCAGGCACGGTCGAAGAGGACGGTTAAATTGTCTGGATGGGGAGAGTTGGTTGCCTTGGTGTGGCACGCGCCGGGGCTGGGATAGGGTTGTCCGGCCGTGGCGGCGAAGTCCACCCAAACATCTTCCTGATCGCTGGTGCGCCGGGTCATCAGCCGCGATCCGTCGATCCGCACCCAGCGTTGAGTGGAACCGGTGCGGCGGCGCTTGCCGTCAGCATCCACGCGGACAGTTTCGATGTCCAACAAAAACCAGGTGTTCTGTTTTATGGTTTCCTGGCGCGTGACTTGCCAGATTTGACGGTCGGCGGAAACGTCCAACTGATATTCCCAGCGATTGCCGGCTTCCAGCGGGAAGTAGTTGGCGGGCGTGGCCGCGGATTGGCCGAAGGCACTTTGGGCCATAGACGCCGCGACGATTGCGAAGCATAAAAACGTGTTTGTCATGGCCGCTGGACCCTGCGTCCTTGAATCCCAATATAACGGGTTCAGTTGACACGCGGTAACACGCATTTGCGTTTTCGGACAACCCTACCTGCGCGATCTTTCCGCGAGTCCAACGAGGATGAGGAGACAACAGCAGCGATCCCAACAGCAGGATCAAGATATGACAGTACAAGGACGTAGGGCAAACCGGCAGGCCCCTCGCCTGCCGGGCCCAGGCATCAATAAACGCCGTTCTTCACCCTAAAATGGTAAACGTCGGTTGAGGGATTACCGTTGACCGCGATATTCAGCTTATAGGCGCCGTCGGGCAGACCGACCGGCAAAGTCATGTCGGTGCCCACCCGCAAGCTGCCGGTCATTAGAGTATTGGTGCTCCAATTGTAAGTGCGGCAATAGAAGACGTTCCCGTTGGCATCGGTAAGGCGGGCGATGGGGTAGTTGGTGGCCATTTGCCAATCGTCGCCGTAGGTGGCGCCCTCGGAGATGCCGCTGAAACCGGTACCGGTCACATGATACGAACCGTCTCCATTCGCGGTGACGTTGGCGATACTGGGTGCGCCGGCATAAATCGGCTTTCCGGCGGGCGTGTAGGTATAAAATTGGTTGGAGAAGCTGTGAAACAGCACGGAGCCGTCCGGCAAGTCCAGCATGGTGGTCACAAAGCTGGGGTCAGCGAGGGTAGTTCCACCAGCCGGGGCGTTCACCTGCGTGAACTTGTTGGTCAGATAGTCATACTCGTAGAAGGAACTCGGGGCGCATTGACAGGTATCCCCACCCAAGACCAGAAGAATCTTGCCGTTGGCCATCATGGCGCCAGGAGCGTCATTGGCCCCCAGGTTGTTAGGAATGTCCGGTCCGTTCACCCAGGTACCGGCGTGGTTGGCTCCGCCGGGCGTATAAATGGCAGTTTTGTTGGTGCCGCCGACGAAAAAAACGTTCCCATTGGGTAACAAAAAGCCGGGGCCAATTTCGCCTTGACTCAGATCATAAAGCTGTTGTGGAACCGGGGCGTCGGGAATCCATTGATTCAGTGACGGAATGTAACGCTCCGTAGTGGTGCTGGTAGATCCCGGCGGTTGATAGTCAATGCTGAGTAGGCTGTTATCGGCCAGCTTGACCCAGGTGGCCTCATCCTGATTATGTAGGATGGGCGCGCCGTAGGACCAAGTGTTTGAGCCAATATCAAAGATCATGGAAGGATAGAGGCAGCAGGGGTAGTTGAAGATTACGGGAGCCAGCAGCACGTTGCCGTTAGGCAACAATGCGGAGGATCCGTCAAATAAATTCACTCCGGGTGAGGCCACTGTGGGGGCCTGGGTTTGCGTCCACGTGTTCGTGAGTGGGTCATAGATTTCTGACTTGCTTCCGCCGGTGCCGTACTCACCCCCGGAAACGAATACTCGTCCATTTTTCAATACCTGCGACTGGAAATACAAACGCGCGTCGTGCATAGGTGCCATCGCGCCCCAGGTGCCGTTCACGTAACTGCCCTTGGCGTCAGGCGTCAATCGGCTCCAAGTGTTGCTTAGGTATCCCAAGCACATCACCGTCGCATCGGAAAGCAGCAGGCACGTGGAGATATATTCGGGCGCCAGGTTCGCCAGAGGCGTCCAGGTTCCCACCGCCGGCTTCGCCGTATTTAAGCTCTGGGCCAATGCCCCAGTTGGATTTGCCGCGCCGAAAGCAATCAGCGCTGCCACCATGTAATTCAAGAATCGAGTAGTCTTCTGCATATGGCCTTTCTATTTTCAGGCGAGAGCCTCCGACGCCGGATATGGCGAGCAGGCAATTTCTCGCGGTTCCAGTGTTTAGATGAAGGCAAGCGTATCACGGATCGCTCCGTATCCTGGCAGGTACTAGGGGTGACAATTTAAGCGCAGCGGCTCACGGCTGAATCGGAACGCTTAATCCTCATGCGCCTTCGGACACAGTGCTTGCTGGCATCCCAATAGAGCGGTTGTGTTGAGTGTTTTCGTCTCCGCTCTGGCGACCGCAGCTACCTTTTGGGATTCGGCGCATAATGGTGTTGAGATGTTTACTCGAGCTGCAGCCATCCTGATGCTGACCGCGCTGGCGTCGGTTGCCGCGGATCGTTTGTATTTAAAGGACGGGTCCTTCCATACGGTGCGCGAGTACGAAGTGAAGGCTGATCGTGTCCGCTACTATTCCAGCGAGCGCGGCGATTGGGAAGAGGTTCCGCTGGAGCTGGTGGACTTGACGCGAACGCAAGCGGAGTTGACCGAACAGAAATCGCGTATGGAGGCCGATGCGAAATCGGACGCGGAGGAACGCGCGGCGGCAAAAACGGCACGCCAGCAGATTGTGAATTTGCCGGCGGAACCGGGCGCCTTTCTAATTGTGAGCGACGAGAAGACCGATGCTTTGAAGAAAGCGGAGGTGAAGATTGTCACCGACCAAAAACGGCGGGTGCTGAAATTGCTTTCGCCGATTCCGCTGGTACCCGGCAAGGCGACGATTGAGCTGGACGGCGAACATGCGCAACGAAAGATCGCCAACCGCAGGCCGGAATTTTTCTTTCGGCCAGCTATGGACGAAGAGTTCGAAATCATCAAAATGACAACGAAGAAAGACGTTCGCGTGGCGGAGAAGTTGAGTATTTTGAAGGTTCAAAAAGAAGAACCGATGGTGGATGAAGTGGTGGAAATTGTGCCGACTTTCAAGAAGCAGGAAGGCGAAGGGCTGTACCGGGTGTGGCCGCAGAAGGCGTTGGAATCCGGTGAATATGCCGTAATCGAGTACACGCCGGGCAAGATGAGCCCACAGATTTGGGACTTTAGCGTGGTGCAGTAATCGCGATTTAATTAAGGTTAGGGCACGCGGCACACAAAATTGGGCGCTTCGTCCGTGCTGCCTTGCCCGCGGTAAGCGGCTACTTGCGGATAGGGGCACAATGGGCGAGTGCGAGCCACCTCACCGTTGACGACTTTAGAAGCCGGAATCCAATCGGGCGCACGGCCTTCTTCCACCCACTGCTCCAAGGCCGTTATCATATTAAAAGAAGTGATGCCATCGCCTCCAACACAGTGCCCCATTCCTGGAACCATAAATAGGCGGTACGACTTGTCCGTTGTCTGCACCCCGCCCATGGCTTGTGTGACAGCGCGATAATAATTCACGCTGCCCTGCGGAGGGACGCCGGGATCATTCCACCCATGATATTGAATGAGTTTTCCGCCATGAGCGAAAAAGCGCGAAAGATCCGGATCCGTAAAATCCATGGTGTCTTTCAAAATTTTCATTGCTTGCGGCACGTCTTTATTAAAAGAAAAAAGTCTATAGTCCCACGCGGGATTACCAAGCACGGCGTAGCGATATAGATCTGTTGCGTAATTGGCAGGCTGCGGGCCGGAATGATTCAGCCAGCCGAGTTCGCTGCCCCATTCACGGCCGGGGTACAACTGGCGGCCGGTTTTTGCTTCCGTAGGGCCCAAGTACGATTGTTGCGCGGCTTCTGCTTGAGGCCGGGTGAGACAATTCGGTGCGTCGTCACTTTTACAGAGCAGATCGAACGGATCAAAACCGCAACGGGTCGGATCTTCCAGCACGCCGTCTTTTACTCCGTCCAGACCATCACACGACTTAATTACTGCATTGTGCAAGAGAATTAGTTTCTCGCGGGGAATATTGCTGTCTTCATCCTTGTGAAATACTTGCCAGAACCATAATTGGGTTCCCTGAATATGCGAGGAGTCGAAAACCGGTGCGCCTGCAATCACCCCGTCGTAGTCGTTCGGATAGTGTTGAACTTCCGCCATGGCTTGGCGTCCGCCGGTAGAGCATCCGTTCCAATAGGAGTATTTCGCGGCACGGCCGTAGTAGGCTTCAATGATCTTCTTGGCGGTTACGGTCATTTCGTGTGCCGCGCGATAGCCGAAATCGATGAATCTTTCCGGATGGTCTTTTATGAAAGACGCGTTATTGCCGGTGTGTCCCGCGTCGGTACTGGCGGCAGCGTAGCCGGCATCCAGCGCCGCAGCCAAGCCTGAATAACTGATGACTCCGGCCCACGCGCCATTGCCAACCGATTGCAGGTTGCCGTTCCAATCGGGACCGGCGGGCAGCCACACTTCAACGCCGATTTGCGAATCTTCCGCGGGTGTGATTGATAATGTGACGCGGCAGAACGCAGGTAGGGATGACAAGGTTACGGGATTCCCACCGGGTGCGCTAAAGTAACCAGCATCCACTGGCTTTGCGGAACTGATAGTAGTGTGGGGGAGGGCTACTGAGGCTAGCTGATCGCACGAAGTAGCCGCGTTTCCCGGGCGACATACAGCAAGCCAGCAAAGCATAATCGGCAGATTGCGCATTTTGCCGAAAGTATAACAGATCGTGAAGAGTGGCCGGCTAGGCATTTCTTCATTATCTGAATTTCTCCTTTGACTTATCACCGGGTTTAGTGACGATAATTTCGCCTGCGCGAACTTACGAAATCCCACTACGCCAATACCAGATAGATACAGGAAATATTGTGCGATTAGGGTGGATAAGTCGAGTGTATTCTGTGTTTTTGGTAGATCTAGGATCAATCCTACCCAGTCTAGCGTACTGCTAGTTTGGTCGAAACGAGGTTTTAAGGACTGCGCAATTAATTGTTGCGGGTCAGGGAGAGACTTTATTGTCTCTTCTCCGGCAGCCGCGGCTCAGATGCTGGAGGTGTGATGTTCTTCATCCGCAGCGAAGTAACCACGCTGCCGTAAATTTCATTATTATGACCGTAATTCAAAATGAGTAACGCCATGCGGACATTACGGGTCTGTCGGCCGTTTTCCTGGGTAATATCAATGATCTCTATACCTTTTGCATCCGTCAAATCACCGTAAACCCCATTGCAGTAAGCGAAAGAATCACTCAACCACTTGACGAATTCAGCTTTGGTGTTTAATGTTTCCAAATTGTTTCCCGCGTTGGGATTCTTTTCGCCTTTGGCCTGGGAACACCACAGGAAGTTATAGTTCGCCAGGTGACCCAGTTGCTGGCCAAAGGTGCGCACCTCCATTTGAGTGCCGGGGCGCAGGCCGAAGTTCTCCTCGGGCATCTTTTCGGCGCTACGGAGCAGGTTATTGCGATTGTTCCCGTACGCCGTGCGCAACCAGTTGGAGAGCGGATTGGCGGGAGTCGTGGCAGGTGCTTCCTGACCGAAAGCAGGAAGGGTGAGAGCAATGAAAATAACAAACAGATCGCGCATGTTCCTTATGTTCCTCCTGTGAATGGTTAACGGGTGAACTTCGATTGTATGACGAGATTGCCTGCCGCGTCCCGGCGGTGGCTCCACTGCGGGGGTATCAGTGTTGTGGATCCGTAGTCGAGCACCAATGCGGGGCCCTGGGTCGGTTTTGTGCTGATAGCAGCCTGCTGCAGCACCGGCAGGTTACGCCAACCGCGCTTGGTCCAAACACGACGCTTTATTGCAGAAGGCGGGTTTGACGATTTTTGCGCCTGCAGTTTGATGGGCGGAGTTTTGCGGCGGGCGCGAAGGCGAAGCGTCACGACTTCTATGGCACGAGACGGTGTGGAATAGCCATAGACGCGCTGATGCGCCTGATGAAAGGTGTGGGCCAGGTCTTGATCCGAATACACCACATTCAATTCGTAGCTTTGCCCGTGGTAGCGAACGTCGGCCGTGCGCTCGACCGCACATCCTGGAAGCGCGCGGCGGGCTTGCTTTTCCAAAGCAGCCAGACGAGTTGCCAGATTCGAGTGGCCCAAGGCGGATGCCGAAAAATCGCGCACCTCGTCGGCCATCAACATGCCAAAGGCGGAGAGCGCGCCGGCAAACGCCGGGGCAATCACGGTGCGGATGCCTAATTCTTTGGCGATTTCGCAGGCATGTAAGCCGCCGGATCCGCCAAACGCGACCAACGCAAAATCGCGCGGGTCGTGCCCGCGTTCGATGGAAACGGAACGAATGGCGCGCTCCATGTTAGCGTTGGCGACGCGAACGATGCCCGCGGCGGCGTCCACGCGGGTGATGTGGAGTGCCTTTGCAATCGCGTCGACGGCTTGTTCGGCGCGCGGGATGTTGATGGTCATCGCGCCGCCCAGTAGTTGTTGTACGTCGATGCGGCCTAGCACCACGTGGGCATCGGTGACAGTTGCCTTGGTGCCGGTACCGTAGCACGCCGGGCCCGGAATGGCACCCGCGCTTTCCGGTCCCACGCGAAGCAGGCCGCCGGCATCCACGCGTGCAATGGAGCCGCCACCCGCGCCGACGGTTTGAATATCTAGCATGGGAACGCGAACCGGTAGGCCATCCACCATGGCTTCGGTGGTGTGGCTGGCGGCGCCGTCACGCAAACTGTCACACAAACAAACGTCGGTAGAAGTGCCGCCCATATCGAAGCCTAGAATACGCTGGAAGCCGCTGCGGCGGGCCATCTCCATGGCACCGATGACGCCGCCGGCCGGACCGGATAGCACGGTGCGCACAGCGTGGCGCCCGGCATCCTTCGTCGAAAGAATGCCGCCGCTTGATTGCATCACGGAGACGCGAAAGCCGCGAGCTCGGCCGAGCTCGGCCAGGTAAGTCTCCATCAACGGCCGCACGTAAGCATTGATAAATGTTGTGGAGCCGCGTTCGTACTCACGGAATTCCGGACAGATTTCGGACGACCGAGAAACGGTGAAACCTTGTAAAGCTCGTTCCACGGCGAGTTCGTTTTTTGGATTTTGATACGCGTGCAAGAAACAGATGGCGACCGATTGTGCGCCGGATTTACGCAACTGCGCCGCCAACTTGCGGAGCCCGGTTTTTGATGGGGCCTTGGCGATGGTCCCATTGAAGTGCGTGCGTTCGTCCACACCAAAACACAAATCACGCTGGACGAGAAGCCGGCGCGGAGCGGGCGTCAGATTGTACAGCTGGGCGCGGTACTGGCGGCCAATTTCCAGCAGGTCCTCGAAGCCCGTAGTTGTTATGAACGCGGTGCGCGCGCCTTTGCGCTCCAGCAGTGCGTTGGTGGCCACCGTGGAACCGTGAACCACCTGAATCGGTTTGTTGCTGGAAAAGCGGCGAAGTCCTTCCAGGATTACTTTCGAGGGAGCGCTGGGGTTGGAACGAAGCTTGAAAATTTCCATGCGGCCATCGTCGTGTAGCACGATGAAATCGGTAAAGGTGCCTCCGGCGTCTACTCCAATGCGCATGATTTTTCCAAGAATGGGTAATTCAACATTGTACAGTTTGCGATCCTGCAGTTTGCGATCATATAAGCAGGTGATTCATCTCCGCGGGGTTTCCAAACAATTTGACGGCAAGCGTAAGGTGGTTGCCCTGGAGCGTTTGGATCTGGATATTGCGCGCGGCGAGATGGTGGCCATTGTGGGGCCATCGGGGTCCGGTAAATCGACGCTGCTCAATTTGCTGGGCGGTTTGGATCATGCCTCCGCTGGCGAGATTGAGATTGATGGAGCGCTGCTTTCGAAGCTAACCGACGATGAATTGACACGGGTGCGCCGCGACAAGATCGGTTTCATTTTTCAATTTTTCAATTTACTCCCCACGCTGTCCGCGACGGAAAATGTTTCGCTCCCGCTGCATCTGCGCGGATGGCCTCGTAAGAAGATCGAAGCCAGGGCGCAAGAGCTGTTGGATCTGGTACAGCTGAGCGCGCGCACCACCCACTTGCCGGACGAGCTTTCGGGCGGCGAACGTCAACGCGTTGCCATTGCGCGGGCGCTGAGTGTTTATCCGCCGATTCTGTTGGCCGACGAACCCACGGGAAATTTGGATAGCGCCACTGGCACGGAGATCTTGAAGCTGATCCGCGATTTGCACCAGCGCCTGAACGCGACCGTGTTGATCGTCACGCATGATCATGCGGTGGCGGAGAGTTGCCCGCGCACGATTCGCATCCGGGACGGGCGCATTGAATCCGACCTGCGGCGTGCGGAAACGGTCGCGTTGTGATTCTGCTGCGTTTGATCAGCTGGCCGTATGCGCGCAAACATCTGTTGCGCTGGTTGCTCACCATGGCGGGAATTGTGTTGGGTGTGGGCGTTTTCGTGGGCATGCACACGGCGAATCAAAGCGTGCTGGCGGCGTTCAATGAAACCATCAATCGCATTGCGGGAACCACGCAGATTCAAATTACCGCGGGTGAGGCCGGGTTCGATGAAGACGTGCTGGAGAAAGTGCAGAATGTACCGGAAGTTCGCGCTGCCGCTCCGGTGATGGAAGCGACACTTTCGTTAACAGCGTTGTCAGCAGACAGCCGCGGCAAGAGTAATTTACTGGTGTTAGGCGTGGATATGCTGGGCGACCGGAGTATTCGCAACTATGATCTGGAGAATGCGGATGGCTCCGCTGTAGACATGACGATCGACGATCCGCTGGTGTTTTTGGCACAGGCGGATTCGCTGCTGATCACCAAGACATTCGCAGACAAACATGGTCTGGCGCAGAACAGCCGGCTGAAGTTGCGTTCCATGCAAGGCGATTTGGTTTTCACAGTACGGGGCGTGATGAAGCCGGGCGGGCTGGCCAGTGCTTTCGGGGGCGATTTGGCCATTATGGATATTTACGCGGCGCAAAAGTTTTTCGGCCGCGGACGCAAATTCGATCGGGTGGACGTTGCGTTGCAGGATGGCGTGACGCTGGAACAGGGCATTGCTAAATTGCGCGCGGCACTAGGAGCGGGTTATGAAATTCAGCCGCCCAGTTCGCGCGGCGAACAGTTTGAGCAAACTTCGCGCACCTACTCGCTGGCGTCGAACATCACCAGTATTTTTGCGCTATTCATTGGCATGTTCATCATCTACAACACGTTTGCCATTGCGGTGACGCAGCGGCGAACCGAGATTGGAATCTTGCGGGCGCTGGGCGCCTTGCGTGGGCAAATTCGTACGCTGTTTATCGCGGAAAGTTTGATTGCGGGTTGCGTTGGATCGGCGCTGGGGGTGGGTTTCGGACTGCTACTGGCAAAGGCGATGTCCGGCTACATCGGCAAGATACTCACCGATACGTACGGCGTGTCGCAAAGTGTTGGTGGGCTGGACGTGGATCCAAGGTTGATCGTCGGTTCGTTTTTGATGGGAGTGGCGACTAGTTTAGTGGCGGCGGTGTTGCCGGCGCACGCGGCCGCGGCGGTGGATCCGGTAAAGGCATTACAAAAAGGCAGCCGGCAGATGTTGGGCGAAGGAGAGAACGCGCGGCGGCGCTGGGCCGCGGTGGCGTGCGCCGTTGCGTCGTCGGTGGCGCTGCTGTTCAGCCGCAACAATATTATTTTCTATGTGGGATTTTTGTTGGCGGGATTGACGGCGGTGCTGCTGGCGCCATCCCTTTCGTTGTGGCTTTCGCATTTGTTGCGGCCTGTGCTTTCGTGGATGCGCCCTGTGGAAGGGCGACTGGCGGCGGACAGTTTGATTCAATCGCCGCGGCGGACTTCGGGAACCGTGGCGGCGTTGATGTTGTCGCTTTCGCTGGTGATGGCCTTGGGGGGATTGGCGCGGGCCAGTTACACGTCGCTCTCCGAGTGGATGCGCGTGGCGTTGAATCCGGACCTGTTCGTCACCACAGCGGAAAGCGTCACCTCGCGAACATTTGTCTTTCCCGCCTCGTTAGGAGATGAGCTACGCGCAGTGCCTGGCGTGGCCGAAGTCCAGGCCGTGCGCAGCGTGCGCGTGAACGTGAAGGGCGCGCCGGTGATGCTGGTGGCGTTGGATGTGAAGTCGGTGGAGCGGCGCGCGCACTTGCCTCCGGTGCAAGGCGAATCCAATTTCATGTACCAGCGAACGGCCAGTGGTGCAGGCGTGATGGCGTCGGAAAACTTTGTTCGCTTGCACGGCGGCAAACTGGGCGATGTGCTGGAGATCGCCGCCCCGCAAGGAACCTTGTACTTACCGATCGTTGGCGTGGTCCGCGATTTTTCGGACCAGCAAGGCAGCTTACTGATTTCGCGTGAAACTTTCGTTCGTGCTTGGAAGGACGACGCGGTGAATGTGTTTCGCTTGTATTTGGCCCCCGGGGCGAATGAGGCTGAGGTGCGCCAGCGCATCCTGAACGATTTCGGCTCGCGCCAGCGCTTGTTCGTGCTCACCAACAAAGAGGTGCGCGATTACGTGAATCGCCTGACCGATCAATGGTTTGGTTTGACCTATGTGCAGATCGCCGTGGCGGTGCTGGTGGCGATTTTGGGGATTGTGAATGCGTTGACGGTTTCCATCACCGATCGCCGCCGCGAGCTGGGTGTATTGCAAGCGGTGGGCGGTTTACGGCAACAAGTCCGGCATACGATTTGGATGGAGGCCGCGGCGATCGGCATCATCGGGTTGGTGTTGGGGCTGGGCCTGGGCGCGGTGGAGTTATACTACGCCATCGAAATTTCCCGACGCGATTTGATTGGCATCGATATCGCATATTCGTATCCGTTCGGCATCGCATTGCTGCTGGCGCCGGTGATTTTGGCGGCGGCATTTTTGGCGGCGGTGGGTCCAGCGGAGAGTGCGGTTCGCGGTTCGCTGGTGGAGGCTCTCGAATATGAATAGGTTTGTGTTGGTGCTGGTGTTGTGTGCCCCGTTCCTGTTTGCACAAGATCCCAAGCAGATCATGCAGGAGGTGCAACGCCGCCAGCACGCCGATTCCCAGCACTATGAAGGGACATTGGAAGTAGCCTCTGCTGCTGGCGGCAATCGCATTGCGACGAAACGTTGGGTTTATGACCGCATTGGTTCCTCCG
>JANXYJ010000090.1 GCA_025350105.1 Terriglobia bacterium | reverse complement strand
TCAGGCAGCGATATGGTCACGGTGGTCATGGAAGCCTTCTCGTTGGTTCTTCTCCGACAATATCAAATATAAGAATAGTTCTCAATAGATAAGATATTTGGCAGCAGTTTCGGAAGTTCGCGGAGAGAGACTTCTGCGTCGCCTTGAAAAACCCGACCGGTGTGGTCTCATCCTTCCGCCAACTGAAAACAGCGACGACGGAGCCGTCGTGTTTCACCGGGCTGTCAAGCGAAGGTTCTCAAAGGGGTGCGCGACATAAAAGTGAGAACATTCGAGTTCTCTTTTTTTGTGGCGTATATCCGTGCGTATGATATACGCTAGGACAAGGAGCTTCAAGTTTATGTCCCCTTCGCTCACCGAATTGGAAAGCCGCCGTGCGGCGATCAGGCGGGAAATTGACCAGCTTGGCGATCTTCGTCCGGGGTCCATCACGCCCACTTCAGGCCGTTGCGGCAAACCCAACTGCCGCTGCCATCAACCTGACCAACCGCCCCACGGGCCAAATTTAAGGTTTACTTTTAAGGTCGGCGGCAAGACTCATTCCGAATCTCTTGCCAATCCCATGGCCGTGCGGAAAGCACAGCGGGAGATCGCGGAGTTTCAAAAATTCCAGACTCTCATTCAGGAGTTTGTTGAGGTGAGCGCCGCTATCTGCCGCTCACGGCCAGTGGAGGAAGAGTCCTCAAGCACGCAGGAAAAAAAACTCTCGACGCGATCCACCAGGAAGTCACGCGCGAAATAGTTCACATCGCAGGGGTGATCCAAAATGAGCAGCGCAAGACGGGACGGATCGATCTGGAGGCCGCCGAGACAGCCCTGCGTGTAGCCATGCATGAGGCGGGCGCGGCGGTGTTAACCCAACTGCTGCAGTTTCCCGCCCCAACCGATGATCAGCGCAACATCCCTTGTGACTGCGGCCAGCAGGCGCAATACCGCGAGTTACGTTCCAAAGAATTTCTTTCGACGTTGGGTGCGGCGGAAGTGTCGCGCCCCTATTTTTTGTGCCCGCACTGCGGCACCGGTCAAAGCCCGGTCGACCGGGATCTCGGCATCGAAAAGAAAGAACACTCTCCGGGGGTGCGCCGCATGGAAGCGTTCGTTGGCCAAGATGCCCCCTTTAAATATGGCCGCGAGAGACTGAAGGTTCTGGCCGGGATCGAGGTGACCGTGAAATCCGTAGAGCGGACGGCGGAAGAGACCGGCGCCGATATTGCCGCACGTCAGCAAAAGGAAATCGATAGTTTCAGGCAATTGAAATTACCACTGATCGGGGGCGAGAAGCATCCGTTCCTGTACATCGAAATGGACGGGACCGGAATCAACGTAGTGAACAAGGAGACGGAGGGCCGCCAGGGCAAGATCGCCGGGCAACCAGCCCACACACGCGAAGTCAAACTGGGCGCCGTATTCAGGCAATCTGGCTGGGACGCGGAAGGCTACGCCGTTCGCGACCCCGATTCGACCACCTACGTGGCGGCGATTGAAACGGCCGAAGAGTTCGGCTACCGCATTTACGCCGAAGCGTGGAATCGCGGTTGGGCCAATGCGGAAAAGAAAATCGTGATCGGCGATGGGGCCGTATGGATTTGGAATCTCGCCGACCGGCACTTTCCCGGCGCGATGCAGATTGTCGATCAATATCACGCCCGCGAGCACCTTTGGGAACTGGCGCGCAAACTGCACCCCAATGACGAGGCGAAGCAGAAAGATTGGATGAAAGTCCACCAGCCTTTGCTCGACAACGGGAAGATGAAAAAATTGACCGTAGCGCTACGCGCCATTGCGGCGGACAATCCCGCTTTGGCAGAGAAGTTCAGCACCGAGGCCGAGTATTTTCGCCGCAACGCGCTGCGCATGCGTTATCCGAAGTTCCGCCGCCTGCATCTGTTTGTCGGCTCCGGCGTCATTGAGGCTGGCTGCCGGACAGTGATCGGCGAACGGCTCAAAAAGTCCGGCATGTTTTGGACCGTAAGCGGCGCAAACAAAATCATTGCCCTGCGATGCTGCTACCTCAACAACCGGTTTGAAGACTACTGGGAGAACCGCAGAGCAGCTTAGTTTTCACATTCATGTCGCGCACCCCTGAGTCTTGTGCAGGCACTAGCGTTGTGGTACAGCATAGAATTCGTCGGAGAAGCGAACGTCGTTGCG
>JANXYJ010000086.1 GCA_025350105.1 Terriglobia bacterium | reverse complement strand
CTGACCTAGTGTCCTGAGTCAGAAGTGCGCACACAAAAGCGCTCCACCTTTTTGAGGATGGAGTCGGCGTCGGCGGTCCATTGGAAGGGCTTCGGATTCTCGTTGTGTTGGACGAGGTAATCGCGGATGGCGGCTTCGAGTTCGCGCACGCTGCCGAAGGTTCCGCGGCGGATGCGTTGTTGGGTGAGCAGGCCGAAGAAGCGCTCGACCTGGTTGAGCCAACTGGCGCTGGTGGGAGTGAAGTGCAGATGATAGCGCGGGTGGCGGGCAAACCAACGCTTCACCTTGGGCATTTTGTGGGTGCCATAGTTGTCCATCACCAGATGCACGTCCAAGGATTCTGGAACCGCCGCGTCGACCTTTTCCAGGAAGCGTAGAAACTCCTGATGGCGCTGCCGGTGGTGAAGCGAGCCGATCACCTTGCCGGTGGCTACGTCAAGGGCGGCGAACAACGATGTGGTTCCGTTGCGGATATAGTCATGGCTTTGCCGCGCCGGAACTCCAGGGCGCAACGGTAGAACCGGTCGTGTCCGGTCCAACGCCTGAATCTGTCCCTTTTCATCCACACACAACACCATCGCGCGGTCCGGCGGGTTCATGTACAGGCCGACGATGTCACGGACCTTCTCAATAAAGAACGGGTCCGCCGACAGCTTGAACGTTTCCACTCGATGCGGCTGCAACGAGAATGCCCGCCAGATGCGCGATACCGCCGACTGCGACAGTCCGGTTGCTTGCGCCATCCGGCGCGTGGACCAATGCGTGGCTTGTGCCGGGCTACTCTCCAAGGTGCGCGTGATCAACGCCTCCACCTGCGCGTCGCTGATCTTGCGTGGTGCCCCAGGACGCGGCTCGTCGGTGAGCCCTTCCAGCCGTGACTCGCCAAACCGGCTTCGCCATTTGCACACCGTCTGATCGGTGATTCGCAACTGCCGCGCCACCTGCCGACTCTCCAGCCCATCGGCGCAGCCCAACACGATGCGTGCGCGCAGCGCCAGCCGTTGCGCTGTCTTGGGGCGGCGCGCCCATTCCTGCAGCTTGCTGCGTTCCTCGTCTGTCAGCACGATCGGTGTGGTTGGTCGACCCATGCTGATTGGATTCTCAGCATAGCAGCCCGGTTTCTTTTATTTATGCGGACTTCTGACTCATCACGCTAGGAAAGCGTAAACGCTAACCGCGAGGTAGGATGTCTAAGGTGGGAGCGGGACGTCCTGATCTGTACCTTTTGCGTATTGGTGAAAAATACGCTTGTGGGAAATGGCTATGTTAGTGATTTTGCTGAGGAGCACACGATCAGTGCTTCACCGCAAGACGCTACATACTGTTGATGCTCACGCAAAAACGCCAGTGAATCGGTCTTTTCAATGCCCTTGTAGCAGGGACAGATCAGGACGTCCCTCTTTGCCTTTCTCTTTGCCTTTGCTTTTGGGCTTTGGTCCCGAACTCCCACAACTTCTGGAACTCCGCGGTTCGACGAAGAAAACCGGCTGACGCCGGTTTCCACGCTGCTGTGACGTGACAGCGGAACATCCACCCGGAAATCCGCCACCCCCGGCGGAAGGACGGCCCAACCGTGCCAGAGTACATTCGCGCGCTACCAGGCTGCGCGGACGAACATGCGAAACTAGAAGAAATGCAGATTATGGTGCGCGGACAGGCTGCTCCGTCCGAAGGAACGGAGGCCGGCCGGGGCGATTGGATTTCAGATCTCGCCGATTTGGAGAACTTGCTGCAGCGAGAGCCCTTGAGCCAGTGGGCCGATCTGGCGACCCAGGATCCAACCGCCTCCGTGTTTCAAAGCCCGATGTGGTGCATGCCCTGGTACCGCGCGTACCGTGAGATTTACACGCCTTTGGTGCTGGCTGTCACGCAGGAGGATCGGCTGGTTGGCGTTGCGCCGATGGCGCGGGAAATCGCTACGGGCCGGCTCTGTTTTGCGGGGGATTCCATTGCCGACTACCGCGATGTGGTCGCCCTGCCTGCTTATCGTGAGGGGACGCTGCGCGAGTTTTTGAAAAAGTACCACTCTGGCCGCTTCCCGAACATGCTGTGGTTCGGCCCAACGATGCCGGAATCCGAGACGGTGGACATGCTGATGGGGATGAGTGAGTCCTGCGGCGTGAACGCGATCCGGCGAAGCCACACCGGGTGGCGCTGGTGGCCCAGTGAGATGACGGCGGAAAGCGACCCGCTGAAAAAGAAGTCGGTCCGTTACAAAATCAACTACTTCCGGCGGCAAGGCACGCTGACGGTGAAGGTGGTGCAAACGGTTGCGGAATGGGACGCTTTTAAGGAAGAGTATTACCGTCAGAATTCCTTTCGACAACTTTTTGGGGGCCGGCAGATCACGTTTCAAGATGAACGGAAACGTGCCTTTTTCGACAGCCTTTTTTCGGCGCCGTGCGCCCATGTTATCGGCCTATACGCTAATGGTGAGTTGATCGCCAGCCATTTCGGCTCCATTTACCGCGACGTGTTGTACTGGGGCGCGCCCTCCTTCGACGCCCGGCAAAAACAATACTCCCCAGGCCTGCTTTTGTTGGTGTTGACGATGCAGGAGGCAACTGCGTGGGGGCTTCGCGGGATCGATCTGACGGTTGGCGAAGGCGATCTGAAAGAACGCTTCAGCACCAGCCACGTTGAGCTTCCTTCGGTGGAGCTGTATCCGGCGGCCAAAACGTACTATATTCGCAAAGCCCAAGTGGCGGTTAACAGCGGCGCGCGAAATCTGGCGGCTCGCTACGGGGGACCGGAGCAATGGAAGAAGCTCAAGCCCTTGCGCGCGAAGATCGCCTTCAAGGCCATGCGCGCGCGCGAACTCGGGGTGGGTGGCATTGCCCGGCAAGTGGGATCGCGGATCGCGGGAGCCTTCGGCGAGCGCACGCGCGGATTGGTCCTGATAGCCACTCCCGAGACCTTCCGGCCGGTTGACCCCGCGATGGCAGCGGATGAGAGTTGCTGTTTTCACGACAACCAGATGTACGACCTTTTGAAGGCGCCCGCCGCCCAGGGCGAAGTTGCCCGCCTGATCACGGCCCAGGCCGCTAACTTTGTGGAGTCGGCCCGCACGGGCAGGACGCTTCATACCATCCTTGTCGACGACCGCCTGGCCGGCTGGGGTTATTCATATTGGCCCAAGGAACCGGCGCGGCTGAGCGAGACCGGAGGTACGCTGCTGGAGTTTCTGCCCCAATCGGTTTCGCTATACGGTTTCTTTGTGCTTCCGGAGTTCCGGGGGAAGAAGCTGTACCAGGCGCTGCTGAGTCATATTTTGCGGCAACGCTGGGCGGAAGGCGCGGAACGTGCCTATATTGGCGTGCTGGCCTCCAACACGCCTTCCAAAAAAGCGATTGAGCGGGTTGGTTTCCAAACCTACAAGATCAATGATGTGACGCGATTCCTGAAGTGGCGGAGACTGCACACGCGGACGCTGTTCTAGGGGGGCCTGCCAGGGGAGTGGGGATGTGAAAGCGGGGCAGGGCGGTTTGTCCCTTTTTGAACCTGCCCCTTTTTGAAAAGACTAGCTCTGCACCCAAAGCTTCGGGTTACCCGTTCCGTCGTCGGTGCCCTGGATGTACCAGTTCTTGCCCAGAGGGTCGTGGTCCATGGTGGTGGCGAAGTCGAAGGGGGCTTGGAACTCAATGTAGTTGAAGCCGGATTCCGACGCCACCAGTTGGTGCCATTCGCCTTCCGGGATCAGCACCAGACTGCCCGGGCCTACGGGGAGAGTGCCGGTATCGTGCTTCACTTCGCCGGTGCCGGTTTCGATCAAATAGAAATGCTCCGGGCTGATGGTGGTGGTTTTCGACGCGTTGTGCACGTGGCGAGGGGAGTGCGCTTTCGGCCCGTAAAGCATGCGCCCCAGTTGCAAATCCCAGGAGCCGGAAAGGCCGGTTTCTTTGTTCACCCAGAAGGTGCGGGTACGGATGCGGCGCTCGTCCACCAGGGCCTGCAGGTTCGCTTCGTCGAAGTAGTAACCGGTGGGCGTTTCGGTAACGGCCTTGCCGGTGTGCTTGGGTACAGTGACGCTTAACAACGTGAGCGCGCCGGCAGCTTTCATGCTGGCTTCTTCGCCCGGTTCCAGATACACGCCGCAGCCCCGGTGGCCGGTGTGTGTGGTGGCCTTTCCCGCAGTGGTGAAGGTGACTTCGGCGGTGCCTTCCAATATGTAAACCACCTGCGTGCGGCCGCTGGACGGGATACGGTGAGTTTGGCCTGCATCTACCTGGTAGCGGGCGACCTCAACCCGGGTTTTGTCGTTGGACGCCGAGAGAATATGGCGGACGTTGCCTTCCGGCAGAGGCGTGTTGGTTTGGCTGGCTGTATCAATTACCTGAATCATTTTGAGTTCCTTGCAGTGCCTTCTGTTGCGGTGCCTTCTGAATGCTGTTGCAGTGCCTTCTGAATGAAGCGTGCTGGACGGTACGATTGCCATTGTATCAGGGCAATTAGGATGGCGTTCGCAAAATATTAAGAGACAAGCTACGATGAAAAACGAGAACCCAGGAAACACATGCCGCGCACGATTTTCACGCTGGTACTGACGATTGCCGCACTTGGGCTGGCGATTTCACCGAAAGGTTTAGCGATGATTGGGCCGAATCGCCCGGCGCTGGTGGGCGCGCTGGTGGTTTTGGCAGTTCTACAACCCCACCGCCTGATCACTAGATGGCGCAGGTTGAAACAGGGTGATCCGTTGCGCAAAATTCCCAAGCGGCCGCTGGGAATTTGAGGCAGCGGAATCACCTGGGTGCACTCACGCGCAGGACAATCTTCGTCAGCAATTCCGTGCCCGCACGCAGGTTCTCGAGCGATATCCGTTCGTCGTTGCCATGCATGCGCAATTCGCCGTCTTTGCGAAATAGAGGCACGCCGTAGACGGCCATACCCTTGTCGCGCAAATACGCACCATCTGTGGTGGCGCGCATCAAGAACGGCACTACCACCGCATTGGGAGCGGCCTCTTTAAACACCTGCGTCATGGTCAGATACAAGGGCGAGGTGAGCGAACTTGGCTCGGTTGCCGGCTGTTCGACATTGCTTGGCGCTTCGATCTTCACCACCGGATCGTTGACGATCTGATTCAAGCGCGCGAACACTTCTTCGTGCGTTTCCGTAGGCAAGCGCCGGGCGTCCAACTGTGCTTCTGCGCCGTTCGGAATCACGTTGATCTTGGTGCCCGCGGTAAGCATCGTCGCCGATATGGTAGTGCGCAGCATTGCATTGACCTCGACGTCGCGTTGGCGAATTTCGTCCGCGGCACCGGTTGCTGTCGCTGGATCCTCCAATTTCGGTAGCAGCGGTGCTAACCAGGCGAAGTCGGGCAACTGGCTCATCTCTTTCAAATAGGCCCGTGTGGTGGCGTTCAATTGCACCGGTTGCGGGGCTTCGCTCAGTTTGACGATGGCCCGCGCCAGATGCAGCACCGGATTGTCATCACGAGGAAGCGAGGCGTGCCCAGCGGTCCCCTTCGCCGTCATCTTAAATCGGGTGGGTACTTTCTCGGCGGTCTGAATCTGGAACACCGGCACACCGCCACTCATCGGCAATATGTAGGAACCTTCGTTCAGCGCAAATTCGGCGTCAATCTTGGGCCAGGCATGCTCCACCACCCATAGCGCGCCCAGCGACGTCGCCTCCTCGTCGGCTTCCGAAAGCAGAATCAGATCGCGATCCAGCACCACTTTGCGGCGATGCAAATCCACCAGCACGGCCAATTCCGCGGCCAGCAGGTCCTTGTCATCCTCCGCGCCGCGCCCGTAGATGTAACCGTCCTTGGCGATGCCAGCCAAAGGATCCACCGACCATTGGGAGCGGTCAAACGGCACCACATCACTGTGGGCCAGCATCAAAAGCGGACGAGCTTTGCCGGATCCTTTCAAGCGCGCCACAAAATTCAGCCGCTGCGGATTGTCGCCAATCAGTTCGGCCGGAATGCCTTCCCGATCCGCCACCTGCTTCAGATACCGGGCCACGCGCGACTCATTGCCGGGCGGATTGACGGAGTTGAGGCGAATCAGTTCCGGCAGATAGCGGGCGGCCAGATCAGCGGCGGTTTCTTTCGCTGGTACCCCGGTTTGGGCCAATGCCGTAAGGGAAAATACAAATACGCAGCTGAATAGGCGCTTCATGTTTACACTTTACTCCTTTGCGGTACACAGCTACGTATTCGTGCAGGCGTTAGTGCAGGCGGCCAGGGCTGCCGCCGCGCGCGGAGCCTCCGTTAAACTGGGGTTCTGTGACCCCGCAAGCAGATCCGGATCCAACGGTTGCGCCAGCGAACTCTGATACGGCCGGTTTTAGCGCTTCGCGCAAAAACCACTGGCGCCGCTACGTGCGGCCGCAGGATTTTGTCTGGCTGTTGCTGTTCCTTACGTTGGCGGCATTCAGTCCGGAACGCAGCCCCGAACGCCATCCGATCATCATTGCGCTGTTCATCGGCCTGGGTGTGGTGCAGGTACTTGAAACTCGCATGGGCGCCATCGCTTCCGCGGTGTTGCGCCTGGCGTTGTGCTACCTGTTGATCGGCTACAGCGGGGGCGTCAATAGCAGTTTCTATCTGATTCTGTTTTTGCCGGTGATCTCCGCCGCAACCAGTCTGGAGTTGTGGGGCGCGGCATTGGTTTCACTTGCTGCTTGCGGTGTGTATCTCTCGTTTTTGTTTTTCCTGAACGAGAACCAGGTCATCTCAGAGGAAGGCGTTCTGGAACTGGTTCTGCGTTCCATATTTTTGCCGGTCGTGGGTTATCTCACTTACGAGTTGGCCCGCGGCACCAAGCGAGAGGCCCAACGCGCCCAGTCGGCCGCCACCGAACTGGCCGAAGCCAATCGCCATTTGCAGGAGGCCAAAGCCCAAGTGACCCGCGCTGAACGCTTGGCTGCGCTGGGCCAACTTACGGCGGGCTTGGCACATGAGCTGCGTAACCCGCTGGGCACCATGAAGACCTCCGCGGAAATGCTGACGCGCAGCGTGGAAAAAGAGAACGAAATTGCCAAGGAAATGGCCGGTTTTATTGCATCTGAAGTGGACCGGACCAATTCGCTGATCACCCGCTTTTTGGATTTCGCCAGACCGCAGCCCTTGCAATTAGCAACCGGCGACATCACCGTGTTGCTGGACGACGCCATCCGTAGATTTGAGCGCGAACAAAAGGATCGGGCCTTAAACATTACGGTGTACAAAAACTATTCGCCCGATGTTCCGGCCATCCGCTTCGACGCACAGTTGCTGGAACGGGTAATCGCCAATCTATTGCTGAACGCCGCCCAGGCCAGTCCGCCGGGAGCGGTGGTCACCGTAAAAACACAGCTGGCTGAAAATGGTTCGGTGGAAATTGCGGTGATCGATCGCGGGTCTGGCATTGAACGCAAGAATCTGGAAAATATATTCAACCCCTTCTTCACCACCAAGCCGGACGGCGTGGGCTTCGGTCTTGCCATTGTGGCGAAAATCGTGAATGAACACGGCGGCCAAATCGCGGTGGAAAGTACGCCCGGCGAAGGTAGTGTGTTTCGCATCTTCCTACCGCTGAACCTTCCAGGACGATCATAGCTGCCCTGCGCGGTCATAATGAAGTAACCGGTCATACTAAAATATTCAACTCATGCCCAAGCCCACCATTCTGGTTGTTGAAGACGAAGAAAAACACCGCCGCGTTTTGGGCCTGCATCTTTCGAGCGCAGGTTACGCGGTGAAGGCCGCCGGTTCCGCCGAAGAAGGCTGGAAATTGGCCGGTGACACGGACCTGATCATCACCGACCTGAAACTTCCCGGCATGGACGGCCTGGAATTACTGGAAAAATTGAAGGCGCAGAATTCGCGTACGCCGGTCGTCGTGATGTCGGCTTTCGGGACGGTGGAAAATGCCGTGGAAGCGATGAAGCGCGGCGCGGTGGACTTTTTGCCCAAACCTTTTTCGCTGGATCATCTTAGTGTTGTCGTCGAAAAAGCCCTGGAAGTGAGCAAGCTGCGCGACGAAAATCGTGAGCTGCGCGAAGCGTTGGGCCACAAGTATCAGTTCGAAAACATCATCGGTAAAAGCCAGGCGATGCAGGATATCTTTGCCACCATCATGCGGGTGGCCCCCACTCGCGCTACGGTGTTGCTGGCCGGCGAAAGTGGCGTGGGTAAAGACATGATCGCCCGCGCCATTCATCATCATTCGCCCAGAAAAGACCGCCCTTACGTCAAAGTGAATTGCACGGCCATCCCCGAAAATTTGATGGAGAGCGAATTGTTTGGCTACGAAAAAGGAGCTTTTACAGGCGCGAACATATCGAAGCCCGGCAAATTTGAAATTGCCGATACCGGCACGGTGATGCTGGACGAAATTGGCGACGTGCCGCCGGCGATCCAAGTCAAATTATTACGAGTCTTGCAGGAACGCGAATTCGAACGCCTGGGCAGCAACAAAACGCAGCACACCGATGTGCGGGTGATCGCCGCGACGAATGTGGATCTGCGCGCCGCTCTTGAAAACGGAACATTTCGGGAAGATTTGTATTACAGGCTGAACGTCGTCCCGATGAACATACCTCCGTTGCGCGAACGCAAGGAAGATATTCCGTATCTAGTCGAGCACTTCGCCAAAAAATTCAACGGCGAAATCAGCGAGGGTGCGATGGAACGTTTGGTCGCGTATTATTGGCCTGGCAATGTTCGTGAACTCGAAAACGTAGTAGAGCGCAGCGTTTTGCTGGCGCGGAGCCCTCGCGTGGAAGCCGATGATGTGAAGATTGACACCGCCGTTGGCCGCTCGCGTTCGTCCGCTCCCAGTGACGGATTTTTACCGGAGGGCCTTACGCTTGATCAGTTTGAACAGAACCTGATCCGCGAAGCACTTCGGCGCGCGAATAACAATAAGAGTCAGGCCGCGCGGCTTTTGGGGCTGACGCGAAATGCCTTGCGTTATCGCCTGGCCCAGATGGGGATTGAGGAGAAGGCGGGGGAAGCGTAGATTTAGCCGCGCGGCGGTGGTTTGCGTCGGCGAAGCACAACCAGCAAGCTGATTAGTGCGATCACGACCACCACCCACCGCAGCGCGTTCAATAGCAGAACCTACTACTGCAACTTCGGTTTCAACACGTCAACCAATTCCTGCACCGAGGCAGCGCTCTTGGCCAACATGGCTTTTTCTTCGTCGGTGAGTTTGATTTCGTAGATCTTCTCAATGCCGTTCTTGCCCAATTTGACCGGAACGCCAACGAAAAGGCCCTTGATTCCGTATTCGCCATCAAGGTAGGCCGCGCAGGGCAGAATCTTTTTCTTATCTTTCAGGATCGATTCCACCATCTCCACCGCCGCCGCTGACGGAGCGTAATATGCGCTGCCGGTTTTCAAATGCTTCACGATTTCCGCGCCACCGTTGCGCGTGCGTGTGACGATTTCTTCCAGCCGCTCCGCGGGAATCAGTTCGCTTAAGGGGATACCGGAAACGTTCGACAGGCGCGTTACGGGAACCATGGTATCGCCGTGTCCGCCCAGCACAACCGCGGTGACATTTTCGACAGATACGCTCAACTCGCGAGCGATGAACGTTCGGAAACGCGCCGAATCCAGCACCCCTGCCATGCCGATCACACGATGCTTAGGGAATTTCGAAACATGGTGCGCAACGGTGCACATGGCGTCCAGCGGGTTGGTTACCAACACCAAAATGGCGTTGGGCGAATGCTTGGCCACCTGCTCGGTCACACTCTTCACCACTTCGTAGTTGGCCAGCAGAAGGTCGTCGCGGCTCATGCCGGGTTTGCGGGCCAAACCGGCTGTGATCACCACCACGTCGGAATTCGCGGTGGGCGTGTAATCGTTGGCCCCCGTCAATTCCACGTCGTATCCTTCAATGGGCCCCATCTGGGCCATATCGAGCCCTTTGCCCTGCGGAATCCCCTCGACCACATCGACGAGAACCACATCTCCTAATTCTTTCTGTGCGAGGTTGATGGCGGCGCTGGCACCGACGTTACCTCCACCTACTACGGTTATTTTATTGCGCATAAACTATTCAGTATATCGTGACTGAAGAAACGGCCGCTCACTTTGCCCGCATGGCGCTCAATTGCATCCATCGCGAATATCCGAACAAGATCGCGCATGTGCTGAATTCCGACGCTGATGTGCGTCCGCCGCGCGAACTCACGCCGGCGTTTTATGGCTGTTTCGATTGGCATTCGGCGGTGCACGGGCATTGGATGCTGGCTCGCTTGCTGCGCGTTTTTCCCAACGCGGGTTTTGCCGACGAAGCGCGGGATGCGCTGAAACGCAGCATTACGCCGAAGAATATCGCTGCGGAAATCGAGTACCTGACGGCTCCGGAGCGTGAATCATTTGAGCGGCCTTATGGTTTGGCGTGGCTATCCACGCTGAGGGCGGAATTGCGCGCTATCGTTTCACCACTTGCGGAAATCCTTTACCCGCTGGAGAGCGCCGCGTGGGTTAAGGTGGAGCGCTGGTTGCGCAAGTTGCCCTATCCAGACCGCTCTGGTCAACACGCGAATACGGCGTTCGCACTCTCTTTGCTAATCGACTCCATGGTCCTGAACCCAGACCGATCCTCGCTCGATGTGTTCGAGGCGGCATCCCGTTTCTATGCCAAGGATCACGATGCAGCCGCGCATATGGAACCCTCGGGCGAAGACTTCCTGTCACCTATGCTAGCCGAGGCCGACTTGATGCGGAGATTGTATTCGCCGGACAAATTTGCGCTTTGGTTGACCAGGCTGATACCTGAGTTGCCGGCAATAGAGCCTGCTACTTCCACCGATCGCAGCGACGGCAAGCTGGCGCATCTCGATGGACTGAACCTCAGCCGAGCCTGGATGCTGCGCGGCATAGCAGGGGGCTTACCCAAAAAGGATTCGAGGCGGCGGCCGCTGGGGCTGATGGCCGACGCGCATCGCGAAGCTGGATTGAAATCGGTCACGGGCGAACACTACGCCGGCGGACATTGGCTGGGCACGTTCGCAGTTTATTTGGAAACCCATTAACGGATTTCTAATTCAACGAATTTCAAGTTCAACGAATTTCAAGTTCAACCAGCTGCGAAGCTGCATTTGCTTTGAGCGAATGAGTTTGCCCGGCGGGAACATACACCCAAGTGCCGGTCTCGGTGACGTGCTTGCCGTCAAACTGCGCATCGCCGGAAATTAAGATGGTCACGACGGGCATTGTGTGCGTGTGGGATTTTTCGCTGGCCGCGGCCAGCGGGATCTCGAATACTCGAAATGCCCGGTTCTCTCGCGTGACGGTTTCGCTGCCGATCTCGCTATTCAGGGGCGTCGAATCCAGCGAAAACTCGGTGTGCAGATTTTCCACCAACACCAGCTGAAACAGGCTTTCACCGGTATTCCCCACAGCGTGGCTGCCAGCTTTACCGGCCCATTGCGTTAACCCGGCGCGGCCAAGTGTACAGGGTTGACCGGGTTTGCTCCATTCGCCCGCGCCGCTTTTTCCGCGCATGTTGGAACCACTGATACACACGCTGGCGTCGTCATGGTCGTGCGAATGATTGAGAGTCTCCTCACCGGGCGGGACAAGTACGGATAATATCCGCAGGGCATCGTTTTCGAACATTACATGATGATGCGGTTCCTGACGCGCCGGAACAGAATCGGGTGTGGTCTCGGCCCACACAGCGACGGTCAGGCCTAAAAGCGGAATCAAGAATTTCATCGCGGTCATCCTCGCAGAAAGCCTCCACAAAGTCTCGGTGAAGGCCCCAGCGAATTATACCTATTTCTCGACGACGAAATTCCCCACGAATAGAGCATCAATTCCCGATGAGTAGAAACTGCGTACGGCGTCACGCGGAGTAGAGACCAACGGATCACCGAACAGATTGAAGCTGGTGTTGTAAAGCACCGGCAGACCGGTGGCTTTGCCCGCTTCATGCAATAGGCGATGATACAGAGGATTGTCCGCTTCCGCCACCGTGTGTACGCGGACGATATCGTCACCCAGAGTGGCGGCCGCGAAAGTTTTGCGATGTTCCGGCTTCACGCGGCCAACGGTGGCCAGGAAGCGCGCGTTGGGGCCGACCTCGAAATATTTATCGGCGAGCTCCGCCGGGATTGACGCCGCGAATTTGCGGAATGGTTCGCGATGTTTGATGAAGACGTTGAGATTTTCCGTTGAATACGGATCGAGCGGCGACGCCAGAATGCTGCGATTGCCGAGCGCGCGCGGGCCAAACTCCATGCGGCCCTGCATCCAGGCGACGATTTTGCGCTCGCCTAGCATGCGAACGGCGGAGGCAAGCAGGTCGTCGCTCGATCG
>JANXYJ010000070.1 GCA_025350105.1 Terriglobia bacterium | reverse complement strand
AATCCGAACATGCTGAAATAGGCGGCGGCAACGGCGATCGCCGGAACTATGCCTGGCGTATAGCTTTGCGGTTCGGCTGGAGGGGTCTCGCGGTGGCCCTGATCTTCGTTACCGTCATCGGGCCGCCGAGAGATTACCTGTATGCCGCGGTGTATCCGGAGTGGATTGCTTTCGCGCCAGGCATAGTTCCGGCGATCGCCGTTGCCGCCGCCTATTTCAGCATGTTCGGATTGGGGCACGCGGTGATGCGGCTGGCCGCGGGACCCACGCAATTGGTCCAACCGCGATGACATCGGAATATCTCAGTCGAATTCGTGGGATCTACGAAGCGGCGCTTGAGAAGAACGCGGCGGAACGAGCGGCGTTTCTCGAACAGGAGAGCCACGGGGATGAAACGATGCGCCGGGATATAGAGCTTCTACTCGCCGCGCGAGAGCGAGTGCCTGATTGGCTGAACGGGCCGCTGCTGGCCGCTGCGTCCTCATTTGGCGTCCCCGCCGATTTACTGCCGCGCATGGAAGGCCGGGAATTAAGCGGGTATAAGCTGATTCGCGAGATTGGACGCGGCGGCATGGGATCGGTCTAGGGCGTAGAAATTCATCCTCCATCGAGCCTCGAACGCCCCCCACTTTTTGGAACCGGAAGATCCCGTTGTCCGAACCGTTGTGTGCGCTGTTGGCGTAGTGTTGGCGGAACGGTTTGTTCGATCTGACGAAGCATTTCCGCGTGGGAACACCTATTCAAGGCGTGTTCTATATCGCTGCATGAGTAATTCCCGCAAAGCAGAGGGATGACAAAAATCAGCCGGTTGAGTTCGGCTTGTGGGTTGCGCTGAACAACGGTTTTGAATAATCCAAACAACGACTCGATGGCATCCGTGCTCACCAGAAGTGGCAGTGGCCCAATTGCCAACGCCCGATGAACCTTGATGTGCTTATCAAGCCACTTCGATAGACGAATTCTGAGCAGCGATCTTACCGGAAGTTTTGCCAGGACATTGTTGGCTTCGATGTAGGTGGTTTCATTCAATCCCTGAGTTTTCATTAGCTCCAGAAAGACTTCGGTAACGGAACACGTGTGGCAAAACCGGTTCAGAAAGGGCCGAAGTTTAACCAGGCCGGCGAACGTCTTGCGAACCTTTCTTAAATCGAAGTTGCCTTTGGCCTTGTTGTTACCGCCAATGAGATCGAGAATTTTGCGTGCCCACTTTGCCACTTTCGTGATTCCCTGAAAGCGGCCTTTGCTGCGAACTTTGGGTGGCAATAGCCAAGCAAGATCGGTTTGCCGAATGTGGGCAGCAGCCTGGGATGTGGTTTTGAGAAATGCAATAAACGGCCTGGATTTCGCAAATAGCGACTTAAGGGCATTGGCCGCAAAATGCCCGGCGTCGTCAATGGTGCAAATGTTCTGCTCCGGTCTCTGGGCGCAAAACAGTTTCACCCCTTTATTGAGGTCCGATCCGCCATCTTTGACGATGGCGCGAGGAATACCAGACTTTTCGAAGACCCTGCTCAAGGCTGCGGAGACAAGCGGCCCGTTCCAGGTGTGCGACATTTCCAGTCCGATACATTCACAGTCGCGCGGTCCGATGGCTCCTTGCTTATGGTGAAGGGCACTGAGCCGGACGCGCAATACAACCAGCGCTTTTCTTGTGCCAATCTCGATCGAGCAGTCGATGATCGCAACCCATGGGTCGGCGATCATGGACACCTGCTTGAAGATGGCGACTCCAACGCGTAAGGTCCAATGGATCACCGAGGTGAAATGCGGAATGCGGACAACCGCCCGCAGCGATGGCTGAAAGACCTGCAAAATCCGTGGCACTGAGCGGAACGAGACAATGCCACAGACGACAATGAGAACACACAACGTTCTGTATGGAATTGCATCTGGCGTTTCCATGGGACATCCACGGGCATGGAGCGCCAGGCGAAGTTCGGCAACTTCGTCTTCCAGGCGGCGGATCTTCCGCTCATCCTGAGCGTGACGCTTTTTGTGTGCGCTGGAAGTCTTTCGGAGATCGCGGATGGTTGATCCACGGCGTTTGGCTTTTCCTTTCCAGCCGTCGCGCGAATACACAAGTTTTGATGTTTTCATTGCGTTGTACCGGCGATTCGGATCGCCTCTGACGGCTAACCGAAGGAAGAGCAATCATGGTGAAGGAACGCAAGACTGCCGGTTTTTCACTCATGTGACAACCACACCGGTTTTCACTGCTTTTTGTCCGTTTTCATCCTGAGCTGAGATCGTTTAATCGACAGCGAGATCAATCGGTCGATGAGCTTCTTGAAGCGTTTGAAATTGACGACCTCGGCCTTCACTTGGCGCAGGAATGCATCGCGGATATACTGCGTATGACCCTTCCCCAGATGGGTGTAGCTCAGGTGCCAGTACGCTCCGTAAGTGGTCTTGGTCTTTCGCGCCTGCTTACTCAGCGATCCCGGCCGCAGCGCTCCTATCTTTCCAATCTCCCCTTTAATTCCCTCAATCGCCTCCTCCAACCGTTCGAGCTTTCTTTGTGACATATATGTATCATTATCATGATACATATACGAAGTCAACGGCAAAGGAGGCGTGAGTGCGGATTGGGGCGGAACGGTGGTCTTGGGGCGAGCAGCCGCGGGCGCGCGGTTCGAGGTTGCGGAGCTTTCTTTGGATCTTGGCGGTGCTCGCGGGCATTTCCATCCGCAATGACCTTCTTGGGGTGACCAGCATCGTTCATGCGCTGGGGTTGGGCGGGCAGTGGCGATGACCGGCGGCTGAACGGTTTCCGCTCCCAGGCGGCCGATCCGGATGCCTTATGCGGATGCGGGGTGAGGACGGTCTTCGCGCGGATGGCGGCCAATCATCCAGTCAACGCAGCCCGCTGCTTCCCGGCGATGGCCCTGGAGGATCAAACAGCGCCTAAGCCTGTACCAGACAACCGGCGAGATTGACGGTTCCAAAACTTGGGATCATGCAAAACTCAGAAACCGCCGGAATTTCTACGGGCTAGCGTTCCTCTACTACGTTGCCAATGCCGGTGAAGCGGAGGCAGGGTGGCTTGCCGGAATCGCGTTGGATCGCGGCTATGAGCAGGTCCTCGCCGCCCGAGCAAGGGGCCCGGAACAAATCGCATATGCCGTGGATCGCGAAACGCAGTCGATTCTTTCCGTGCTGCGCCTGGTTCCCGAAGACCGGCGAACCGTGGTGCGGGAATCCCTACAACCGCTGGCCGCCAGCCTGAAACGCTTTGGCGGCGATCAGTCCGCGAGGGCCTCGGCCGTTCCCTCGCAGCCACCCGATCCGCAGTTGGCCGAAGCCGCCAAAATCGTTGTGAAACGGAAAGGCATCGGCACGATTCCGCTCGACGAACTCGCTCCCGGCCAGCGCGAAGGCTATCCTTCGGGGGCATGGGCAAGCACGCCGATCATAGCGCTCTATTGGTGCGACGGCCGGCGCAATCTGGCCGAGGTCAT
>JANXYJ010000057.1 GCA_025350105.1 Terriglobia bacterium | reverse complement strand
CGACTGCTATTGGAGCGGTAACTCATGACCAAACGCGCGCCCTCGGAAAGGAGCAGTTCAGCAGTCGCCGACCCGAGGCCGCCCGTCCCGCCTGCCATCAGAATTGTTCGGTTAAGCAGCGACACGAGATGTTTTCTCCACGGCTAAATATCCGCACGCTACCACCACCAGAAACACCGTCAACACTTCGCTATCGCCAAGATTCAATTCCGAAATGCCGCTAATCATGATCGCTATTACGCAGGCGAACGCACCTTGTATCAGAAATCGCTGGTCGCTGCGGCCGGGCGCAAGCCGGTGCAGTGCACGCCCATAATCGAACAGAATCTGCACCAGCATCCAAACCAGCATGAGCATGGTTGGAATTCCGCGCTCCGCGGCATAGTGCAGGTAGATGTTGTGAAGATGCCCGTACCAGCCTGTTGGAAGCGGCCGCGGAATATCGGCCGGAACATAGTCCAAAAACTGCGCTTTGACTTCCTCGGGACCAAGGCCGAGCCATGGGTGAGCTTCGATCATCCGAAGGCCCGTGCGCCATGTGACGATGCGGTGCTGGTTCGAATCGGTCTCCTTCCTGGGCTGAAAGATAGAAACAAATCGCTCATGCACAAATCCAGGCGTGAACCAAACCAGCGCCAGCGCGAGCAGCGGCGCGACAAGGGCGACTTTCCATTTCCAAGTTACGAGCAAATAAAATCCCGACACTGCAAACGCCGCCCAGATCCCGCGTGTTCCGCCAAGCGCGAGCACGCTTAGCAGCATTACGGCGCATAGCCCCCAAGCGATTGCCGTGCGCCTGCGAACCGGCGGACCATACATTAGGTAGCCCAGCAGCATTAGCAGCACCATCAGTTCCTGGCCGGTGTAGGTCATCCAGTGGCTCATGAAGCCGGTAATGCGCTCGCCCACATAATAATCGTAAAAATTCCGGCCCAGCGCATGGGCCTCATGCACCTTGCGCAAGTACTGGTAGAGTCCGCGCCCCGCATCGATAGTGCCAATCAGCGCCCAGGATTGCATCAGCATTCGGGCGGTGACCAATTCACGCACGGTCGAGAAAATCACCAGAAGTGTGGTGAAGACGAAGAATTTGCGGATCTGTGGCAGCCCGGCTCGGGGGTCCACCGATGTCAGACAGGAGACCGCCGTGCCTAGCAGAAATAAACCTAGCGGCAGCCAGATGGGTGGGAGCCGCAGTTTCGTTCCGGATAGAAACAGCGTCGCCAGAGCGAGTCCGAGCAGAATCTGAGACACCGCGATGGACACCAAAATCGACGCGGCCGACAGCAACGCGAGATAGACCGCGGCGCGCTGCAAAGGTGTGCCTGTTGAAGCTATTGAGATCAACGGTTAGTATCTCAGAGTCTCAGGCTGAGTGGTCCCGTAGAGAATGCCCCGTGAAACTTTACATATTATCCAACCAGCCGCCTTCGGCCTGGAATCAGAAACAGGTTCCTTAAGTATTTACTATCATGAAGCTAATGGGCTCGCTGCATTCACAAGTTTCTCGGCGCTATGTGCCTCCCACCGCGCCCGACACTCTGGACGGGCTGATTGATGTAGTTTTCAAAGTGCAAGGCGTTTTAATTCAACGTGCCCGGGTGGCGAAATCGGCAGACGCAAAGGACTTAAAATCCTTTTTCGCGCAAGCGGAGTGTGGGTTCAATTCCCACCCCGGGCACCACAAACTTCTGAATTGCCCCGTTTTTGTTCAAGAGCCTGAAGTTCAATACAGTCGTTAGCACGCGCTAAGATCATTCTATGAAAATAATCGCAGCCTTTTGCCTCCTCTGTTGCGGGTCTCTAATGGCTCAAGACAACATGATGGTCAATCTTCTTCTTGGCCACCTGAAAACTTCAAAGCAGTTCACCATCGCGGTCGCCGAGCAGATGCCGGCCGACCAGTACTCCTATAAGCTGACTCCCGCGCAGATGAGTTTCGCTGAGCAGATGATCCATATTTCGAATGCGAATGGGTTCTTTTTCGGAAAGATGTTCGGAGCCAAGGGCCCGAGCTTCGACGCGAAGAAGGCCGATAAAGCTACGGTTATTGCGGACCTGAACAGTTCGTTTGATTTCGCGATCGCCACGCTGGGCGGGCTTAAGGACGAAAAGCTGCACGAAGTGGTGGACACGGGCGACGGGAAAATGACGGCACTTGAGGGCGTCATGCTTACGTTGGATCACACGACGAATCACCGGGCGTCCTCGGAGATGTATTTGAGATCGAAGGGGATCACGCCGACGGAGTACAAGTTCTAGACTGGGAATCGCATTCAAGGGCTGGCCGCCGCCTGTTAAACTCATTGAACATCCTTCGCGACCAGCCCATATGCCTCAGATTCCTCGCGCCGGATTGCTTCTTATTCTCCTCGGGCTGCGAGCATTGGCGCAGACTTCGCCGCCCACGACTGTCACAGCGCGAGATTCGCGCGATCACAACGGTGACCTGCCTCCCGCAAGCGCGACGCTAGTCAACCGCTATCTTCCTCCGTGGATCACCTTCACGGGCGAACTTCGCGAGCGCGCCGAAGGCTATTCGAACGGCAGCTTCAACCCGGTCAATTCCGATGCCTACGTTGTCTCGCGTTTTCGCCTCGGCATGATGCTTAAGCCCGTTTCTTGGATAAAAGTCTACGGCGAGCTTCAGGACGCGCGCGTGTGGCTCAAACGCCCGGCACTTCCGCCTAACCAAAACACGTGGAACTTGCGCCAGGCGTACGCGGAGCTGGGAAATTCGGAGGGTGCCGGCTTCGCGTTGCGCGTTGGCCGGCAGGAGTTCGATTTCGGAAACGGGCGACTTATCGGCAAATCGTGGTGGACCAACGTCTCGCGCAGCTTCGACGCCGTTCGCGGAAGCTATCAGTTCGGAAATTTCAGAGTGGACGCTTTTATTGGTTCGGTCGTGATCGTGCGCGATGGCGCGATCAACCACCACAACCCCGGCAATAATCTCGGCGGCTTGTACGGCTCGCTGAAGAACGTGGTCCTAAAGAACTCTATTTTTGAGCCATACACTTTTCTGCACGTTCAGCACAGTGTCGTCGCAAAATCCGGCAAGTTTGGGCACTTGCAGCAATACACGACGGGCCTGCGATGGGTCGGTAAGCTGCCGGCCAATTTCGACTACCGCACCGAAATGGCTATACAGCGGGGCACTCTCGGTGGCGATCGCATTCGGTCGTGGATGGGCCACTGGACCGGGGGATATAGCCTTCCCAATGCGTGGCTGAAGACACGTTTCTTCGTCGAGTACGATCACGCCTCGGGCGATTCGGGCCGCGTCGGCGTCATTGGCACTTTCGACCCGATCTATCCCAGCACCCACGACAAACTTGGCGTCGCAGATGTTTTCGGCTGGCGCAATATCCGCGACCTCCGTTTTGGCCAGGAGTATCATGTCGCGCGCAAGTGGGAAGTGGCCAGCAGCTTCCATGATTTCTGGCTAGCCAGCGAGAAAGACGCCCTCTATCCCACGCGCGGAGCGGTCATTGTGAAGCCGCAGAACGGCCGTTACGGGGGACACATTGGCGAAGAGTTCGATGTCCAAACCGTCTACAAGCCGTCCGCTCAAACTCAGATCGGCGCGGGGTACGGGCACGTGTTCACCGGCAAATTTCTAAATCACATCACCAAGGGCAAGGACTATAACTACCCTTACATTTTCGCCGAGTACGTTTTTTAGCGTCCGGCTCGCGACACTGTGTGAATTCGAAAGCCGATTTTAGAGCCTTCAGTGCGTGCGGCCGAAGTGATAAGTGACCGAGGCCGAAAGGTAAGAGCGAAGCGGGAAGCCCGTCAGGCGATCAAAAGGGTCGCTTTCACCGGGCAGGCCCAGAGTTTCCACGGTTTGGCCGCCGTAGCCGCTCGCGAGGAAGACGTTTAGGCCCAAATCGATTCCCTTGCTTTCAAAAGGGCGGACCAGAGCGCCGCGGAATTCGCGCATCGGGACGGAGATGAACCCGCCGCCTTCCGGTTTCTTCCCGACGTGCTCATATTCACCGCGAGCGACGAGATGGAACGGCAACTTGTCGAGAGTCGCGAGAACATCCCAAATCAGGCGTGGGGCTTCGGGCGTGGGTTCCCCGGTGAGGCGGTCGCGCGCATCGGCGCGGGCGAAGAGGCCCTCTACGAAACCGTGGGAGAAATTTCTGCGCGCTGTTACCGTGACGGATTTTATGAGGCCCGGACCCTCATCCTGCTGCAAGCCGGTGTCATTCGAAACTCGCGCCAGTTGCTGGGCGGTGGTGACGTGCGCAAGGGTGACGCGGAAGTCCGTTTTAGCGATGGTCTTGCTTACCACGAGTTGGTAAGAGCGAGCCTTGCTCACGATGGTCCCGCCGAAGATGGCCGTGGTGCCAATGCGCGGATCGTTGACGTGAAACGCCTGCCCGTAGCTCAGCGAAACGGTCGGAAGGAACGAAAGCGATTCGGGCGGCAGCAGCGCGACGGTTCCTTTCGGCGAGTTGATACTGGCGCGGCGGGAGAACGAGAACATGGGCCGGTAGATGTCTTGATTGTCAACGTTCACTTCGTCCCGGCGAAAGCCCACGTTGTAGTGCAGGAAATTCTTGAGCGTCCCATCTATGGCCACGAAGGGGCTGGCGAAGTTGAGCGTGATGTTGTTCGCCGTCACCGGGCGGAGCACGCCAGCCTCATCGAACTTGTCCAGGTCTAGCGCGCGGGGCGCTTCACGCCGGAAGTCTACACCCGCGAGCAGGGAAAATGCCTTGTTGTATCGCTCGGCATATAGAACATCTTCCGAATTCACATTGCGGTGCTCGCTTTGCCGGATCAAGCCGTCCCCGAAATTCGGACGAACGTCCAAGGTGTAATAGCGGTAGAAACCGGAGAACTGCAATTGGCGGCGCTCGGTTAAGTGCCAGATGTCGTTGAAGATGAGCGCTCCGTTGGAAGTCTCTTCACGCTGGCGGGCGTCTACGGTGTCGTCCGAAACGTGAGTATAGACGGGAACCAAGCCTGGCTGGAAGGACGCACCGAGGTATCCGATGCCATAGACGGTGAGGTCGTGCTTTCCAATATTGAATACCTTGGAGACATTTCCCTTGTATTGCTTGCGATGTTCCAGGCGCTTGAGGTAGCCATTTCCGTAGGAGACCTCGAGGCCGATCCACGCTTTATCCGAAGGGTCGCGCGGGCTCCAGGCAGTCACCAGATTCAGATCGCGGAAGTCCGCGGTGAGTCGCACCATTGGCTCGATACGACCTCGAAGACCAAAGACGATGGCGGCGTTAACGGAATTGTTGCCCTCTCTCACGTTGAAGGCGCCACCATCGGTTGCGACACTCTCGATGGCGATGGGGATGATCACGTTGGGGTCCGCATAGCCGTTTCCGTGCGCGTTGGAAGGGAGATTATTTTGAAACAGAAAGCCGCCGATTTGAAAAAACATGGCGATGGGCTCGCCGTGGTCGCCAGCAACGCCCGGCACGAAGTACTGCGGCGGCTTCACACCGCCCGCTGGGGATTCCACGGGCATGCCGGGGATTGATACGGGCATGCCGGGGCGGCCTGGATTCGCATCGAGAGTTTCGTCGCGAATCATGATGCGCTGCGCGGGATCGGGGGCAAATATGCCTAAGTCCGAGACGTCCGCGGAAACGGTTACGGACTGATTCTGCGAAGCCAATGCGGAGAATTGCAGGCTCTCGGTATGCGCACTGTCGGCGGAAACGTCGACAGTGCGCGTGAGAATCGGGAAGCCCGGAGATTCCGCTGTGACACGGTATTCCCCGGGATCGATGGCGGCGAAAATGAACTGACCTTGCTCATCAGTCCGAGTTTCGCGCCGGGAGGCATTGGCTCGACGGAGGAGATGAATGGTTGCGCCCGACACGTTGCGACCTTGCGGATCGGAGACATTTCCGGCAATGCTGGAAACGGCCCAAGCGCTCGCATCGAAAAGGCAAGAACACAAGAGAAAGGTGATACATCGTGCTACGATCATTAGAAAAGTCTTACCGCTGACCGAGAATAACATGTCATATTACGAATTTCCACATCGTGCTACTTGGAATACGGAGATGTGTGTTCTTTGGATCTGCGCCAACCCGCGCAGCGTGTGAGGGCACACATATGACCGACCTCTCACGCATTGGAATAGCGATCCCCGGGGAGCTATTGGACAAGTTTGACGAGCTGATCGAGAAGCGGGGATATTCGAACCGGTCAGAAGCCTTTCGCGACCTGATTCGAAATGAGCTGGTGCAAGAAGTTTGGCAGACCTCAGACACGGAGGTTTTTGGCATCGTCACTTTGGTCTACAACCACCATGTCCGCCAGCTAACTGACAAGCTCACGGATTTGCAGCATGAGTATCATCACGCCGTGATGTCATCGCTGCACGTTCATCTGGACCACGACAACTGCCTCGAAGTTATTTTGGTGCGTGGGAAGGCGCAGGTGGTGCAAAAGCTTTCCAATTCTTTAATTGCCACTAAAGGCGTGAAGCACGGAAGGTTTACGGTCACGACATCGGGACAGAATCTGCCGTGACTTGCGACTTTGAGCGCTGGTAAATGCACATTCCCGATGGCTATTTAAGTCCGGCAACTTGCGCCACTCTGTACGCAGTGGCAGCGCCGTTCTGGTACGTCGCGCTCAAGCGCGTAAAGAGAGCGCTGAATACCCGGCTGGTTCCGCTCATTTCGGTATTTGCGGCGTTTTCGTTCGTGGTGATGATGTTCAATCTGCCGCTTCCCGGCGGAACGACAGGGCACGCGGTGGGGATGGGGATTGCGGCCATCGTGCTTGGCCCATGGGCATCGATATTGGCGATATCGATTGCTCTTTTCATCCAAGCGATCTTCTTCGGCGATGGCGGAATTACGGCCATCGGGGCGAACTGCGTCAACATGGGAATCGTGGGACCGTTGGTCGCCTACGGAGTGTACCGGCTGCTAGGCGCTAAGGCTGGACTGACATCGAAACGACGAGTTTTTGCGGCGGCGCTGGGGGGATACGCGGGGATCAATGCGGCGGCCTTGCTGGCGGCGGTCGAATTTGGAATTCAACCGCTGCTATTTCACGATGCTACCGGGACGCCTCTGTATGCGCCTTATCCGTTGAGTATTTCGGTTCCGGCGATGATGATTGGGCATCTCACCTTTGCTGGTCTGGCGGAGTTGGTGATCACGGCAGGAGTCGTCGCCTATTTGCAGCGCGCTGACACGGGGATGCTGAGATTAACAGCGCCCGATGCTCCTTTGACCGAGCGGCCGGACGAAGCAACTACAGCGATAGCTTGGCCCACCACGCGCAAACTCTGGCTGGGACTGGCGACGCTTCTGATTTTGACGCCTCTGGGTATTCTGGCTGTGGGAAGCGCATGGGGGGAATGGACGGCAAACGATTTTGCGGACGTCTCAGCGCGGCAACAGATGGCAGCGGCTTCTGGGAATCGGATGCCGCCAACGCACGTACCGCAAGGGTTCGAACGCTTATCTTCCCTATGGACCGCACCGCTCTCGCGGTATGCGCCGCCCCTCATTCGAAGCGCCTCATTCGGCTATTTAGTTTCCGCCGCGGTGGGAGTTGGGCTAATTATTGTCTGCTGCGTAATTTTCAATTGGGTCCTGTCCCGGGGGCGCCGGGGTGCGTGGCACACGCCAAGGAGCCGGAGATTTGTCGAACGAACCGTCGCTGGGTTGCTCTCCGCGGCGGAGCATTCGCTTTACGCTGAGCACACAGCCCGCGGTAGCGGCTTCCTGCAGCAATTGGACCCACGCGCGAAGCTTTGCGGATTGCTCGGCTTGATTGTGGCCGTTGCGACGGCGCATCGGATCTGGGTGCTGATCGCACTCTTCGTGGTGGCCTTGGTCTTGGCGCTGATGTCGCGCGTTTCGATTCTGGCGCTGATGTCGCGCGTCTGGATCGGAGTACTTACTTTCACCGGTGCCATCGCGCTTCCCGCCATTTTTCTCACTCCCGGAAATCCAATTTACCGGCTTCCCTTGCTTGGTTGGGCGGTGACCGCACAAGGTCTGCAGAGCGCAATATTTTTACTGCTTCGCGCCGAAATCGCAGCCACACTGTCTCTTTTGCTGATCCTTTGTACACCCTGGGTGCAGGTCCTGAAATCGCTGCGCTTTTTCCACGTTCCGGCGGTTTGCGTTGTGCTTCTAGGGATGACCTACCGTTATATTTTTCTTCTGCTACAGACTGCGCACGATATGTTCGAGGCACGGCGCGGCCGGCTGGTGGGCCAGTTGGATGGACCGGAACGACGACGTCTCGCCGCGGGCAGCGCCGGGGTGCTGCTGGGTAGAAGCGTTCAATTAGCGAACGACGTTCATCTCGCCATGCGGGCTCGCGGATACGTAGGCGAAATTTATATTCTGGAGAATCTGCGAATGGGGTCCGCCGACTGGGTTCATCTTTCGGCGTTGCTTGGAATCGCGGCCGTGGCACTTTGGCTGGGCCGATGACGGAAAACTCCCTCACTCATTTTGCGTTCGAGGTTCGCGACATTACTTATCGCTACGAGCAAGTGACGGCGTTAACCGGGCTCTCAATGAATGTGAAAAGAGGCGAACGCGTGGCGCTGGTGGGAGCGAATGGTTCCGGCAAGTCGACGCTTCTGAGAATCCTGGCGGGCCTTTACTACCCTGAGCGCGGCGAAGTATTTTTTGACGGAAAGCGCTTGAGCGCGGAGGACCTGGAGGACGAAGAGTTCGCGTTTCGATTCAGGCGCAGGGTTGGATTGGTCTTCCAGAACCCGGATATCCAACTTTTTAACCCAAGCGTCTTCGATGAAGTGGCGTTCGGCCCGCTTCAACTTCGCTGGCCCAAGGATCAGATCCGCCAGCGCGTAATGGAAACTCTTGGAATGATGGAGATCGCCCATTTAAGGGACCGCCCGCCGCATCGTTTGTCGGGCGGAGAAAAGAAGCGGGTCGCGCTGGCTTCCGTTCTGATTCTTGACCCCGAGGTTTTGCTGCTGGACGAGCCTAGCGCCGCGCTCGA
>JANXYJ010000019.1 GCA_025350105.1 Terriglobia bacterium | reverse complement strand
GGCGGGGACGGTCCAGGGCACTATGGTCGGGGGATCAGCGGGTGAAATTCGGCGCCCATGAACGTTGGTTTTGTCGAGCTCTTTCTCGTGGATGATCTTCGCGGTGTAATTGAGCATTGGCGCTGATTCGATAAGGCCGCTCACATCCGTAGTCGGGCGAGGTCCGACGGCTTCTACTATCTGGAGCCAATCAATTGACCCATGAAGCTTTAGAACGGAGAAGCCCCTTGAATCAACATAGTCCGTCGTGCGCTGAAAATCCCGGCCAAGTGCCCGTTCAATCAGGGTATCGTAGTTGAATGTTACAAGAAGAGCGGGGCCAGAGAGCCGGATATCGTCGAGTAGCGTTGAATAATTAGAGACGCCGCCTGCCAAGGTGCACCAACCCTTTTCACAGCTATTGATTACAGCTTTAATGTAAAAACGCAGCGCCAGAAGTTGCTTCTTTCGTTCCGGGTCGCTTTGGGTTTCCGAATCAAGCTCACCCAGCACTTTTTCCATCGATTTTTCGCCCTCATGCGGTTCAAGATAGGGTACTATCGGGCGGCATTGCGGATATAAATCGACAAATTTGCGAAACTCGGCTATGTTGGCGAACAGGTCTTTTACGAGTGGTGGTCTTATAGAGAGCAGTCCATCACCGTCGATCGGAACATGCGAAGAAATCGAATCATACGACGCCCCCGCGCCAAAAATCACCATCAACATAGCGCCACCCTAATCGTCCTCGTCGTTGCTCCCGCCGCCCACCTTCAGCACCGCCAGGAACGCCTCCTGCGGAATCTCCACGCGGCCCACACGCTTCATGCGCTTTTTGCCTTCTTTTTGTTTTTCCAGAAGTTTGCGTTTGCGCGAGATGTCGCCGCCGTAGCACTTGGCCAAGACGTTTTTGCGCATGGCGGAAATGGTTTCGCGGGAGACAATCTTGTTGCCGATCGCAGCCTGCAATGCTACTTCAAACTGCTGCCGTGGGATTAATTTTCGCAAACGCGAAATCAAATCTTTGCCGCGCTCGTACGCAAAATCCCGATGGACAATCATCGATAGCGCGTCCACCGCTTCGCCCGCCACCAGCACATCCAGCTTCACCATCGGCGACACCCGATGCCCCGACAAATGATAATCCAGCGACGCATAGCCACGCGATGCCGATTTCAGCCGGTCGTAAAAATCCATCACGATTTCATTCAGGGGCAATTCGTACAGCAGCATCACGCGCCCACTGCCAATGTATTCGAACTTCTTTTGCTTGCCGCGCTTTTCTTCTAACAGCTTCAGAATCTCGCCGACAAAATCTTCCCGCGTGATCACCGTTGCGTCGATGATGGGCTCTTCAATCTGCTTGATTTCAGAAGGATCCGGGAACTTCTGCGGATTGTCCACCTGAATCACATCGCCATCGGTTTTCGTGATGACGTAGCGCACACCAGGCGCGGTGGTGATCAGATCGATTTGAAACTCGCGCTCCAGCCGCTCCTGAATTATTTCCAGGTGCAGCAGCCCCAAAAACCCGCAGCGGAAACCAAAGCCCAGCGCCATGGAATGCTCGGGCTCGAAACTAAACGCGCTGTCGTTCAAACGCAATTTCTCCAGTGCGTCACGCAAAAGCCCGTGTTCGTGCGACTCAATTGGATACAGGCCCGCAAACACCATGGCCTTTAGCGGTGCGAACCCAGGCAGAGGCTCCGCCGCGGGATTGGCGTGCTCAATAATGGTGTCGCCAATCTGCGCGTCGGCCACCGTCTTAATGTTGGCGAACAGAAATCCCACTTCGCCCGCGGCCAGTTCATTACAAGGAATCGCTTTGGGGGACTGAAACCCCAGCCCGTCCACTTCATGAATTGTGTTGGTGGCCCATAAGCGAATCTTCATGCCCTTGCGTAAGCGGCCATCAATCACCCGGAACAAGATGATGACGCCGCGATAGGGGTCGAACCAGGAATCGAAAATCAGCGCCCGCAACGGCGCGTCGGGCGATCCCTTGGGCGGCGGGACCTTGTGCACCACCGCCTCCAGAATCTCTTCGATGCCGATGCCATTCTTCGCGCTGGCCAGCACCGCTTCGCTGGCATCTAGGCCAATCACCGTTTCAATCTGCTCGCGAATCCGTTCCGGTTCAGCGGAGGGCAAATCGATCTTGTTGATCACCGGAATAATTTCCAGGTTGTGGTTCAGCGCCAAATACGTGTTGGCCAGCGTCTGCGCTTCCACGCCTTGCGACGCATCGACAACCAGCAGCGCGCCCTCGCACGCCTGCAAGCTGCGCGAAACTTCGTAGGTGAAATCCACGTGGCCCGGCGTGTCAATCAAATTCAGTTGATAGTCTTCGCCATTTTTCGCCCGGTATTCCAGGCGCACGGCATGGGCTTTGATGGTGATGCCGCGCTCGCGCTCCAAATCCATGGAATCCAGCACCTGCGCCATCATCTCGCGCTGGCTCAGCGCGCCAGTCACTTCCAAAAGCCGGTCGGCCAACGTCGACTTGCCGTGATCGATGTGCGCGATGATGGAAAAATTCCGAATGTGCGATGGGTCCATTTATTTTTCTGACGCTATTTGCTGCGGGAGCTTTCGTTGCCGGACCGCGTGCGACCGGACCGCGTGCCAAAGGTAAAGCGCAAAAGCGCGATACCCAAAGCACATGCCCAAAAGAACAGCGGTAGTTACAATCTTAACCCGTCTGTTGACCACGCACGCAAAAGAGCGCTAGCGGCGAAATATGCCGTTCACGGAAAGTTTGGCCTAGTACTCCTACAATTTTGCCGGAAGAAGTTTCTCCAGTACCCCTACCACGTTGTGGCGCACCCGTTCAAACACCGGGAAATTTCTCTTTCTTTCCCGCAGCATGCGGCTTTACCGAATCCATTCCCGGCGCATTGGCGCAATGATTGCAATCCGTTCATCCGCGGTGCATGCTCCGGCCCAACACAACTCGTAGCATGCCGACGATCACCCCTAACCAACTGACGCCAGTCTCGCGTGCAGTGGTGCGGTGACGTGCTCTAGCCGTGCTAAATTATCGGGTCCTATTCTTGCTCATGTAATCCAAATCTCGTCTAAACAGCTTGTATACACAGGAGGAGTGTCTACTCATATGCAATTTGAAAATCGGAGGAGCCCGCGCGTGCGGCGTTCCAGTTTATTTATAACTTGTGTGGTCAGCGCGGCTGCTTTTGCCGTGCCTTTTTCTTTGCTGGCGTTCCCCACCAATCCGCCCACGGGATTAACCGGCGCGCCGGGCGAAGGAACCTGCGCCGGGTGTCATTCTTCACCCGGAACTGGCAGCGTGAAGCTGGTGGTTCAAGGAACTTCTTCATCGCCTTCCACCTGGGCGCCCGGAATCACCCAGCATTTAACCGTCACCATTGCGGAAACCGGAAAGCAGGCATGGGGCTACCAACTCTCCGCACGCGACACTGCCAATGCGCAATCGGGAACGCTCACCGCCACCAACGCAAATTCAGTCACCCAAACAGCCTCGGGCGTCCAGTATGTCTATCAGGCCAACGCACAAACGTCCACGCCAGACGCAGCCAGTTACAACTTCGATTGGACTCCGCCTGCCACCAGCAGCGGCAACGTCACCTTCTATCTGGTAGGTGTTGCGGGCAAAAACAGCAGCAACGATTCGACGTATAAGGCGTCTTATGCACTCACCTCCGGCGTCACCGCCTCTCCCAGCCTTTCGGTGACGCCCACCGCGCTCAACTTTACGATGACGCTGGGCGGATCTGCGCCGGCCGCACAAACCTTCCAGGTCACCAGCAGCGGAGCCGCCGTTGCCATCACCACCTCGGTCGGCACCACCAGCGGCGGGTCCTGGTTAACCGCTACGCCCCCGGGCGGTAACACACCACAAACCATTTCGGTAACGGCAAATCCAGCAGGCTTGGCGGTTGGCACCTATAAAGGAACCGTTGCCATCGCTTCCGCCGGAGCCTCCAACAGTCCGCAGTTGGTCGGCGTCACTCTAATCGTGCAGTCCGGCACCAGCAAACCCAATCTGTCGTCGGCACCCACCAGCTTAACGTTCAATGCCTCCGGCACCACCGCCATCCCGTCGCAAACCTTGGCGCTTTCCAGTTCCGGTGCCGCACTCAACCTGACCGCGGCGGCCTCCACCACCACCGGGGGCAATTGGCTTTCAGTGACGCCAGTCACCGGCACCACTCCCGTCTCGCTTTCGGTTTCGGCCAGCGCCACGGGCCTTGCCGCTGGTACCTATCAGGGACAAATTATGGTGACTTCCACCGGCGCGGCAAATAGTCCGCTTTCCGTGCCGGTAACGCTTACGGTTGGATCTGCTCCGCCCACCACAGGCATCAGTTCGTTCAGCTTCGTGGTGCTGGACGCCGAATCCGGCGGGCCCACCGAAGCCCTCATCACCGGCTCCGGCAACGCACGCAGCAAGACGGCATTCGGCGGAGGAACGTTTGCGATTTTCACACCCTCCCCGGCGCCTCCGTTCTCCGTGGGCATGTCCGGATCATGGCATGTCACTGGCGTTGTCTCACACACGCAAGTGGCATCCACGCCGCAGGCCGCCTCCACCGCTGCGGTTCTGCAACTGAACGTCATGCTGAATCCCACTGGCGGCGCTGCCTTGCCCGCCGTCATGACCATTTCCGGCACCGGACAGGAAACCGGCGTTTCATTGAATATCACCGGCGGCGCGTCCTACGTCCCGTCGGGCATAGCGGACATCAGGATCGGTACCAAGCCCGGCGGCGAAGGAGAGCGCCGCGGAGACTGATTCCGTAACAGCGTCAAGAGATGCAGAGCCTACGGAGGTAGCCCCGGCATTCGGGGGCTGCCTCCGTTCTGCATTGGCTTCAGACCCATTCTTACCCGTTCTTTCACCCGTCGGCGGGCAGTCGACACTCTAGCACTCTCATCAAGTGACCCGGGAAGCGAACTCCGGGCGCCAATTCAGGAGCGCCAATTCAGGAGCGATAATTTAATAAGGTGACCCGCCCCCAACAGGAGACCAGCCCATGGATGTAATCGTAATGGACATTCCGAACATCAAAGGCGAGAGCCAGTTGAAGAATTTCGTTGATAAGATTGAACTGCTCTCCTTCAGCCATGGCGTGGCGATGCAAATCACCGGTGATGTCAGCAACCCGGAGCGAACCGCCGGCAGACCCAACCACCAGGACTTCACGGCCACCAAGTATATGGATAAGGCCAGCCCACTCCTGAATCAGGCTTGCTGTAAAGGAACCAACCTGGGGACCGTCAAAATCACCGTAGGCCGCAATGACAGGGGCGCCGTGCTGCCCATTATTGTTTATGAACTGGAAAACTCCGTGCTTTCGTCGGTCTCGGTCGGCGGCGGCAGCGGCGACAAGCCCGTGGAAACGTTAACCCTCAACTACAGCAAGATCACCTGGACCTTCAACGCCCAAAAAGAGGACGGCGGCAAGGAAGGAGAGGTGAAAGCATCTTGGGACGTGTCCACGAACGACGCCGGCGCCTAACCAAAACAGGAGTTTCACGTTTTCCCGCACCCGCGGCCCGAAACCGCCCGATCATCCGGCCAAGCCTTCTCCAGCAAATCGATAACCTGCTCGCCAGCATCGTCTTCAGCATCAGAGGTCGCAAAAAACCGTTGCGAGAACCAGCGTCTTCGCGATCATCCTTCCAGCCCGCCTGGATCTCCACTGTGTTCAATTACTTCCGATCACAAGTCGCCTGAATTAAATTGCTCCTGAATTAATCTTCAGCCAGAGTAGTTCGTTCTGGCCAGAACGCGTTGCATTACAGCGGTGGCAGCATCGCTGCTGATGAGTGTGCTGATCTTTCGGCGAGGATAAAACCTCTTGCATCGGAACCTACATGGATCGAGATGACGGAAGACC
>JANXYJ010000194.1 GCA_025350105.1 Terriglobia bacterium | reverse complement strand
TTCACCTCTGATCATTCACCTCTGATCATTCACCTCTGATCATTCACCTCTGGTCGGGCGCCTTCTGCCGATTCGGCTGGTTTCTATTTTCGTCTTCTCACTCACTTCCTAAGACGCCGTTCTGGCTCACACTTCTGAGTTCCCACCGATAAGAAACCTGATAGGAGGGGAGGCGGGAATTCCATGGATGTAATGATTGTCGACGACTCGGCTGCAATCCGAAAGATATTACAACGGGTGTTGGTACAGGCGGAAGTGCCACTGGGAACGGTACATGAAGCCGGAGATGGAGCGGAGGCGCTGGAAAAGCTGAAGACGGCGAAGGTCGGCTTGATCCTGTCGGACATCAATATGCCGACTATGGACGGCATTGAGTTCCTTAGCCGGTGTAAGGCGGACGACGCTTTGAAATTCGTCCCCATCGTGATGGTGACCACCGAAGGCAGCCAGGCGCGAGTGCTGCAGGCACTGGAATTGGGCGCGGCCGGCTATGTTCGCAAACCGTTTACGGCGGAACAAATAAAAGAAAAGTTGACAGGGATCATATGATCGACAGAATTAGCCCTGAGGAAATCACCACGGTAGTGCGTACGGCCGCGCATGAGGTGTTTTCGACAATGCTGGGCCTGCCGCTCGAAGACTGTCTGGCGTTCCAGGAGGCCGTTTCCAGTCCGGCTCCCAGCTACGATGGGGTGGAGGCGTTGGTGGGGATTGGCGGTTCCTGGAGCGGAACCGGACGGATCTGCTGCAGCGCCAATTTCGCGTGCGCCTTGGCTGGGGGGCTGTTGATGATGGAATGCGATTCGCTGAACGAAGACGTGCTGGACGCCATTTCCGAAGTAGCCAACATGATCATCGGCAACGTGAAGACCAGCTTTGAAGAAAAGCTGGGGCCCTTGGGATTGAGCATTCCAACGGTGGTGTTCGGCCGCAACTATCAAACCCGTTCCAGCGGCGTCACGGCATGGACGGTGGTTCCGTTTCAATCCGGCGGGGAGGTGTTTGAAGTGCGGTTCTATATCATGCCGTCACGCAACAGTGCCCAGTGCCATGCACGCACGGAAAACTCCCACAGTGGAGCGTTGCAAGCGGTCTAGCGCATGTTTTCCGGGCGGCGCCCAGGATCGCTATGAATGCGTCTCGGCGTGATGGCGGACGTCGATGCCTTTCACCAGGAACAGGACGTCCTCGGCAATGTTGGTGGAATGATCGGCGATGCGTTCCAGATTGCGGGTAACGGCCAATAGATCCAGGGCCTGTTGAATATTCTGCGGGTCCTGTTCCATGAAGCTGACCAGTTCGTGATAGCTGGCGGTGCGCAGGCTGTCCACGGCATCATCGGAGGCCAATACGCTGCGCGCCAGAACCGGATCGCGCTGCACGAAGGCGTCCAGGGCCTTTCGCACCATCGACTGGACCAGACCCGCGATGTGCGGAATGTCGATCATGGGCTTGATCACCGGGACTTCCATTAATGACATGGCACGCTGCGCGGTGTTGGCCGCCAGGTCACCCATGCGTTCCAGGTCCGTATTGATTTTCAGTACGGCGACGATCAGCCGCAGATCCGCGGCCATGGGTTGCTGCAAAGCCAGCAGGCTGACGGCTGCGTCGTCAATCTGAATTTCCTTGGCGTTGATTTTGGCTTCGTTGAGAAAGACTTCTTCGGCGGCGCTACGATCTTTCTGCGTCACGGCAATGACGCTGCGCTGGATGGCCACTTCCACAAGTGCGCTCATTTCCAGCAAGCTGGTTTTCAACGTCTCTAGTTCTTCAACAAAGTGGCGCACAGTGCTCCTGAAGGTTACAAAAATCGGGGCTGCAAAAATCTTGCCGCTTGCGCAGGCTGTTCCTGCGAGCGGGAAATGCCGATCAACCGAAACGGCCCGTGACGTAATCTTCCGTTTCCTTCTTATTGGGTGTCTTAAAGATCACCGCCGTGCTATCGAACTCGATCAACTTTCCCAACAAAAAGAATCCGGTGTTATCGGCCACGCGGGCGGCCTGTTGCATGCTGTGGGTGACGATCACCAGGGTGCAGCTGCTTTTCAGCTGAAAAATCAGATCCTCAATCTTAGCAGTGGCGATAGGGTCAAGCGCAGAGCAGGGCTCATCCAATAAAAGCACTTCGGGATCCACCGCCAAAGCGCGGGCAATGCACAGGCGCTGCTGTTGGCCGCCGGAAAGGCCATAGGCGGATTGGTTCAGTTTGTCCTTCACCTCGTCCCACAAAGCAGCGCGGCGCAGGCTTTGCTCTACCTTATCGCGCAGTTCGCTGCGGCTGGGGCTGCCGTTGATGCGCGGGCCGTAAGCGATGTTGTCAAAAATGGATTTAGGAAACGGATTGGAGCGTTGAAACACCATGCCGACGCGGCGGCGCACTGCGGAAACTTCCTGTGTGAAGATGTCTTCCCCGTCCAGCAGAATTTCGCCTTCAACACGGCTGCTTTTGATGGTTTCGTTCATGCGGTTCAGCGTGCGCAGGAAGGTGGACTTGCCGCAACCGGAGGGACCGATGAAAGCCGTCACCTGATTGGCCAAAATCTTCATCGAAATTCCATGCAGGGCTTGAAATTTTGCGTAGAAAAAGTTTAAGTTGGTGGCGCTGAGCTTGACGGCGCCGCTGCCTGACTGGGCTTGAGAAGAACCAGCCGCGTGAGATTCCGGAATGACGGAGTCCATATCCTCTACCTTGCTGGCCGATTGTTTGTCCGCGGAAGTTTGCCGACTTGGAGCTTGCATTTTATCACCTTGAGACTCACCGAGCCACATGCTTTTTATTGGATAGTACCAAACGCGCGAAAACGTTAATCGCCAACACTAAGCTGAGCAGCACAAAACCCGCCGACCATGCCTGACGATGCCAGTCTTCATACGGCGCGATGGCGTAGGTAAAAATCATTACCGGAAGCGCTGCCGTGGGTTCGTTCCATCCGTGGCTCCAATAGCGATTGCCGAAACTGGTAAACAGCAGCGGCGCGGTTTCCCCCGCCACGCGAGCCAGATTCAACATGACACCGGTGATGATGCCGTTTTTGGCGGCGGGAATCACCACCGTTAAAATTGCCCGCGTCTTGGAGGCGCCCAAGGCCATGGAACCTTCGCGCAGGTTCAAAGGCACTGCGCGCAGAAATTCCTCGGAGCTGCGCACGGCAATGGGAATCATCATCACGCCCAACGCCAGGCCGCCCGCCAAAGTAGAAAAATGTTTCTGCGGGAGCACGATGATGGTGTAGGCGAAAATGCCCATTACGATGGAGGGAACGCCATTTAAAAGGTCGGTCACGTAGCGGATGAGGAAGGCAAATTTTCCGCCGGCGAATTCCGCCAGATAGACTCCGCCGAGAAATCCAATCGGCACACCCAGGCACATGGCGATGAGCAGGAGTTTGCCACTGCCAACGATGGCGTTGGCCATGCCGCCGCCCGCTTCACCCACGGGAGTGGGCAATTTGGTAAAAAAATCCAGCGAAAGCGAACTGGCGCCGTGAACAAAGAGATAACCCAAAATGTAGAGCAGTACGCCGAGGGCGACAAAAGTGCAGATAGCGGTCAGGCTCAGCATGACGAAGTTCACCGTCTTGCGGCGGAAGTGGAGAAAATCGAAATGCGAAGCCGGCGCGTGGGGTGAGTTAGATGCCGTCATGTTTTGTTCCTTTCGCCGGCTGCCACCAGCAGACGGGCGCCACCGTTGATCACCACGGTGAGGGCGAACAGGACCAAGCCCAGTTCAATCAGCGCGCTGGTGTACATCTCTCCGGTGGCTTCGGTGAATTCGTTGGCGATGACGGCCGCGATGGAATAGCCGGGGGCGAACAGGCTAGCTTTGATTTTAGGATCGTTGCCCACCACCATGGTTACGGCCATCGTCTCACCCAGCGCACGGGCCAGCGCCAGAAAAACAGATCCCATGATGCCGCGGAAGGCATTCGGGAGTACCACGTCCCAGGTGGATTCCCAGCGCGTCGCGCCCAGGGCCAACGCCGCTTCGCGCTGGTCGTTGGGGACCGCCAGGATCACTTCGCGGGAAATCGAAATAATAAACGGAATGATCATCACCGACATCACCACGCCGGCGGCAAAGAGACTAACGCCATAAAAAGGCCCGGAAAATAGGGGCGTCCAACCGAGCACCGCGCGGATGGCGGGTTCCAGCCATTTCAGAATGGGCACCAGGACAAAAATTCCTAATAGACCAAAGATAACGCTGGGCACGGCGGCCAGCAACTCAATCATGAAGGTGAGGGCTTCGGAGACTTTCGGCGGAGCCATTTCCGCCAGAAAAATGGCCGCGCCCACGCCCAAGGGGATGCCGATCAGCAGCGCCACAGCGGACGTCACCACGGTTCCGTAAATAAAAGGCAAAGCCCCGTATTGATCGTTCACCGGGTCCCAGGTTGAAGAAAAGAGAAAAGCAAAGCCGAATTTGCCGCGCGATGCGGCGGAGTTGTGATACAGCTCAAATACAATCAGCGCGGTAAGCGCCAGAATGGTGGAAGCGGCAATACAAGTGATCAGATAGGCAACTTCATCGCCGCCTTTCAGCCGCTGCAAAAACGAGGACGCGGGTTTAGGGCCCGCGCCCATCGCGTTTACAGATTCGATTGTCGGAGAAGTTGCCATTTGCGGATACTAGAAACACCCTGATGTTGTCGATGCGATTGATTCCAGCGTTCCCCGGCAGTAGCGGCTAGGTGCGACTTCATTGATCTTAGATGACAGCACCAAGCCGCGACCGTGAGGGAGCGCCATATTATCTTAATTAATTTTGGCGATCGCTTTGGTTTCTTTCGCGACCACAGCTTTCGGCAGCGGAGCGTAGTCCAGCGCCGCCGTCATCGCCTGACCCGGGCCCAACATCCAGCTGAGGAAGTCCTTGATGGCCGCTTTCTTCTTGGCATCGGCGATTTTCTCCGGCACCAGTAGCCAGGTGAAGCTGGAGATTGGGTACACATCCTTACCGGGAGCGTTGGTGATAGACACGCGGAAATCGTCCGGAATCTCTTTGACCGCGCCCGCCGCCGCGGCGGTTACACCCGCCAGGCTGCCTTCTACGAAGACACCAGCCGAGTTCTTGACTTTACCGAACTGCATTTTGTTCTGGCGGGCGAAAATCAACTCCACGTAGCCGATGGAGTTGGGGGTTTGTTTCACGGTTCCCGAAACACCCTCGTTCCCTTTGCCGCCCAAACCGACAGGCCAGTTCACCGAAGTTCCCTTGCCCACTTTGGTTTCCCATTCCTTGCTTACTTTGGAGAGGTAGTCCACCCAAATAAAGGTGGTTCCGCTGCCATCAGAGCGATGGACCACAATGATGTCCGACGCTGGCAGCGTCACGCCCGGGTTCGCCTTGGCAATTTCCGGATCGTTCCATTTGGTGATCTTGCCCAGGAAGATACCGGCCAACGCGTCTCCGGTAAAGTTCAACTGCGCGGTCACGCCGGCCAGGTTGTATACCGGCACATCCGCGCCCATCACGGTGGGGAAGTGCAGAATGCCCGACATGTGCTTGGCTTCAAAATCCTTCAGCTGCGTGTCGTTCATCGGACCGTCGGTGGCGCCGAAGTCTACCGTGCCTTCGGTCACCTGCTTGATACCGCCGCCGGAACCGATGGACTGATAGTTGAACTGCATGTGCGGATTCTTCTTGTGGTATTCGTCAAACCACTTGGAGTACATAGGATACGGGAAGGTAGCACCCGCCCCGTTGATCAAGATGTCCTGTGCCATGGCCGCGCCGGCCAGTGCCAGGAAAGGTAGCAAGATTTGTAATGTGCGTTTCATGTCTTTTCACCCCTAGTGTTACATCGTTGTATTACAGCCCAGTTACAGAATTTCAGAACGTAAATGCCAAGTGCGACTGATAGCGGAAGGTAGTGTTATAGCCCTGTTGCAGGGGCAGGAAGAAGTTAGGGCCATTGCGGGCAATTCCCTTCTGGATAAACAGGCGGTTTTCCCAGGCCAACCACCGCGTGATGCCGAAGTTCACGCGCAGAGTATTGTCCTTGATGTTGACGCCGCTGCCGGTCCCTACGTCATCGTCGGTGAACTGGGAAACAAACCCGTTGGCCGGCTTATAGAAGTACGCATACTGAAATTGGACGTCGCCCAGGCGAGCGGCCTGGCCGATGGAGGCGCCCAACATATAGCCGTTGTTCTGATCGCTGGCAGCTTTGTTGTGGGTTCCCTGCAGGAAGATGGCCACCGGAAAGTTATGCCCGTGCAGCGCGCTGCCGGAGTAGTTCAAATTCAACCCGTAATGGAGAACGTCGAAGCCACCCGCGGAGTAGATTGCACCGCCCGAAGTGGTGGTGGCATTACCGGACTGACCCAACGCGCTGGAAATCGTCGCACCCAGAACGGCGTTGGTGACCAGGCCCTGGCCGGCCGCGGTAGAGGCCAACTGAATCTGATTGGGCTCACGCACCGAGGAATAGCCGAAGGTGAAATCACTGCGCCACTTTTTGTTGAAATTGCCGCCGACAACCACACCCTGATCGAAGAGATCCGAGGAAGCTATGCGTTGACCCAGCAGGTAGCCGGCGTTCAGATAAGGCGAGCCGGCCGGCACCACCAGGACATTTGGGTTGGTAAGAATGTATTGGCCGGCGCGGAAATCCACAAACAGTCCATTCTTCTTCCCAGCGAAGCGGTAGTTTTCCTGAAAACCGTTCAAGCGAAGATCGTCATCCCAAACGAACTGGCGGTTGTCGGCGAAAACTTCCTGCATGCGGCCAATCCGCAGCGTAAGTCCGTTCACCGGCATTACATCCATGTAAGCTTCCGCAATTGAAAATGGGGCCTTGGTCCCAACGCCAGTAAAGTCGGTATCATTCGTCAGATCGTTGTTGTAGGGAGCGGTGGACAACTGGAAATGCATGTGGGCCAACGGGCGCTCCGACTTGTCGCTGTACAACAAATCTCTGTCGACGTTCAAACGAAGGCGGTAACGCGAACGCGCGTTTTGCAACGCGGCAGCAGTGGCGTTCGCCGCCCGATCCTGCAAGTCAAACCGGTAGCGAAAATCGCCAGTAAAGCGAAACCCGTTCAAGTTGCGGATCAGTCCGTCCACCCGCTTATTGACGTCAGCAAGGGTGGGGCCAGCAGCAGCCGGTGCAGCGGCAGCCTGGGGCAGTCCGCCCAAACCCGCTAGCGGCGCGATCATCACACTGGACGAAGGCGGCAAAATCGCGGCGGTGCTGGCCACTTGACCGGTGCTGGGGAACTGCGGGGCGGGGACCGCGGCAGCCTCTGTCTTGGTTCCGTCCTTCACTTCGGTTGCGTGCTGGGCTAATTCTTTGCGTAATTCGTTGATCTGGCGTTGCTGGTCCAGCAGCAACTGCTTAAGCTGTTCAATTTCGGAAGCCGGTTGGCTGGGTGACGCCGTTTTGGTGTCGGCGGCGGGTTGTTCCGCTGCCGGAAGGGGCGACAAGCCACTGACTAAACCGATGAGCAGGCAGGCTATACTAGCGCGTTTCATTTTCCAACTCGACTTTCCTGTCCAAAAATTTGGGACTGGGTCATGCGACCTTTATTCATTTGGTTCACTCCTCTACTTAGCCACCGACGGCAGCGTCTTCAACCCACTGTGCGTCAAGATTAGCGGGACTACGTGCTCTTGTCATGAACAAAAAATGACAAGTGAGTGACCGCGTACTGAGACACTGATAAGCGAATTCGTATTACAACGTTTGGGGGCCGTTACGACTTTAGCGAACGAATCATAGCTATCAAATGAAGGTTGAGTTACAAAGGTGTAACTTTTTGGGGGGGCTTGGTATCTGTAGGAGATGCCATGGGCAGTAGAATGGTAAAAATCGAGCCCTTGCCCAATTGGCTTTCTACGCTGACGGTTCCGTTCATTCTTTCCACTGCGTGTTTCACAATCGAAAGCCCCAAACCCGTCCCGCCCACTTGCCGTGAGCGGGCCTTATCGACACGATAGAAGCGTTCAAAAATGCGCGGTACATCCTGCGACGGGATGCCGACGCCAGTATCGGCAACGGTAATGGCAACGCGGCCGGCCGGTTTGGTTTCAATGCCCACACGCACCTCGCCGCCAGTTTTATTGAACTTGACCGCATTGGCCACCAGATTCAAAAGCGCTTGTTCCAGGCGCAGGCGGCTACCGCTGACAAACAGATCCGGCAGCGGGCCGCGGATCAGGTGTACCTGACGGGCTTGGGCTTCGGCCTCCATGGTTTGCAGAACCGATTCCAGCACCCCACGCAGGGAAACCACTTCGGCCTCCTCGCGATCGGCGCCGGATTCGAGCTCGGAAAGCGAAAGCAGATCGGAGGAAATGCTACCCAGGCGAACCGCATTGGAGCGGATAATTTCGACGAAACGGCGGCGATTCCGTTCGTCTTCGAGCGCGCCTTCGAGCAAAGTATCAGCGTACCCGATGATACCGGCCAAGGGCGTGCGCAATTCGTGGGAAACGTTGGCTACGAAATCCTTGCGGACCTGTTCCAGGCGTTCGAGATCGGTAATGTCATGGAACACGGCCATGGCGCCGCGCCCGCTGGGCATGGCGAAGGGAGTAGCCTGCACCTCAAAGGTGCGCGGGGTATCGGCAAACAGGTGAAAGCGCAACTTCGCCGGTTCGCCGGTATTGAGCGTGCGGCGAATTAAATCATGCAACACGGGGTCGCGCACCAACTCCAGCAACCCCAGGCCTTCGTACTTTTCACCGCGGTACCCGATGGCGCGCAACAGCGGCTGATTGCAAAAGGTGACGCGGGTTTCGCGGTCAACGGCCAAGACGCCTTCGGTCATTCCCGCCAGCACAGCCTCGCGCCGAGCGGATTCAAAGCGCAGATCCTGCACCAGGGTGCTGAGTTCACTGGCGACACCGGACAGGGACCGTTCGAGCGATCCCAAATCGTCCTGCTCCCCAATCATGTTTCGTTTTTCTGGAGCCAGGCCCAACATGCCGTCCGCCAGGTGCTTTAGCCGGATGACCCGGTTGGTGAGCGAATGCGCGACAATGCCGGCAACCACGACAGCCAGCGCCGAAGCGCTGAGCGCGATCCAAAGGACGCGATTGCGAACCATCCCCGATACCGGATTTCCCAACTGTTCGGCGTAAGAGGTCAACGTGTAGTAGACCAGAACCACGGTCACGGCAAGAAGCGCCAGGGCGGCCACCAGAAGCTTGCGGAAAAGGGAACTGTTCATCTACGTTGTTTTGGTACTGGAGCCAATTTCAGGCGTGCGGTTGGTTTCGTTTTAAGCCTAACAAGTTCGCCGCGCAAAAGGCGGGCGCCTGCGCTAATTCACGGATGATTCGCGGGATATTCACCGACTTGTTACCCTGCTTGGTGGAACGGGGATTGGCGGGTTTGCAGTGGCGCTGTCGTACGCCCTAAAGAAAATCTGAGAATACTAGCTCGCAGCGCCAACTAAGGTACATGGATTCTACCCGGGTCGGCGTCAGGTGCTTGCTTTCGTGGATGTTATCGTGCGTAGTGCTGTTGGGGCAAGCCAGCCCCCCGGGCGGGTCACCCGTTCCGGTGCGACGGCTACCGGCGGGGGCAACCCCGGCTGGGGTTGAATCTGGCAATGCCTCGTCCAGTGGAACAAACCAGAATAAACCCACCCCAGGTCCCGCGGCCGTTGCCCCTGCGCCCAAGGCGGTTTCCCGCGTGGCTTCTTCCAACGGGGTTTCATCCAAGGGCGGTTCTGGGCGCAATCCGGTTCCTTCCATGGGGACGACGGCGCAGCAGGATAAGGCGTTGGAAGCGGTCATTCGGGCGAAGCTAGCCCGCTCAAAAATTGGCCTGGACGGGTTCAAGGTTCGGGTGCAAGGCGGGGTTGCCTTCTGGGAAGGGCAAACCAGCGTGGCTCAGCACAAGGGTGCGGCCACGCGAATGGCCAGAACGGCCGGCGCCAGGCAGGTGGTGAATAATATCAAAATCAGTGACGCCGCCAGGCAGCAGGCGGCGGCTAACCTGACGGAAGGCCGGCGGAGGGCGCAGGTGAAACGCGGCGATGAGCGCAGCGAAGCGCCCTGACGTTCTAATTTTGGTTTAAAGGCCACTGAGGGTTAACGGCGGGCGTGGAAAAACCATAGCCCGGCAAGCCCCAGCGCCACGATCAGGAATAAAATCGCCAGCATCAGAAAGCGTGAAGGCGTGGAGGATGCGGCGGACAAATCGGCAAGCGAAGGTTGCCCGTCCTGGAACACGCTGGCTGCAGGAACCTCCAACGGGGCAAACCATCCATTGTCCAAAGTCACCGAAACAACCGTGACGTTGTCCTGCCCCGGCCTTTGCTTGGCAAGCACCTGATCGACCAGCGTCTGGGGCCAACGGCGCGGGTCACCATCCAGCGCGGCGGCAATTTCGTGCGCCTCCAGGGTTTTGAACATGCCATCACTGGCCAGCAGGATGGTATCGCCGGCAGCGACGGGCCAGGGCTCCGTGTTGCGATCGATCTCGGTCAAATTCTGAATGCCGACGAAGCTGGTAAGCGATTCGCGCTCCGGATGCTGTTCGGCTTGTTGCTGGGAGATTGCACCATTGGCGACGGCGCGGTCCAGCACGTTGGCGTAAACATGAGGCTGATTGACGGTGTGCAACTGACCGCCCCCAAGTCCTCCGCTGACGCCTCCAGTGACATGAAACAAACCGCTATCGCCTACCGATGCGAAGTATAAGAACTCCTGGCCCTCCGGCGCAGTGTGCAGGACCGCCGCCACCAGCGTCGTCCCTACCGCTTCCGGCATGCCCAGATCGTTGGCGGCAATCAGGACTTGTTGATTGGCCTCACGGACGCTGCGCTCAAGGGCATCGGGAATGCTTTCCTGCGGAGTCTTACGCGCGTAGGCCCGCAACATGGATTGAACCGCGGTTTTGCTGGCCACGTCGCCATGGGCCATGCCACCCATGCCATCGCATAGAACCGCCAGGAAACCAGCGTGTGCGGCGAACTGCGGGTCGGCCAGGCGTTGCCCGGGTTCCATCTGCGCGTGTTCTGGCCCGGCCAGACCAAAGAAGTCCTGCTGATACTCCCGCGCCCCGACATGTTGCGCGTTCGCCGACAGATAACGCATGGAAGCGCTTATTATATCGCTTTTCGCCACCCGCCTACAGCTTTTTCTTCATCATTCTTTGGCGTGGAAAGGAACAGTCAAGTGTTAGCATGAAAGCAGGCGGCAAGCATTCCGCCGCCAAGCGTCAGCGTTCTTCAAAAAAAGACGTTTACAGAAACGACGTTCAGGTAGACGACCAGATAGATTAGTACATGGGCACGCTTTCACCAAGACTTCAGATCCGCGTCGCGCAAAAGCAGATCCTCACCCCCGGCCTGGTGCAGATGGTGAGCCTTCTTCAGTTGAACAAGCTGGAGTTGAAGGACATGATTGCGGCCGAGATTGCCGAGAACCCCGTGCTGGAAGAGGCGGGCGAAGGCGGCGAGGAACTAACGGCAGAGGAATTGCAGCCGCTGCTGGAAGCGGAGCGCGTAGCCGATCCCTCCGACCAATCGATACTTGAGGTCACCGCGGGGCCGCGCGAATTTCTGGATGCCGACGGCGAACCGAATTACGGTGAGGCAAGCGGTATACCCGAGGCGGCAGCCTTGGTTTCGCCCGCCGAAACTACCAGCATCGGCGACACAGTGGCGGGCAGCGATGCGGTAGACAATGTGGACGCTAAAGTCGCCGATCCCTTCGACGAGATCGACTTCGGCAGCTATTTTGACGACTATCTGGATCCTGGCTACAAGAGCCCGGCGTCGGAGATCAGTGAAAAGCCGTCGTTTGAGATGTTCCTGTCATCGCCGGTGACGCTGACCGATCACCTGAATTCGCAACTAGCGCTGGTGGCCATCAGCGAAAATGTGCGGTCGGCGGCCGATAGTATCTTGGGCAATCTGGACGAGAACGGCTACCTGACGTCCTCGTTAGCGGAGATCGCCGCCGCCGACGGGCACAGCGAAGCCGCTATGGCCGAAGCCCAGCGAGTGGTGCACAGTCTGGATCCGGCGGGAGTGGGCTGCACGGATCTGCGCGAATGTTTGCTGGTTCAGCTGGAAAGCCGGGGAGCGCGCGGCGGGGTGGCCTGGAACATTGTGGCGGATCATTTGAAACTGGTGGAAGCACGCCAGTTCAAGGAGCTGGCGCGCTTGTTGAAGCGGCCCATGGCGCACATTGAAATTGCGCTTCACGTAATTCGTCATCTGGACCCGCGGCCCGGGATTCGTTATTCGGGACCCGGCGCGCGCCAGGTGGAGCCGGACGTCTATATCACCAAAGACGGCGAAGAATATCTGATTCAAATCAACGACGACGATGTTCCGCAACTGCGCTTGAATTCGCAGTACCGCAGCATGCTGAATCGCGATCAGCAGCCCGACAAGGACGTGCGCAACTACGTGAAGGAGCGTTACGCCAGCGCCATCCAGTTGATGAAGAACATCGAGCAGCGCAAGCAGACGATTCTGAAAGTTTGCCACTCCATCGTCAGCCGCCAGATGGATTTCCTGGAACACGGCCTGGACTTTCTGAAGCCAATGATGATCAAGGAGATTGCCGAAGAGATCGGCGTGCATCCTTCCACGGTGAGCCGCGCGGTGTCCAGCAAGTACGCACACACCCCGCAAGGCGTTTTTGAACTGCGGTATTTCTTCTCGGAGGCGGTGCAGGGTCCCTCCGGCGGCGGCACGCCGTTGCTGCTGCTGAAACGCCGGGTAAAGAAAATGATCGACGAAGAGGATCAGGCGCATCCGCTGACCGACGAACAGATTACCGAGCGGCTGCAATCGGAAGGAATTCAGGTGACGCGCCGCACGGTAGCCAAGTATCGGGAGGATATGCGGATTCCGTCAACGCACCAGCGCCGGGTGCGGAGCTAGGCAGCAACGAAAACCATCCGGCAGATTCCTACCGCCAAATCCATTCCATCAAATTCATGAAAGTTACCTACAAAGGACTCCCCCACGATTTACCCGCCAAGGTTCAAGAAAAGCTGGACACCAAGTTCGGCAAACTGGCCAAGCTGCTGGATAGCGCCGCGGGTGAAAAATCCGCCCACGTGGTGCTTACCAACGAACGGCATCTGCACAAGGCGGAAGTGACGCTGCAGATCCACGATCACACGTTAGTGGGCCTGGGCGGCGACGCGGACTTGTTCCACGCGGTGAGCGCGGCTCTGTTGAAGCTGGAAAAACAAGCGCTGAAACACAATGCGCGGGGACGGGAGCTGCGGCGCCGCCAGTCGGTAGCCAAGCGCGAAACCGCGGATGTTGGCTCGCGCAAAGTTCAACCGCCGGTTCCGGGGATCACTATCGACAGGCCCAAGCCGCGAATTTTTCGAGTGCGTACCCATGAGCGCCGCAAACCCATCACGCAGGAGGAAGCACTGCTGCTGATGGAAGACGGCCGCCAATACATCGTGTTTCGCAGCGTGGCGCCGGATCGCATCACCCAGGATCGCATCACGATGTTGATCCGCCGGCCGGACGGACACTTGGATATGATCGAGGGGTAAGACATGCCCGCGAAAAGGCCTGCGAAAACAACTGCGCAAACGGTGGCGGCCGCCTTGCCGGCGGCTGCCGCACCGGCTACGCCTGCACTTGCCGCCGCTACGGATCTGGTGATCATTACCGGGCTGAGCGGATCCGGCAAGGGGACCGTGCTCAAGGCGTTCGAGGATTTGGGATACTACTCGGTGGATAATCTGCCGATTGACCTGATTCCCAAATTCGCCGAACTGACCAAGCACGCACCCAACATCCGCCACGCCGCGCTGGTGGTGGACATTCGCGAAGGCGAGGCGCTGGAACGCTTCCCCGCGTTGTTCAAGAAAATCCGCCGCATTGTGCCCACGCGGCTGGTGTTTCTGGAAGCCGAAGAAGACACCATTGTGCGGCGCTTCAGCGAAACGCGCCGGCCGCATCCGCTGGGGCTGGGACACAGCGTGGCCAAGAACGTGCGCCGGGAGCGCCAGTTTCTGGAGCCCATTCGCAAGCTGGCCGACCCCATCATCAACACCACCAAGTTCAACGTGCACGAACTGCGCGAGACCATTCACCGCAGCTTTGGTGAGAAGAAGGGCGGACCGGATGTGCTGGTGCAAGTGACCAGCTTCGGCTACCGGCACGGCGTCCCGCCCGATAGCGATCTGGTGTTTGACGTCCGCTTTCTGCCCAACCCCAACTACATTCCGGAGTTCAAGCACAAAACCGGAAAGCATCCCGGGGTGGCGCGTTACATCCGGTCCTTCCCGCAATCGATTGAATTTATCGAACGGATTTCAGAGCTGCTAATCTACCTGATCCCGCACTATATCAGCGAGGGCAAAAGCTATCTGACGATTTCGTTCGGCTGCACGGGTGGCCACCATCGCAGCGTGCTGATCACTTCGGAAATCCGCAAGCGGCTGGCAGCCGCGGGGTTCCGCGTGAAAGAAACCCACCGCGACATTTTGAAGTAAGAATGTTTAAAACCAGAAACCCGGCGCCCCGTTTTATGCGGAGCGCCCGGCCTTTGTTGCTTACCGTTTGCTGATTAGTACGTCAGCTTCGGCGTCATCGTCTTCGCCTGCTCCACCCACCGTGTGACCGTTTCCAAGTCCGGCACGGTAGGCGCGTAACGGCCGTTGCCATTGGTGGGATTGGTCTCCTCCATCTTCTTTTGGAGATTCGCCGGCACGCGGTTGCGCAATTCCTTCACCGTATCCACGCCGGAAGCTTCCAGCAATTCAGCCCAATTGGGAGTGACGCCCGAAACGCGCAGCAGGTCCGCATGATTCACCCATTTCAGAACCAGGTGCTTTTCAATGCCCGTGCCCTCCACAATGCGGGCACGGCCTTCGGGGTCCTTGCCAGCTTCCAGCAGTTCGTGAATCCAGTAGATCCCAATGCCGCGCAGCTTACCGCCATAAACCGGACCGATGCCTTCGATGTCTTCAATGTCGCCACCCGTCTTATTAGCCATTCCGGCCGTGCCCGATGACGTTGCAGTTGCCGCCATGGCCATCGGCGCGGCAGCCAATTTGGATTCCAGCACGGCGTATCTGGTGACGCACTGGGCATGTTCAGTCTCCAATGACGTATAACGGGCGCGCCAGTCTTGTTCCAGCATCGCCACACGGGCGCGTAAATCAGTGATCGTCCGCTCCTGCACGGCGCCGCTTGCTTGTAAGCCAGCGGCAGCCTGCAGCTTACTGTTGTAATCGGCCTCGCGGGCTTCCCACGTGCGGCCACGTGCGGTCCAATCGTCCACCGCCGATGTCATCGCGGTGATGCGGCCCCGCAGGTCGGCAATGGTTTTTTCGTAAGTGGCGGCGCTTTCCAAATCACGGGCCTTATCGTCGTCGATTGCCTTTTTCAGCTGCGCATCGGTGCTGTGCAGGCGCGCCGTAAGATCGCGGATTTCCACTTGCAGCTTGGCGCGATCGGAATCCCACAACGCGGACTTCGCCACCCAGCCTGCAATGGCCCCTTCCAGCGGACCAAGCTTACTGGACACCTCTGCAAAGTGATGCTTGGTCTTGCCGTGCTCGGCTTCTAGGGCGTTGAAGCGCTGCTGCCATTCGTGCACATGCGCTTCCGTTTCCTTCACGCGCAATACCCATTGATGATGAGTGGTATCGGCCGTGGCCAGCTTGGCGTGCAACTCGGCAATGGTCTTTTCGTAAGCAGAATCGTCCGCTTTGTCGTCGGCAATGGCCTTCTGCAATTGCGCCTGGGCGGAGTTCAAGCGTGCCGTCAGATCGGCAACGCCCGCTTGCGCCCTGGTTTTCTCGGCATCCAGAGCAGAGAGCCGCATACGCAGGTCGGCGATGGTTTTCTCGTAGGCAGAATCGTCGGCCTTGTCATCGGCGATTGCCTTCTTCAGTTGCGCATCGGTGGAACTCAAGCGCGCCGAAAGCTCGGTCACTTCCATTTCCAACTTGCTGCGCACATCGGTGGCTGACTTCAAGTCCGCCTGCAATTTGGATTTGTCGCCATCCCACAACGCCGACTTGGCAACCCATCCGGCCACCACGCCTTCGAGCGGCGCGATTTTTCCCTGCACATCGGCAAAACTGGTCTTGATCTTTGCATGATCATCCTGCAATGCAGTCAGGCTGGCTTGGAGTTTTGCGCGGCCGTCATTGGCAGCAATTAGTTTATTGTTCCACTCCGCATCCAGACTGGCGCGTTGCGTGTCCCAAGCTTTGCCTTTGGTCACCCAATCGGCAACTTCGGTTTCCAGCTTTCCGCGAGCCTCCGCGCAAGCCTTCAAGTCCATCTGCAGCTTGGCGCGATCGCTATCCCACACAGCGGACTTGGCAACCCAACCGGCGATAGCGGCTTCCAGCGCGGGAATCTTTCCAGTTAGATCAGCAAACTTCGCGGTGAGCGTTTTGTGATCGCCATCAAGCCCGGCGAATTTGGTCTTCCAATCCGTCACGCTGCCTTCGGCGGCTTTCAACTGCACCGCCAGGTTCGATCTTTCGTCGTTCACCAACCCCAGTTTGCGCGCCCACTCGCCTTCCAGGTTGGCCGCTAAACTTTTGCTACTGAACCAATGAATCAGATAACCCAGAATGCCGCCCAGCACCAATGCGGCCAGCAGGCAAGTAAAGATGTGTTCCGCTACGTACCAAGTACCCGGTGTCATGATTTGTCCTTAGAGTCCTTTCACAATAAATTCGGTGCGGCGATTCTTCTGCATCCCTGCGGGCGTTCGATTGTCGGCAATCGGCTTGGTGGGACCGTAGCCTACGGCGGTCAATTGATTCGCACTAATTCCTTTGTTCGCTAGGTACGCGCGCACGGACTCGGCGCGGGCCTGGCTCAGTTTCATGTTGCTATCCAGCGCGCCGGCGGAATCGGTGTGGCCGCCAATTTCAATCTGCGCCGCCGGACACAACTTCGCGGCCGCGGCTAGCTTGTCCATCAATGCGTAGCTAGCGGGATGAATAGCGGCACTGGCGGTAGCAAACAGAATGGGCTGGTTCAGCAGGTCCTTGAATTGAGCTTGGCAATCTACCGCTGCTTTGCGTTCCTCGGTGGTCATCATGATGGCGCCGGCCTTTACTTCCAGAAGATTATTGACTTCGGAAACGCCGTAAACCATGGCTGCGGCATTGCCCGCGGCAGTCTTGGTGGCCTGATCGGGAACCACGCCGCGCAGCGTAATTAACTGGCCATCGGCGGAGACAACCACGCCGGGAGTCTTGGCGGTACCCAAGGCCAATTGCATCTTACTTCTCAAATCGGCTTCGATCATTGGCTTGTGCGCGTCGGTGCACATCCAGGTTAAAAGCCCGATACCAAGCAACCCTACGAGCGATAGCAGGGCAGTCCTCATGAAACGCCTCCCCGTAATTTAGACCAGCAGTTCAAACGATATTGCCGCGAAAATAAGTGATCGTACAAGCGTCCCTGGATATAGGGATAATCTATTTTGCACCGTTCCCACGCGGTGTCAAGTCCTGATAGGCGTGGTAGTTGGTGCTTTCCCAGCGCAAACCGCGGAGAGGCAAAAATGTTTTAGCCACGGTTTTTTGAAAATGATTCGTTTTATCAATTCGATAGACAGGGTTGATTGCCAGGAGTGATAGCGAGAACGGTCACGGGTCACCGTTTGAGCTCTTGTCCATCATGCTACTGTTGAAGAAATTCACGCATGGCCGAACCCATCCGCACCGAAACACCGTGCCCTCTTCCGGATTTACCGGGCCCAGGTTTTCTGGCCTGGCTGCAATTGGTGCGCGCCTACAACTACATGGAGGCCATTGTTTCTGGAGATTTGCGCCCTGACAAGCTCACGCTGGCCCGCTTTCATGTTTTGGCGGCGCTTGCCAAGTTCGGCCCCATGAGCCAACAGGCCCTGGCCGATCAACTGATGGTGACCAAAGGCAATGTGGTGGGGCTGGTCGACAAATTGAGTGCGCGAGGCTTGCTGGAGCGCAAACCCTCCGATGACGACCGCCGCGTGAACCTATTGAAACTGACCCGTGCAGGCCAACGCGCCGTCGACCGCATCCTGCCGCGTCAGATGCAATTGATCGAGCAATTGATGCGGCCGCTAAACGACCGGCAAGCACAGTCGCTGGAAACAATGTTGACACGGCTGCGGGCTTTGAAGCCAGAGGCAAAGGTCACTCCTTCCGCGCAGCGCCGCGCCGGTTGACTTGCCAGGGTAATTGGTTTACAACTAAACGATATAGATTACGACATAGATTAAGACGGACACGGTTCACTATGAAAAAAGCAATTCTTGTGGCGGCACTTTTTGGGTTTGGCTTGCCGGGGCTGGCGCAATCCGATTTTGCCGGCGCCTGGGCACCTCTGTTTCATGAAGACCTGCCGGAGCGCATCCCAGGTCCAGAACTGGGCGATTACATGGGCTTCCCCATCAATGCCGCGGCACGTTTGCGTGCCGATAGTTATGATGCGGACCGCATCTCCATCGTGCCGGAATATCAGTGCCGGCCGCATGGGGGCGATTACTCCATGCGCGGTTTATCGAACATGAGGGTGGACGCGGTGCTCGATCCGGTGACGCAGCAGGTGGTTGCCTGGCACACGCGAATGGGTTTTCAGGAAATGGAGCGCACCATTTGGATGGACGACCGCCCGCATCCCGGTGAGCTGGCGCAACACACCTGGCAGGGATTTTCCACGGGCACCTGGCAGGACAACATGTTGAATATCTATACGACGCATCTGAAAGAAAATTACATGCGCCGCAATGGGTTGCCGCGCAGCGACAAAGCAACGTTCACCGAACATTGGGTGCGCCACGGAAATTATCTGAACGTGATTACGGTGATCACCGACCCTGCGTTTTTGACCGAGCCGCTGGTGCGCAGCCAGACCTGGGTGCTGGATCCCGGCCAGCGCATGGGCCGCGACATCTGCGAATACGGACAGGAAGTGCCCAAAGTTCGCGCTGACTATGTGCCAAATCATCTGCCCGGAACCAACGCATTCCTGCATGAAATCTCAGACTGGTATGGCTTGCCGTATGAGATCACCCGCGGCGGTGCCGAGACGCTGTATCCGGAGTATCAGAAGAAGATACCTCAACCCGAGCATCCCAAACAGGTCTGCGACCGCTATTGCGATTGCGGCATGGGTGCGAATATAGCGTGCCTGCTGGGTCCGACGCAGCGCCGGGAACAGGGCCGATAACATGAAATCATTTTGGGCAGTATTGGTTTTGGCTCGTTTCGCCGGGGCGCAGACCGCGGAGCTGCGGGTGATCCCGGTTCAGGGAAATATCTACGTGATCGCCGGCGACGGCGGCAACATAACGGTGCAAACCGGCAAGGACGGAAATCTGCTGGTAGACACCGGACTAGCGGCCATGGCGCCGAAGGCGATGAGTGAAGTGCGAAAACTTTCCCGCGCGGGCGTTTACTGGATCATCAATACACACGTCCACCCGGATCATGTAGGCGGCAATGATGCGTTTGCGAACGCGGTGGCCAGTCTGGATATCAACGCATTGGGCAGGCAGGACGGGGGCCAGCCGTTGAAAATCATCGCTCACGAAAATGTTTTGAACCGGATGACGCAGCCGGCCAAGCCGGGAGAGACTCCCGCTACCGGCGCGGGCCTTCCCGAAGACGAATTCTCCACGCCGTTCAAGGACCTGCGCTTCAACAACGAAGCGATTATTATTTACCACGAGCCCAACGCGCACACCGATGGCGATAGCATCGTTCTGTTCCGCGGCTCTGACGTGATTAGCACCGGCGACATCTTCACGCCGGGCGGTTACCCGTTCATCGACATCGAACGCGGCGGCAGCGTGCAAGGTGAAATCGCGGCGCTGAATCATATTCTGGATCTCACCGTTCCCGGCCACACGCAAGAGGGCGGGACTCTGGTAATTCCCGGCCACGGCCGGCTGTGCGACGAAGCAGACGTGGTGGAATACCGCGATATGATCGTCATCGTGCGTGATCGCGTACAGGATCTGATCAAGAAAGGTCAGACGCTCGATCAAGTGAAAGCCGCAAAGCCCACCTTGGACTACGACACCGAATACGTTTCCGCCAATAGCTTCGTGAAGGCGGACGCGTTCGTCGAAGCCATCTACAAGAGCCTGAGGAAATAGGACATGATGAACCGAATGCTTTTGACATTGGCATTGGCCTGCGGACTGGCTACTTCACTTTGCGCACAGTTTCCCGGGGCTCCCGGCCCGCCGCCGCCTGCGCGCACGGGGAAAGCCGCAGCACCGGTGGACCTCACGGGCAATTGGGTTTCCGTGGTGACAGAGGATTATCGCTGGCGGATGGTAACGCCGTTAAAGGGTGACGCCGCAAGTATTCCCTACAAAGCCGAGGCACGCAAAGTGATCGATGCATGGGATCCGGCGAAAGACGAGACTGCCGGACTACAATGCAAAGCCTATGGCGCGGCCGCGATCATGCGAGTGCCGGGACGCCTGCGCATCACCTGGCAGGACGAGAGCACGCTAAAAATTGAAACTGACGCAGGGACGCAAACACGCCTGTTTCATTTTTCACCGCCCGGACTAACGACGATGCTGACCGCGCCTGCCGGCACCCAGGCCTCATGGCAAGGTTTTTCGGCTGCGCGTTGGGAACCGGCGCAAACGCCTACTGCGGGAGGATTGGCCCTGGGAGTTTCGGCGCGTTACGGAGCGAAGTCACGGTCGCTAGAAGCGGTCACGACGAATCTTCGCGAGGGCTACCTGCGTAGAAACGGCGTGCCCTACAGCGATAAAACTACGCTTACTGAATATTACGACCGCTTCGGCGAACCCAATGGTGATGAATGGCTCACCGTCACCACCATCGTGAATGACCCGGTGTATCTGGCCGCGCCCTTCGTCACCACAACCGACTTTAAGAAGGAAGCAGACGGAGCGAAATTCAGCCCGGCTCCGTGTAGCGCACGTTAAACCCGCTAGGCTTTCACTTTATCGTTCAACCAGCCGCTAATCAGGTCAAAAACCTGCTGGCGGTTGTTCTCCAGCATCATAAAGTGGCCGTTGCCCAAAATGCCCTTGGACTTCAGCGTCACATCGTCGACATCGCACCCGGCATCTTTCAAAGTAGTCACGCTGGGCGTGGAATTACGGCCGGAATTTTCGGCGGTTACGATGGCTATGGGAATGCCCTTCAGGTTGTCCATCTGGACCGAACCCGGTGTGGGCAAACCGCCTTCCACCGCGACGATTCCCTTTACGAGCTTCGGGCGCTGATTGGCCACCAAATAACCAAACGGCCCGGCTGCCGAATGACTCAGGACGATCGCGGGACCGATTTTATCCAACAACTCTGCGCCACCGGCGGCCCACATGCGATGCGCCATGGCTGTATCCTGCGGCGCGGCATTCTGCTGAGCGAACAGTTGATCGAGCCGTGCGTCTTTTCCCACCACGCCCGTGCCCTGCCAGCGTTTGTTAGGACCATTGGAGGTCCGCAACAAATCTCCTGCAATTTGTTCGTAGGTTGGCAACATGCCAATCGGCCCCAGCGCATCGGGATGATACGGAGCGCGACCATGGCCGGGGCGATCGATCAAATACACGCGATAGCCTGCTTGCACGAAATAGTGGGCCCAGCCGGCCTCCACATTTTCACCACCCAAATCGCCCTGGCCCATGTAGTGCAACATTTGCGCACCACCGCCATGCACCAACACAATCGGATAGGGATGGCGCACTTGTTGCGGAATCAGATACTGCACGAACATTTGCCCGCTGACGATGGTGCCATAGGGCATCTTTTTCTTGTTCACACCTACCCAAAAATGGCCCAAATCGGCCAGATTTAGCGCGGTCTCGGTGGACTTTGGGGCGGCGGCTTGCGCTTTCCCCTCACGCGTCCGCATCCAATCGAGCACTGGCTGCAGCACTTCGCGATTGTTCTTCTCCATCATCATGAAATGCGCGTTGCCCCGTATGGGTTTGGCAATAAAAGCCCCGCTGTCCGCGAGCTTGATGTGATCCACCTTTACGCCGGCCTGCCGCAAGAATGCTACGCTGCCTGCATCATAGGGTGCGTGATACGAAGCCTCCGAGGTCACCACCACGGCCGGAATATTCGCCAGATTTTTTAGCTTACGCGCCGGTTCCGCTTGAATAAGATACGGATCCAGGCCGCTACTCTCCGGCTGCGTCACTTTCACGGTCTTCAATTCCGACGCATCATTGACTGGAGGATCGAAGGTCATCTTGCATGCCGTCAATCCATATTTAAGATTGCCAAACGGCGGCCCCGCTGGCTCAATGCCAATCATCCCTTTCACCAAATCCGGGCGGACTTCTCCCGCGATCCAGGCATTGGGTCCACCCATCGAATGCGTCATGATGAAGGCCGGACCAATACGATCAAACAATTCGCCCAATCTCTGTTTCCACACATTGTGCGTGGCTTCCAGGTCCGCTAAAAAAGACCCACCCTGTCCGGGAATCACCTGATCGACGGTGGGATCGCCCTCCACTCCGGTACCTGGCCACTGCGTGTGTTTGGCCGCCTGCGGCCCATACGGCTTTTCTGCTTTTTCGGGAGCCGTGAATTGCCGGGCTACTTGTGTATAAGTTGTGGCGCCTTGCGGGAACGGACCATGTACGTCCGGATGAAACGGCGAACGCCCATGCCCTGGCCGATCGACGACGTAGACGCGATAGCCCTCTTCGATAAAGTACATGGCCCAACCCCGCTTGTTATCAGAAAGACCTCCATCCGGCCGGCCCATCCAGTCCGTGCCCTGCCCTCCACCCCCGTGAATCATCACGATCGGATACGGGTGCCGCACCTGTGCCGGCGTCCAATATTCAACGTACATCTGGCGGCCGCTGGTCACCGTGCCGCGCGCCAAAACTTCACGTTCCACGCCGAGCCAGAAGTAGCTCCAGGCAGCCAGGTTGATTGGTTTGTTCGATTCCATCTGAATCACTCCCGTTTCGGCTACAGTTCGTCGCCCGCGCGCGGCACTTCACCGCGTTTCTTACCGGAGACGTGCCGCTTCATGATCTTGTCAAACGCCTTGAAATCCGCCCGCGCCTTGCGGTTTTCAAAAAATTGAACGGTCTCCATGGCGGATACTTTCTCCGCCACAGCCATCGCCATAAACTGATTCATGCTGGTGCCATCTTGTTGACTCAAACGCTCAACTGCATCCTTCAACGATTGCGGCAAACGTAAGGGATAGGTTTTTGTCACTGGGTCCGAATCCTCCTGCTTGCTTCACGTGGAAGCAAGATTTCAATTCCAAATCGCAGGGGCGCGTCGCCATAGTCTTTCGTATTGAAAGTCACGAAAGCATCCACTTCGCCGTTTATGGCCGCCTCCAATACCATTTCATCCACTGGATCGTTCAATTGAGGGCGCCAACGATAATGCGTTTCCACTGGCTCCACCCTCGCCAGAACCGCATCCACAAACACATCCGCTTCGGCACGGCTAAGACCCGCCGCTAACCGATGTTCGGGCCTCAGGCAAACTGCTTCGTATTCCAGCGCCAGGGCAACCGTGAGCGCCAACACGATTCGACCCGCACGAACCTCGCCGAGAATCGCCGCCGAAGCCCCACCCGGACTGCGCATAGCGGCAACGACGACATCGGCGTCGAGGATCAGCCTCACATCACAGATGATATTAGATCGCGGAAGACATCACCCCTTCACCTTCTCCTCCAACCACCCCTTGATCACCCCAAAAACCTCTTTGCGATTGGTCTCCAACATCATGAAGTGCCCATTCCCATTGATACCTTTGCTCTTCAATTGCAAATCGTCAATCTCCACGCCGCCCTGCCGAAGCATGGCCACTTGCCCCGTTCCCTGCAGGCGATTGGAATTTTCCGCCGTCACAAACACCATGGGCACGCCTTGCAGATTTTTGAACTTCCGCACGTTGCCATCGGCCTGCAGTTTATACGATGGACCGCTGGCAGGCTTCACTTCGCGCAGTGCAAACTCTTTGGGATCGCTCACCGGCGGGTCCATCGTTAAGGGAACTGTAGTGATGCCCCATGGCGTCTGTTCAGAAAACGGATTGCCCGCGCCTTCCACGTTCACCACAGCCTTCACTAAATTGGGCCGTTGATTGGCGACGAGAACACCGAACGGTCCACCCGCCGAATGCACTTGAATGATGGCGGGCCCGATCTTGTCGAGAAGTTCAGCTCCATCGCGAGCCCACAATCCATGCGCCATCACACTATCGACGGGCAGTGCTTGCTGGCCCGCTTGAAACTGATCCAGCCAAGGATCGCCCACCTTCCCCGTGCCTTCCCACCGTCGCGGAGAACCCTTCACTGCGCGCTGAAAATCAAAGTCCACCGTTTGATAAGTCACCATCGGCGTCATGGCGCCTAACGAATCCGGATGATAAGGCACACGCCCGTGACCCGGCCGATCCACCAAATACACCTGGTAGCCTTCGTTCAGGTAATAGTGCATCCAGCCGGCTTTTTGATCCACGCCCATGTAGTGCAGCATCGATCCGCCGCCGCCATGCACCAACACAATCGGCGTTTGATGGCGGACGTTTTCCGGCGTAAAATACTGCACATACATTTGTCCGGCGATCAGGGTGCCGTAATCGACTTTCTTATGTTCGGTGCCCACCCAGAAGTAACCGCGGTCGGCCAGCTTCATCGCGGTTTCCGTCTGGCGCGGCTGTTGGCTTACCGCCATGCCCTTCTCCACTTTCACCCTCACCCAATCAAGAATCGCGGAGAGAACCTGTTTGTTGTTCTTCTCCACCATCATCATGTGTCCGTTGCCGTGAATGTTCTTGTTCACCAGCCGTAACTCTTCCGCCATGCATCCGGCTTGCTTCAGCATCGCCACGCCGCCCGGATTCCCCGGTGATGCAAACGACCCTTCGGCGGTCACAATCACAATCGGGATGCCTTGCAGATTTTTCAACTTGCGCGCGGGCTCAACCTGCAGCTTGTACGGCTGTACGCCGGGTTCCGGCGAATTCACCGTCACCAGCTTGATCTCCGACGGATCTTTCACCGGAGGGTCGAACTCCACCGGCACCGTGGACATGCCCCAAACATTCGCGCCTGCAAATGGTTGGCCGCCGCCTTCAATGGCCACAATGCCTTTCACCAATTTTGGACGGATTTCCGCCACCAGCCAGCCGAACGGCCCGCCCGCAGAATGGGTCATGATGATGGCCGGGCCAATTTTGTCCAATAGCATGGCTCCGCGTTCACGCCAGACCTGATGCGCTACCGCCGCACTCTGCAGGCCCGCCTGCACATACGCTCCGCCTTGCGAAGAAACCAGTTGAGCCAAATCCGGCGAGCCAACCAGGCCCGTGCCCGGCCACTGGTTGTGATATTTTTTCTGATATTCGCTGGCGGCTTGCTGGGCTGCGATGGGCGTGCCCGCGTTCGGCGGCGTGAAGCGGCCGGACATGGCCTCCAGCGACAAGTGGCGAGCAGGCCATCCGCCCATCACTTCCGGATGATACGGCGAGCGCCCATGCCCCGGCCGATCAACCACATAAACCGCGTACCCTTCCGCCAACAAGTGCGAGAACCAACCGGGACGCCCGTCCGGCGTGCCCATCCAATCCAAACCTTGTCCACCGCCACCGTGCACCAACACAATTGGATAGGGATGCCGTAACTGCGTGGGCACGGCGTATTCCACATACATTTGCTTGCCGCTCACTACGGTGCCGCGGGCCAACTCCGCACGCTCCACACCAACCCAAAAATAGCTGTACTCGGCTAGATCAAGCGGAATCTTTTCGTTGGAACCGGCGAACGCCGAATAGCCGCTCTGGCCGGCGGCAGGCTTGGTGGCCAAGGCAGTCAGCGCCGCGCCGGCGGCGGCAATGCCACTCAATTCACGGGCAAACTCGCGGCGATTCACGCCTGATTGGTTCTGGTCTTTCGATGACGACATTCGGCTGCTTCCTCCCACACCTGAAAATATCTCGCGCGAAGCCCGAAAAGGCAAACTCGCTTTCATGAGGATACTAGATTCCGGTGATCCGTCAACCGCCGTTTGACGGATCACCGGCAAGGTGCTCCGCAGCCGCCGCCGCAAACGTTTTCGCTGCTTTGTTCCCTTTCCAAAATCGCTTGCCGCCAACCATGTTTAACCACATGCCTGCATCTGCATCGTAGAACTCGGCCAGGCGCGGGTTCACCTGGCGGATTTGCTCACGCGACTGCTCCAAAAAGCGCTGCATGTGAAAAGCTTCTTCCCGAGGGAGCGCCTTTTCGCCTGCACGAATATAGGCCCGCAGCGCTGCGCTCGCAATGGCCTGCACGGCCAGCGTGGCCTCTGGACGCGACAACCCGGCGAGCCTAAAACTTTCCACCGCGGCGCCAAACCAGGGAAGCAGGAGGTGTGCGCTCAAATGCAGGCCGGAAATATACAGCGGTTTGGTCGCCGGCCGCAACACCATCACCTTTCGGTTGGCTTCGTGCAATATTGCCGTCACTTCGCTCACGGCAATCGGATGGCCTTCGACGATAAAAATGCGCTCGTCTGCCTCAGGCATCATGAATAGGGTTGCCACGCGTGCGCCAGCAAGATGCAAAGGCGTAAAGTCCGCGCTGTTACGTATCGTTTTGCAAAGGATCACCGTGCGGCCCTGCAGCCGAATGCTGTCCGCGAGCCCGGCGGCTGCAGTGTCCAGCAAGTCTTCGCCCACCAACACCCAAATCGATTTCATCTGCTGCAGCCCAGCATAAGTGTGAACCGAACGCCCGGCGCGGAGTGCGTTGGTCATGCGCGCGGCCACCTGCGGGCGAGGGTTCATGAGCAGCGTTAAGCGATTGAGGAACGCGGGCACGCGCGCAAGAAACGATTGCGAAATCGCGCCTTGCGCGATCAGACCTACGCCCCTTAGCCGCATTTTCTAACTCACGGCGCCTGTCACCATGCGTGACTTCAGTTCCTGAATGCGATCGCGAATCAAGGCGGCTTGCTTGAAGTCGAACTTCGCCGCTGCCGCCCGCATGCGCTGATCCAGCTCACTTACGTACTTGGCCATTTCCTCCGGCGGAACGTCGGCCACCTCTTCGTCCAGTTCCAAGGGAATCGTAACGTAGTCGGCCTCGGCAAGGGCCACCAGATTCGCATCAATCGGTTTGATGATGGATTGTGGCGTGATGCCGTTGGCTACGTTGTAGGCAGTTTGAATCACCCGGCGGCGCGTAGTCTCGTCGATGGCCCGGCGCATGGAATCGGTCATCACGTCTGCATACAATATCACGTGGCCGTTTAAGTTGCGCGCGGCCCGGCCCATGGTCTGAATCAATGCGCCGGCGGAACGCAGGAAACCCTCTTTATCCGCATCCAGCACCGCCACCAGCGAAACTTCCGGCAAATCCAAACCTTCGCGCAGCAGATTCACGCCGATCAACACATCGTAGATACCGCGCCGCAAGTCGCGCAAGATTTTGACGCGATCAAGCGTGCTTACTTCCGAATGCAGATAGGCGCACTTCACACCGGCCTCGGTGAAATGCTGCGCCAGATCTTCCGACATGCGTTTGGTCAGGGTGGTAACCAACGTGCGTTCGTTCAACTCCGTCCGCAGGCGAATTTCATGCAGCAGGTCGTCCACCTGCCCGCGAATTTGCCGGATGGTGATTTCGGGATCCACCAGGCCCGTAGGACGGATAATCTGTTCAATCACCGCGCCAGAGGTCTTGGTCAATTCGTACGGGCCGGGCGTGGCCGAAACATACACTGCCTGACTGACGCGATTCTGAAATTCCTCGAACGTCAGCGGACGATTGTCCAACGCGCTGGGTAAACGGAAACCGTACTTCACCAGATTTTCTTTGCGCGAACGGTCGCCGTGATACATGCCGCCAATCTGCGGAATGGTCTGGTGGCTTTCGTCAATGAACATCAGCGCATCGTGCGGAAGGTAATCCAGCAGAGTGGGCGGGGCCTGCCCCGGCAGGCGTCCGGAAAAATGGCGCGAATAGTTTTCAATACCGTGGCAGTAGCCAATCTGCTTGATCATTTCCAGATCGAACTTGGTGCGCTGCCATAGCCGAGCGGCTTCGATGCGCCGTCCGTCTTTTTCCAGCTCTTCTTTCCACCACTGCAGCTCGTTTTCAATGCTGCGCATGGCGCTCTGGCGCGATTCCGGCGTCATCACATAGTGCGTTTTGGGATAGATCGGCAGACGCAAATAGGTCTGCTTCACCTGGCCGGTAAGCGGATCGATTTGCTCCAGGGTCTCAATTTCATCGCCCCACATGTTGATGCGGAACGCCAGGTCGTCGTAGGTGGGAAAGATTTCGACCACATCGCCGCGCACCCGGAAAGTCCCGCGTCGAAAATCACCCTCGTGGCGTTCGTAGAGAATCTCCACCAGCCGCGCCGTGATTTCCTCACGCGAAATCTTCTGGCCTTTTTCGAGCAGCAGCAGCATGCCGTAGTAGGCTTCGGGCGATCCCAGGCCATAAATGCAACTGACACTCGCGATGATGATGCAATCGCGGCGCTCAAACAACGAACGGGTAGCGGAAAGGCGCAGCTTATCCAATTCGTCATTTGTGGTGGCTTCTTTTTCGATGTAGACATCGCCAGAAGGAATGTAGGCTTCCGGCTGGTAGTAATCGTAGTAACTGACGAAATATTCAACGGCGTTGCTGGGAAAGTACGACTTGAACTCCTGATACAACTGCGCGGCTAGGGTTTTGTTGTGCGCCAGAATTAGCGCCGGGCGGCCGGTGGCTTCGATCACTTTGGCCATGGTGAAGGTTTTGCCGCTACCGGTTACTCCCAACAAAACCTGATGTTGCTCGCCGTCTTTTAAGCCGCGAACCAGAGACTCAATGGCGCTGGCCTGATCGCCGGCCGGTTGATAGTCAATACCGAGACGGAAGGACATCTCATTATGATAAATGATAAGCCGCTGAAGGCTCCTTACTACAAACCGCTGACGGGTTGAATCGGTGCAGAAATAGGAGTGCCGTTTTGGGCAAGCGGTTAAAAATCAGCGGAATACGGGCGAATTTCGCAAAAAAGACGAGCCGGACACGATGTTTCCAGGGTAAGTGTGCGGAAACTTGCGACACCGCGTTTAACGACGCGCCAGCCACCTACAAACGGAAATTGGTTGGGAAGCGCTTACATACGTCATTCTTAGGAAGAACGTGCCACCGCCTCGATTCCACGCCGAGCGCACTACTTCAGGGGTTGTTCGGTGGTCTTGTCGGCAGGCAACGCGTCGGGTTCCGTTTCGAACTGAATCGTCGACTCCGCGCCAAACTTATTGTACAGGCGGAATTCGGTTTCGTTCTTCACCAGGTACTTCCCTTCGCGCGAGCGCAACTCAGACTTCAGGGGCAACAAAAATTCGTGCCCTGAAATGGAGGCATAGTCGTAGTTCAAATCCAAAGTTACGTTTTGAATCGGGAAATCCACCGGTAGATCGTCGGCTTCCATTTTGATGCGCATCACCATGCCAGTTTGTTGATCAGCGTAGATCAGCCCGCTGTAGCCTGCAATAATGGTGCGCCCTGAGGGGCCATGCTGGATGTCGTATTTGGATGTCGCCTGCGGAACCCGGAAGTGAAAAACATAATCGCGTTGGCCGCGCAAAGTAGCCCATCGCTCCCATGCAAATTTAGTCTCAGACTCCCGGCTGAAAATCTCTTTCAACATCGATCCAAATTCGCCCGACGAGGTGGCACCGCCCAGCTTCTCGTGCTGCACGCTGGTTACCGGCTTGTTATTCACCAGCACCACTTTGTAGTCTTCTTTTTGTTCGGTATAGCTCAACCGTTCGCCAATGGTGTCGATCAGGTGATAGTTTTCCAGGCCCGTGTTGTCCACATAGCGCCGGGTCACCTGCATACAGATGAAGTCCGGGAGATTGCGCGAATAGCTGAGCGCATTTTGGGTGATGCGCTCTAAAATCGCGGCCTGCTGAATCGAATTGGGCGGCGGCGGCCCCTCCACCACAGGCTTCGGAGCGGGCGGCGGAGGCGGCGGCAACTGCGCCGTGGTGGAGATCAACAAACGCAATGCCTGCACCGTCTGTGGCCCTGCCCCCATGCCCTGCAAGTCCTCTACCGTGCGGGCATCCAATTTGTTCGAAAGCTTGATTGCCTTGCGAATATAATCCGCCACTTTGCGGTCATCATGCCGCAAACGAACCGAAGACTGCACAAACGAAACCAACTGATCCACGGTGAGCGTGGCCTGGGCCCAAGCCGCCGCACTTGCGCCCAATAGAAGGGCCGATATGAGGATTCGTTTGTTCATCCAACTACCCTTACTGTAGACGTATCGACTGGCCCAGAACGTTTCACATACGATCAGTGTGATAAACGTTTTTCCAGCTGCAAGGTCACCGCGCCCACCGGAAATGCCAGGCGCAGCCGAAACTGCACAGGAACCCGGTTGGCGTCGTCGGTCACCCAGATGAAAACCCTACCCGGCCGCATATAAACTACATTGTTCATCAAATTCGCCTCGTAGCGAATGGTTTTGAAGGTTCCGGCGGGGGTGGAGACTTCCTCGCGCTCCTGCGCCTCCACCTTCACTTGGGCAAATTTGCGCCCGTCGGTGATGGGAACTTGGGTAGATTGCCCGGGTTGCAACGGCAAAGTGCGCAGCGTTAGCAGGGCCCCGAAGACATCGTGCACGCAAGCCGGGATTTCCAGTTGCACGGATCGCAGCACGTTCCCCTTCGCCATTTCGCGCTCCACATAATTGGACTTGCCGGCTTCGCGATCCACGGCGAGCTCCGTACGGCGGACGCGTTTGCCTTCGTGTGATTCCAGGGTGGTGGAGCTGGCGCAAAGATTGTGGTCAAAGCGAGCGGTATAGTCGTCCTCTACCTTGTACAGGGCAGACACCAGGCCCGCCGATTCCAGCTTGACCTTTCCTACGGCCCCTGGCGCGCCCCCGCTGCTGGCTTCATCGCCCGCTGCTGGCCGCGTCTCAATCACAACCGTGCCCCCGCGGATCAGGCGCCATTCCACTGAATAGGAAAGCTTGCCCAGGTCGGCGGTATCCGGCAGCGGTGGTGGCTCCGCAGCGGCTAACCGTACTAGCCCTGCGATCAGTACACCTACGGCGCAGCAGAACAATTTCATGGTGATATGTCTTATCGCGACGGGGACAGCGCGCACTGTTTCAGTCTACACTCAAAACGTGGATCGCATTCCTGGACAGCACTTTCTGCGCAACATGGTCACCGGCCGTGCACTCCTGGTGCAATTGGTGAAGCGCGATTTTAAACAGCGCTATGTGGGGTCCGCCGCCGGATGGTTGTGGGGCGTGATTCATCCGCTGGTGCTGCTGGCCAGTTGGATCTTCATATTTCAAATCTGCCTGCACGTGACACTGCCGGCCGGCTCCATCACGCAGAACTACACGATGTTCCTGTTTGGAGGCATTCTACCCTGGTTGTTGTTTCAGGAGACGGTGCTGCGTTCGGCGCCCAGCATGGTGGAGAACGCCAACCTGATCACGCGGACCGTGTTCCCGGCTGAGGTGGTGCCCCTATCTATTTTTCTGTCGTCGCTGATTCATCACTTGATCGCGCTGGCGCTGTTTGCGGTTACTTCCGCTATTTGGCTGAAAACCATCAGCCCTATGATCCTGCTACTGCCGGTTTATATGTTGTTCGTGGGCTTATTGGCGGTGGGAGTTGCCTGGTTTGCCGCCAGTCTGCATGTGTATCTGCGCGATACCGCGCAAGTATTCGCGGTGATTATGACTCTGTGGTTTTATTTCACACCCATCATGATCAACGAACGGCAAATCCCGCAACGTTTTCGGGGATGGATGGCGCTGAACCCCATGACATGGGTAGTGCGAGCCTATCGTGAACGTTTGCTCTCCTCGCAATGGCCCAGTTGGCAGGAACTGGGGGTTCTCACTCTATTTTCATTAGCCGTCTTCGTCTCTGGTGGCTTGTTCTTTCGCCACTTGAAGCGCGGGTTTGCGGACGTTCTGTAAGACTGGTGTGAAACATTTGAGGCGCCGTTCTCGCCCCTAAGACTTAGGCGCCCGCATGATGTGAAATTAATCTAAGTTGCTTTCACATTAACCGGCTTTTTTGCATCAGCTTAAAAAGACCCTACGTTGGACGGTACCACTTGGCCTGTCAATTGCACCGTATTTGTGTCCAAAACGAGTTGGTTCAAATTACAATAGAGAAGTCCGCCGAAGCGCGGGGCGATTAGCCCGTCGCGGGAGCGGCAAGGAGAGAATAACCTTGAAATTGAGCAGAATCATTTTCGTGTTTTTGACGGCCAGTCTTGCCTGGGCCGATCAGGTCACCCTGAAGAATGGCGACAAAATCACGGGCGCCATCGTCAAGAAAGACGGAGCGAACCTGGTGATGAAGAGCGCCGCGGCAGGCCCCATCACCATTCCGTGGGATCAGGTAGACACCATCACTTCCGACATGACGTTGAACGTGGTAACCGGCGGTAAGACGGTTCAGTCGGTACTGACTTCGGCTGGGGGCGGACGCGTGCTGGTGGCGGGAAGTCCCGTAGCTTTGGCGGACATCACCAACATTCGCGATGCCGCCGAGCAAAAGGCTTTCGAGCGCCTGGAGCATCCTACTTGGGGTGAACTGTGGGCCGGAACCGCGGGCCTGAACCTGGCGGGAACCACCGGTAACTCGGAAACGAAGTCGTTCGTGGTGAACATGAATGCCGCACGCGCCACCCGCACTGACAAAACCAGCATCTATTTCACGGCGATCAAGTCGTCGGCCACGATCAACAACGTGAGCACGGACACAGCGGAGGCCGTTCGCGGCGGTATCGGCTATTCGCGCAATCTGAGACCAAAAATGTTCTTGAACGTTTTTAACGACTGGGAATACGACAAGTTTCAGGACCTGGACTTGCGCTACGTATTCGGCGGCGGCGTCGGTTACCACGTCTGGAAATCACCCAAAGGTTTCTTTGATCTGGTGGGCGGTGTCGATTACGCGCACAGTAAATTCGGCGCCATCCTGCTACCGCTGCCGGTGATTCCAGAGAAGACCACCAGCAACGCGGAACTTTACTATGGTGACGACTTTGGCTACAAGCTGAACGCCCGCACGTCGTTCTCGCAGAGCTGGCGCATGTTCCACAACTTCACGGATTTTGGGGCATACCGCATGAATTTTGATGCGGGGGCCAATACGCAGATCACTAAGTGGTTGAGCTGGAACGTCGGCATCAGTGATCGTTATCTGGCGCAACCGGTGGCCGGCCGCAAGAGCAACGATTTCATCTACTCCACAGGCATTGGTGTGTCGTTCGCCAGGTAAGACGGCGCAAACACAAAAGCCGGCGCGGTCTCCCTACGGAGGCGGCGCCGGTTTTGTATTTGTGCAAGCAGTTACTTCTTTTTGCTAGAGATTGTCACGGCCTTTGCTGCGGGCGGTGCCGCGCCGGCCTGTTTCGCCGTTTCCTTCATGGCATCGGGTGAGGGGCGATAGTATTGCTTAATCGCGTCCGCCTCCGTCATGAATTTCCCGGAGGTCGTCTTGCCATAAAAGTCCCCACCCTTGTGATAGACCTTGGTGGTGGGATTGGTCCACACCAAACCCTTTGCCTTGGCTTCGGCGATCTCGCGGTCTGTGGGCGGAGCGGCGATCACTTTCGCCGGTGCCACTTTACCGGGCGGTTGAGCCACGGATTGCCCTGGCAAGAAAGTGCTGGACAAAAGAGTGCCTGCAAAACAACCGAACACGATGGCGAACTTCTTCAAGAATATCCTCCTGCCTTGTCTGATGAGTCAAGCCCACCGAAGATAGAGTGGCTAACCAACATCGCTACTGCTCAACGCACAAGAATAGCGCAGAAAACAATCGCCACAAATGACCTTGGTAAGCCACTGATCGGCCACTATTTAAGTTAACCCGTCATGTCACCCAGCAAAGTCACCGGCGCACTTCAGCGGTTTCATCACCCAATGGGCCGCTCCATTTGCTACCTTCAGAAGTGATGCTTAAACCCACCATCTTCCGCGAGTACGATATTCGCGGCATTGCCGATACCGAACTGCTCAGCGCCGACGTCGCCGACCTAGGCCGCGGGCTGGGAACTTTTTTGCTGCGGGCCAGCGGCCGCCGCATCAATCTGGGCCGCGATTGCCGCTTAAGCTCGCCGCGCTTGCACGACGCCCTGATTGAGGGCCTGCTTTCCACCGGTTGCGAAATCACCGACATTGGCGTGGTGCCAACTCCACTCACCTATTTTTCGGCCGTGCACCTGAAGGCCGACGGCGCCATCATGATCACCGGCAGCCACAATCCCGCGGAGTTCAATGGTTTCAAAACCGTGTGCGGCAGCGGCACACTGCACGGCGAAACCATTCAGGACGTACTGCATCTGATTCAAAAGCGCGATTTTGCTACAGGCAATGGAACCCTCCAATCGGCGGACCTGGTTCCCGACTATCTCGACACCGTGGCGGAACAATTCAAACTGGAGCGTCGCGTGAAAGTGGTGCTGGATGCCGGCAACGGCACCGCTGGGCCCGTGGTGCATCAATTGATGCAGCGCCTGAACGTGGAGGTGACCGAGCTGTTTTTTGAGATGGACGGCCGCTTTCCCAACCACCATCCGGATCCGACCGTTCCCAAAAATCTAAAGCATCTGCAGGACGCCGTCCGCGAACAGAAGGCCGACCTAGGTATTGCGTTCGACGGCGACTCCGACCGCATTGGCGCGGTGGACGAAAACGGCGAGGTGATTTACGGCGACATGCTGTTGCTGATCTACGGGCGCGAGATCCTCACCCGCAAACCTGGTGCGACCTTCATTGGCGAAGTGAAGTGCTCGCAATTGCTTTACGACGAGTTGAAGCGCCTGGGCGGCAACCCGATCATGTATAAAACTGGCCACTCGCTGATCAAGGCCAAGATGAAAGAGGAGCACGCGGAGCTAGCGGGCGAAATGTCCGGCCACATGTTTTTCGGCGACCGCTATTTCGGTTACGATGATGCCATTTATGCCGCGTGCCGCTTGATCGAAATCGTCGCTAAATCCGGCAAGCCGCTGTCGGCGCAAATGGCGGGCTTCCCCAAACTGGTATCGACGCCGGAAATTCGCGTGGATTGCCCCGACGAGACCAAGTTTGCAGTCGTCAGCCGCGTTTCGCAGGCTTTGAAAAAGAAATATAGCACCATCGACGTGGATGGCGTGCGCGTATTGTTCGGCGAAGGCTGGGGTCTGCTGCGCGCGTCAAATACCCAACCGGTGTTGGTTATGCGCTTCGAAGCGCCCACCGAAAAGCTACTGGCCGAATACCAAAGAGAAGTGGAAGCGGCGCTGGAAGAAGCGAAGAGGGTAGTGGCGTAACTAAATTACGCAATTACGCAGGAGCCGTAGCCCCACGGTTGCGGCTCGTTAGACTCGACAACCACCACCAACACAAAACACCCAGCGCAGGGCCCAGACTAGCGAGCGCAAAGGCCGTCTGGTACATGTGCAAATCAAACAACCTCCCGACTCCGGGCATCACCAGGGCTACCACAGCGGACCAACTGCCCGCGCCCAGTCCCGCAATCAACCCCGCGTGGCGGCGCTGGTAATAGTGATTTGCGTAGGCCAGACTCCCGATAATAAAGCCCGCGGCAAGGAACATCATCAGAAACATCACCAGCATGGTCAAGGCAAATGAGGCGATGCGCGGCACCAATGCCAGCGCAAGGCTGGCACCCGCCAAGCCTGCAAAAACTCCACGCATACCGCTGACGTTTGCGCCGGAGCCAAGATAGCGGTCCGTAGCCCAACCCCAAAAGAAATAGCCTACTTCCCAGCCAAGCGGCGGAATCCACAACACGGCACCAATTTGCGCTTGCGATTTGTGTAGAGCGCCACTCAAGTAGAGAGACGCGCCATTCAGCACAAAGCCCAAGGGCAGCGAACCCAACGCATACGCCGCGATGAATGCCCAAACCGGAGCGTCGAACCATGGGAATGGACTTCGAGTGTGAAGCATTCTTTCGACCGGTTCCGGGCGCGGAATCAGCAGCCATAGGAGTAGCCACGCCGCCCCGACGGCACCCGTGAACCAAAACGCCGCGCGCCAACCGAAGGCTATCGCCAGTGGCGTGACGATCAACGGCGTGATGATCGCGCCCAATGATCCTCCGCTGTAGGACAGCGCGATGCCCCGCGATCGTTGCACTGCCGGCAGCGTTTCCGTAGCCGTTCGCATAGAGCCAGGAAACGTCGCACCTTCGCCGAAGCCCAGCACCGCACGCGCTGCGGCAAAGCTGGAGAAACTCGCCGCAAAGGCATGGCTGGCGGAGGCAACGCTCCAGAGCGTCACCGAAAACAGCATCCCCGGCTTGGTTCCAATACGATCCAGAATCATGCCCCACACGGGATTGCCCAGCATATAGGCCAGAGAAAACGCAGAAACGACAAAGCCATACTGCTGGTTGCTGAGGTGCGTTTCGCGAAGGATGGTCGGCGCGAGAATCGCCAGGGTGGTGCGATCAATATAGCTGATGACGCTGACGAGCATCATGGCGCTCACCGGAAGCCAGCGCAAAGTCTTCACGGCTTTCTGTCCAGCCCGGCCAATGCACTGACCGTTTGGAAGCGCAAGCCTTTCCGCTGCAGAACGGGAATAACAGTTCGCAACGCGTCCACAGTTGAGCGAATGTCGGGGGCTATTTGCATTTCGCGCCCGTCATGCAGACAGATTACATCGCCACCGCGCGTGCGTTCAATAAGAAATTTCGCCACCCGTTCCGCGGGCCACTTCCAGTCATGCCCCATCAGGGTCCACATCACACCGGTTAAATTTAGCTGTGCTTGCGCCGATCTTAAGCCGAACCAACGTACGCCATAGGAAGCGCGAAAAAGTTTCGGCGTAACGCTGGTTGCGTTGGCGATCTTCACCTGCGTGCGGGCCAACTCGTCGTAAATGAATGCGCGGGAACAAAAATCAAAGCGCGGATGGGTGTCGGTGTGATTGCCAATTTCGTGCCCGGCTTCGACCACCGCGCGAGCGATCTCCGGCAGGCGCTCGACGTTTTTACCGCACATAAAAAACGTAGCGCGCACATCATGTTGCTTCAATAATTCGAGCAAGGCGGGAGTAGACTCGCTAGGCCCGTCGTCGAAAGTCAGGGCAATGGCCGACTGCGCGCGATCACCGCGATACATCGATGGACCGAAAGCCTGAGACGAGCGTCCGCGCACCGCATAAGCAAATCCCGTCGCTAGGATGACGCAGGCCAGCAACAGATAAATCATAACGGCGAATGCAGGTCAATCAAGTCGGCCATCGCGGCGCTGGCTGCCTCACCAGACTGCCGCAGGCCGCGGGCCGCACCCGCCCGGTCGGCCGCGACGCGGTTCTGGCTCACCTTCCACTTGCCTTCCAGTTTGGCAATCGTCATTTCAATACCGACAATATTCTTCAGTTGCTGGCGAATAAAATCGCGCGGAGCGTCACCGACGCTCCACGTTGTTCCCTGCCGCGTTTCGTGGACCTCGGTAAGCGTTCGGACATGCATTTCCAGTTGATCCGCATCCTCCACCACGCGCAAGGGGCCGTGGGCGTGCACCACCGCATAATTATAAGTAGGCACTACCTTGCCTGTCTCCTCTTTCGTTGCGTACCAGGATGGTGTGATGTACGCCGATGGTCCTTGAAAAACTGCCAACGCATGCACCTGGGTACGCAAACTTTGCCATTGCGAATTCGCCCGCGCCACATGTCCGCGCAGAACCCCGTGCGGCCCTTCTTCGGAATGCAGCACCAGGGGAATATGGTTTGCCACTAAACCATCGTCAGTGAGCGTAACCAAGGTTGCCAAAGAATGTTGCGCCATTAACGCGTGCAAAATTTCCTTGTTGTTCTCGCGAAATAGTGGAGGGTTGTACACAAACTACCTGGGCGTGAACTTGAAATCCGTAAGTCCAATTTCGTCGTTGCCCTGCACCAGGAACCCGAATTTGCCTTCGGTGAAATTGCGGCCTGGCTCTTTCCATGTGTCCAGAACCATCCATTGTTCGCCGTTCTTCACGCGATGCACCAACTGTCCGGAGGCCGCGTCGATTTGAATGGTGTACGACATATCCTTGTCGCTCAGGCTGTGCGCGAAACGGTCGCGATCGAAATTCTTGCCCGCCTCAATCACTTTGGAGGAAAGGTTCTTTCGGTCCAATTCAAACAACGCATAATTTTTGGCATCCACATACTGCAACGCCCAGCGGATTTTGCCGCCGCGAAACAGGCTGCCACCCTTCAGCAGCCGCACGGTAAAGGTAAACGTTCCGTTGGCCGGCAAGCGGAATGGAATGAAGCCAGCGCCTTTGTGCACCCACAAATCGCCCTGCTTGCTCCAGGCGTTGGGATCATCGAAATCGGTCATGCCGCCGAGCTTGGGCGCGGGTGGCGGAGCCACGACAATACGCGCCAGGCTCAACTCCACCGTGCGAGCCTCGCCCAAAGCAACTTGCACCCGTTCTGTTTTATCGGTAAACCCCGGCGAGTGGGCCAAGAAAACGTAGGTCCCTGGAGCCAGTTCCACTTGGTTGCCGCGCAACTCATGTAACTGCGCTTCGTCGCCGCGGCGGTAGCTGACTTGTGCATCCGCTGGGAGGCGTGTCACTCGCACCGTCCCCAAGGCCGACGCCAGGACCACATCGGCACCAGTCAGGCTCACGCTGAGGCCGGCTTGAAACGGACGCTGAAAGCGTTTGGCCACAAACTGATCCTTACGGAGTTCAATGGTGTGATCGCCCGGGGTTACCGCATTCGCCGTGAAGTTACCGTCGTCTCCCACTATGCCCACCGATTTTTGATCCAGCAACACTTCGGCGCCCGGCGTCGCGGCGCGAATCTGCAGACTACCCACTTGGGGAATGGGTATCAGCTTAAAGGCCAGCCGGGTTTCCGCCCCCTTTTTCACATCGGCGTTTTGCGGCGGTGCTACCTCATAGCCGTCTTTGGCCACACGCACAGCCATATTGCCCAAAGTCTGGATACGCAGTTCGCCCTTTTTGGTTTTGCGCGAATATTCTTTTCCATTCAGAAACACGCGCGCATCGTCTTCGCCGGTCGAGACAATCAGCGTACCAATACTGACGTCCGCCTTCAAGAAAACAGTTAAAGCAGGAGCTGGGCCAAATGTTTCCGACATGGTTTTGCGGCTTGGACCGTCACCCAAGGCAAACTCACCAACACCGGGTTTGAAGCCAGTAAGATCGACGCCGTCCGGACCCACGTCGTTTTGCGGCTGCCCGTTCACGGCCAATTTCGCCGGTGCATTTGCCACGGCACGCGCGTGGCTGCCAACGCTCGATACCAGCAGCGCGCTAAAATCCCGCACGGTTACCGGGCCGTTTATTTTTGGTAGTGCCGCGCCGGCTATCTCCACGGCAAAAGCGGCCTCACCATCGGGGCTTGTCACTTTTATGCGATGCGTGCCTGCCGCCACTTTGTCCAATACAAATTGGCCGTCCTGAAGATCGACGGGCGTTTTGTCATCCACCGTCACTTTGCCGCTGATTACGTCGCTGACAATGCGAATGGTTGGCGCTTGGGGAGCCAACGTCAAACTCAATTCGGCGGGCTGCTTCGCCGTCACGTGCACACTACCGGCTGCGGGTTCGTAGCCATCCAAAAACGCCGTCACCTGATAATCACCCGGCCGCACCGCGACGCTGCAGTTGGAAACGCATTTGACCTCCCCGTTCACGCGCACGGAGGCGCCGTCGGGCGCCGTCACGATCGCCAACGGAACCGCTGTGGTGGCCGCGGTTTTCGCCTTGCTGCGATTCACCAAAAATGCGATCAGGCCGCCAGCAATCAGCAATCCGGCCAAGCCGCCCATCAACAACGCCCGTTTTAAAGGATTAGGGGCAGCGGAATTCACATTTTGCGGTACCGGAAAAGGTGCTTCGGTCCTTGGCGGCGCCATGGGGCGCAAGGGGGATGTGCGGGTAGGCTGTGTCGCGCTGAAATCAGAAGTGGGAAAATCTGTTTTGGGAGATTGTGTCGCCGAAAAAGGCTGTGTAGGCAGAGGCGATGGGCCGGTTGACGAAAACGGTTGAAAAGGTTCGTCCTGCCTTGGCAGGGGTGCGGGTATCGACGGCGGCACGGCGGGCGCGCTCTGTAAGGTCTGCCCGAGAGCACGTAGCGTGGTGCCGCGCGCAACGATTCGCTGCTTCACTTCGCTGGCCGCCAGTTGAACTTCAAAATCGTCGGCGTGTTGCTTGGCGATTTCGTCCAACCGATAAAAAATCGGTTTCAGCGCAGCCAATTCGCGAATTTCGTCGATTTGCCGGTCCAGCGACTTCAACTCATCGAGCGGGTTCATTAATGTAGGGGCCTACGATGTTATCCTACACTAGCCTGCACGTATCGGGGTGGAGCCGTTCCTGTCGCCGCGCCACACGATTAGAAATGATTGTAGCCCTTGACGCCACCCCGCTTAGCGTTCCCACCGGCGGCATCCGGCGCTATACAGAAGTATTAGCAAACACTCTGGCCGAAGAATTTCCGGATGATGAGCTTCATCTGATTTCCGATCAGGTGATTCCCGAACCAGCGTTTACCGCTCCGCTGCACCGGCGGTTGCGCAGCAAAGTCTATACTAGCCGCCGCTGGTGGGCACTGGGCTTGCCACGCGCATTATCGCAGCTGAACGCTGCGATTTTTCATGGAACGGATTTTGCGGTTCCTTATCTGCCAACGCGCCCCAGCGTAATGACTTTGCATGATCTTTCACCGTGGCTAGACATAAGTAAGGCGTCGCACGGCAGCAGTGCCTCGCGCCGGGTGCGCCAACGGACGCCGCTTTTGCTGCGCAGTGGGGTCGCCACCATGGTGATTGCGCCGTCTGAAACGGTGCGCCGCGCGGCAATCAATCACTTCAAATTGAATCCGAGCCGTGTGGTGGCAATTCCATTGGCTGCGGCGGCTCACTTCAAACCCGTTGTTTCCGCGCCGCCAGCCAAACCGTATTTTCTTTTCGTGGGCACGCTGGAGCCCCGCAAGAATCTAGCACGGCTGATCGAAGCGTGGCGCGAAATAAGAAAAACGCAGGACGTGGATCTTGTCTTGGCTGGCCGGCCCAGCTCTCACTTCCCCGCTCCGTCGCCTGAACCCGGGTTACAACTACTGGGTGCGGTTTCCGATGATGCTTTACCAGCGCTCTATTCGAATGCCGCCGCGTTTGTGTACCCATCATTGTATGAGGGATTCGGCTTGCCCGTTTTAGAAGCCATGCAGTGCGGAGCGTTGGTAATCACCTCGCGTGATGCTGCGATTTCCGAAGTGACTGGCGGTTGCGCGGCGCTACAAGTGAACGGAGAAGATACGCGAGAGTTATTCGAAGCCATGACCGTGGCGTTGCGGAATCCACCGGAGTGGCGGGAATCGGCTCTGCTGCGCGCGCGGCAATTCGATTGGAAGATCACGGCGCACCGCACCAGAGAGGTTTATGAACAGGCCATCCGCGTTTTTTCTCAGTCCTGAACAGCCAGGGCCCGGTGGCGGCGGCATGCGCACAGCGTCGGTTCTGGAGTACCTGCATCAAAAATACGAAGTCGATCTAGCGGGATTCACGCTGCCGGTTCATTCCCGCGCCACGCTGGCGCGCGCGGGCCGAAACTCGTTGCGCTTGATTCGAGGGCGTCCTCCGTTGTTTGATCGCTATTCAGGATTTGAAAAGCAGGTTGAACAACAGATGCGGGGCCATTACCGAGTGGCTGTGATCGAACATTTTTGGTGCGCCAGCTACGCGGATCTGTTGCGGCCTAAGGCGGATTTACTGGTGCTGGATCTACACAATATCGAAAGCGAACTGGCAAAGAGTCAAGCTATTGCAACGACGGGGTTGGAGTCTGCGGCGTTTGCGCGGTTCGCCGTCGCCTATGAAAAGCTGGAGCGGGAATGGCTGCCGGGATTTGATTTGGTATTGGTGACATCGGAGGCGGATCGCGCCAGAGTCAGGCATCCCAACATTGCTGTGTATCCCAACGCGCTGCCACCCCGTGAGGTAGCGGAAGCGCCGGAAGCCGACTGCATCGTATTCAGCGGCAATCTTGAATATCATCCCAACGTTGTGGCCGTGCGCTGGTTTCAGCAAGAAATATGGCCGAAACTGCGGACAGATTTTCCCACGCTCCAGTGGTGTCTGGTGGGGCGGAACCCGCATGCGGTAGCAAACATGGTCGCCGGAGACCAGCGCATTCGCATGACCGGCGAAGTGGGCGACGCGCTTCCGTTGATTGCGCAGGCAAAGGTTGTGGTGGTGCCGTTACGGTCCGGCAGCGGGACGCGATTCAAAATTCTGGAAGCCTGGGCAGCTAAACGTGCGGTGGTTTCCACCACTATTGGCGCCGAGGGACTGGGAGCGCAAGACGGCAGGCAGATCCGCATCGCCGATGACGCCGCAACATTTCAACAAACTGTTGATACGGCCCTTCGTTCGCCAGCAATGCGACGGGAAATGGGAGATGCCGGGCATGCGCTGTATCGGGAGCGCTTCACCTGGCCAGTGGCGTGGAAGGCTCTGGAGGTCGCGGGCATCTGACCTCGGTGCATGCGACTCGAGTTTTAGAAGGCGGCCTTCTCCGAAAACTTACTTTGCAGGAACTGCCCGTTGGTAACCAGAGCTTCGGCGTCGCCAGCGAACGCGCTTGTGGCTACTTCGTTTAGCAAAGTGTCGAGGACGCGTAAATGACGTCGGCCCGTGGGCACTATCGCCACTCTATTTGTTGCCCAATGTTGTTCATCATTATCTGAATTTACTTTCGAGGTTGATCTGCCACCAGCATGGATCTGACGTGAGGTAGCAGTTGGTCCGGCACGCCAATGGCGCTGGACTTGTGCTGGTGAAAAAGTGATCTGGTGCCGGTTCCCGCCAGGCGAAGCCCTGGTTGATGCGCGCGATATTTAACCTGGAATCATGGACAAGGGAGTTCGGGTGAAATGGCAGCGGGGAAAAGCTGATCGATCCTGCGGGCGGAGGAGAAGGAATGCCAAACAGGATGGTGAGCTGGCGCGCGAGTTTCGTGATGGGGATGTTGCTGCTAGGGCTGGGGCATGGGATCGAAGCTACCGGACAAGTTCCTGGGGGCCGCATTAATCTGGGACAGCAGGGGGACCGGGATGTCAATTTTTCGGCGGCGGATTTTACCCGGCCGTTCAAGACCGGGACGTCGTTGCCGGGCACCTGCACGGTGGGCGATATGTATTTCAAGGCCGACGCGACTGCAGGACAAAACCTCTACGGGTGTACGGCGGCCAACGTTTGGTCGTTGCAGGCGGGCGGCGGCAGTGGCGGTGGCGCGGGTGCGACGTTTCAACTGACGGATTTCGCGGTGCAACGCAGCAGTGCGACCACGCTGGTGGTGGGCAACGGCTGCGCGGCAACGACGCCTTGCAATGTGCGGTTCGGGAATACGGTGCATGCAATCATGCGGGCAGGCAACGTGACGCTGAGCGGTGGATCGGGCACGGCGTATGTGTACATTGACGGCGCCGGCAATCTGACGGTGGGCCACAACGTGACACTCAGTTGTGATGTAGGTTGTACGGCGACGGCGGGTGTAACGTCGTTTCCAAGCGATAGTATTCCTTTGGCGACATGGAATTCAACGAGCGGCAGTTGGGATTTGTCGGGCGGGATGGACTTCCGCAGTTTTCTGGCGAGTAAGACGGTTACGAGCGGCGTTGGGTTAGTGGGCACGGATGTGGGCGGGGTAGCGACTCTAAGTGCGGATACCACGGTGCTGGGGTTGCGAGTGGCGGCTCCGGCGACCGCGGCGTCGGCATGCGCGACGGGCTCCTGGGCCACCGACGGCAATTTTTACTATCTGTGCATCGCAACCAATTCCTGGAAAAGGACGGCCATAGCAGCATGGTAAGAACTACTTTGGGATTGCTGCTCGGATTTTTGTTAGGCGCCGCGCAGGGCTTGGCCGCGATCACGAACGTGAGGGTAGCGGGACAACCGACCTCGACACAAGTAGTGCTGAACTATACGGCACCGAGCGCGAGTGCGTGCACCGTGGAGGTGAGCGAGTCGCCTAGCTATGCGCCGCTGGCATTCGATGTGGACCCGGCATATTTCAGCGGCGCCGGTACGGACACCGCGCGGCCGGAGAGCCTGATTGCGGGCCAATTGCGGCAGGTGGTGATGGGGAAGCGCAGCGCCGAAATCGCGCTGGACGGGAAACGGCATTCACGGGCGCTGCAGGCGCTGACCACGCACTACTATCGAGTAACCTGCGGAGCCGATCAGGCGACGGGATCGTTTGTGACGGGAAATGTTGCGCTGGGCAATAACTATAACGACGTGCCGTTCGATCGCAATTATCCGGGGAGTTTGCAATATCCGACGATTGATTTTGCGAATAAGGGCACGACGTACGTAGATCCGCAGTCCGGAGTTTTGTTGAAGCGGATGAGCGGACCGGGAGAGATTGTTCCGACCACGGTTACGGGATTGACTTTCTCCAATGCCTACAGCCTGGGCGCGGGCTGGAGTATTAGCGGCCTGCAGGCGACTTATTCGGCGTCCAGCAGCCAGGCCTTGGTGTATTATCGCGCAAGCGATCCGGCATGGCCAGGCCTGAAGTCGCCGGATTCGGTGCAAATTCAATTGACTGGGGCATCGGGGAGCGCGGCAAGTGCGGCGGACCGTACGATTAACGTTTGCCTGACCAACAATGGCGTGACCTGCGCCAGCAAAATAGTGCAACAGGTGCTGACGCAGACCAGCGCAAACTATACGATTGGGAATGCGGTACCGGTGCTCGAGTTTTGGAAAGGCGCGTTACCGGCGGCGTCTGGCGAGGTGGCCAGTGTGCGCGAAGACTTACGAGTACAGATCAGTTCGATTACCCTGGGCGCCGATGGGTTGACGGTGGCGCGGCAGGGCGGAGATCTATTCAGTCTAAAACTGGCCGCGGGCAGCAGGGTGACGTTGGACGGGACCGATTGCACGGTAGCGTCAGTCACCAACGAAAACACAATGACGCTGGCGACGCCGTTTTGTGTAACGGCAGGGGCGCACAACTATCAGGGGAGGAACTGGGGCATTCTGATCGGCAAGGCGAGCGCCTCCACCGATACGATCACAATTGGCGGTGCTAGCTGGACCTTAAGCACCAGCGGCTATGTCTCGATGGGCGCCACGGGCAGTTTCGATTTGTGCGCGCCCACCACCACGACGGGACCGACCGGTCCTGGAAATCAATGCGTGGGATCGAGTCTGGTAGCGCAGTATTTGAGTGCATTTCCGATGTACTGGGTGGGAGCGGATGGAACGGCGAACCTGATCGGCACTGGTTCTGCGAACAATCAGTTGTGCTTTTCTGGTGGCTCGTGGGCCTGGGATCCGCAAGTGCCCGGGCGCTTCTGGTGCCTGATGTCCAATGCGATTTCCCGGGTGGATTATACCGGCAACAACAGTCCAACGACGATTCCGATCGACGGGGGGCTGACGCCGGTAACGGTTACACAGGTAGCCAGCAACATCACGTCACTGGTGACGGCATTCAATCCCGCCTATCAGGTGTTCCAATGCCAGTACGGGTGGCAGTTGGTAGGACAGGCGGGCCCCAACATGGCGTTGCAGTGTGCGCAATCGACGCAAAATACACCGACGTGGATGGCCGTATTCAATACGCAAACCAGTCAGATTGTCGCCGCGGGGTCCACCTACAATGGATCGGCGGGTGCGCCCAACCGGTGGGGCGTTGCACATTCCATCTTCACGACGGGAGCCACCGATTGGATTTTAGTAAGCATCGGCGGAGCGGGCGACCTTCCGTTCCAAGTGCCCATCAGTTCGGGAACGCTGACCCCAACGTATTCGGTGTGTCCGCCCAATGCGATTGACCCCACCGTAACGGGCCAGACGATGTGCTCGACGGTGACGGTGAGCAGTTTGTTGCCAACTTCGCCGGTGGATGGCTCCACATTATATGGCCAAACGTTATTGCCGGGGGATTACTTTCAGGTGATGGCCCTTTCCGGCGCGAATTGGTATGGCGCAGGAGAGCAAGTGCGTGCGCTGGCGGTGAACGGTTCGGTAATCACATTGCAGCGTGCGGTGAGAACCTACGTGTACGGGTTGAACAACAATCATGCCGGACAAACTCTGGCGCTGCAAGTTGTGCCGGGAGCCAGCGAGGAAATGTGGTGGAATTTTGCCGACGATCCGTTGGGGCAAACGCTAACCAAGGCGTATGGCAAAACCATGTTGGAGGATCCGGCCACCATCGATTGCCACCAGGTTTACCAGACGGGAATTTTTCTGGCGGGCTGTTTGAAAGCCAACCAGAAGCCGGGTATTGCGATGCGAGTAGGGGATCTGCCGACGGCAGGCAAACCCTTCGACTCTTTCCACAGCCCGACGGTGGCTTCCAATACCGATGCCGGATTTAGCGTGGACCAATATCGCATGAGCGACAATTTGCTGGAGTCCCATCCCAGCCGTTCCCAATATAATGCTCCGGCGCTGGATAAGATGACGTCTTTCGACGCCCGGCCCTATCTGGGTGACGTGACAATTGCGACGCCGTCAGCCATGCAGGCTGTACCGGGCAGCACTTATCTTTACAGGTTGAGCGCGGCCGCTACCACTTTGCTGCAGCCGAGGCTGCGGCCTTTACTCATGACCTCCGGATCTTCAGCCTTGGTGGACGCGAGCCCAGCGGTCTTAACCGATACTGCGGCGGACAACTACAAGGGGTGCTATGTGATTAAGCCGGGGGACTGCCACGCGGGCAGTTTGCAGGGCGAGGTATACGTGAACGTGAAATACGCGGCCCAGCCGTCGTGTACGACGTCACGATTTTCCAGCACGCCGGGGATCAGTGATATTTGCGTGACGACGAACGGGGACTCCGCCCACCGCGTGATTCAAACTTCGGTCATTTTCGACGACAACAACGGGGCGTTGTCACGGCGCCTTACCAGCGCATTCAGTCCTTATAAAACCGAGAGTACGTTCTGGAATGTGCGGGCGACGCCGGATGCGAAGTGGGTGTTCTGGTTGACGACGGGACTGGGGAAAGCGCGCAACGATTTGATGCTGTTAAAGCTGCCACCGTACCCGGACGTGGAGTCAACCAACCGGGGGGATTTTGTACCGGTGCCGATAACGCTGGCAGCGGCCAGTGGTTATCCAAATGCGCGGGCACGTTTCGGCTACTCCGAAAATGGGCCGCCGCAAAACCTGTTCTGTACGCCAAGGCAGGTGGCGTGCACAACCAGCACCAACGGGAGCTTGCCGTTTGTGTGGGCGGACGAAACACAAACGGTGCAAGTTTGCACCACAGGATGCAAGATCACGATTCCGGCGATTGCGGGCCGGGTGTTGTATTACGTAGCGGAGCGGCAGGACGCGCTGGGCAATTGGGTGGGCGGGCCGGTGCAGATGGTGACAGTGCGGTAGCTGTTTTTTCGGTAGGAGGGAGGCGGTTTCAGGTCCGCCTCCTGCTTGCTCAATTCAACCTTACTTGCTCAACTCAACCTTACTTGCTCAATTCAACAAGGAACGACGCGACTTTGGAAAAAGCGTTGAGCAAGTCCGCGGAAGTTGGCGAGTAGACGTAAACGCCCTGTGGTTTGGTGGCGTCAAAAATCGTGTTGGTAATGGGATTGTTCAAGGGGTCGACGCCGCCCGGGACGTTGGCCAGGCGGATGAGCATTTCGGCGTCGACTGGGGTAGTGCTATTGCCGCCGAGCCCGATGGTGAGGATGATGGGGTTGTAGGTGGTGTTGTTGCGAATGGTGCTCCCTTGAGAATCGACCGCATTAAAGGCCGCGTTGGCGATGGTTTGCGGTTGGTCGGGACGGAGTTTCCCAATATAGTTTCCCGACGGAAAGGTGTCCTGACCAGCATTGTAGGTGCCAGTCGCGGTGTTGAAATCAGTACGGCGGCCGGTGGTCAGGTTGTTCCAGTAATCGGTGGTGGGGATGTAGGCGACGTCCTGGCGAACATTCGCGGAATTGGATCCAAAGGAACATCCGCCCGCGGGGACGATGGGTTCGGTTTGATCGTTATATACCCACAAACCATTCGTTGCGCCGTTGACCGCGCCTTCTCCCTGCAGAGAACCGAGAGGGGTTGTCATGCCGGCGCAGCCACTGGGGCCGACTGGCACCAGATTGTTGGGATTTGCGACATCCCAACGAGTGTCCGAAACGGTTTTTACTGGAAAAGCGTTCTGGATGGTATTCGCCAAGCCATCAGTAAACAAAACGATGACGTTCACTTTGGTTGGATTATTGAGATTAGTCAGTTGCTGGTAGCCCAAGTGCAGGGCGTTCGCAGTGCCAGTGCGGCCGCCACAGGTAATTGCACTGATTTGCGTTTTGATACTGGGATTGAAGTTACCGACCGGCGCAAACTGCACCTGCGCGGCGGAATTGAAGGTGACCATCCCCACTGTATCGCGGTTGTTGGCGAACATGTCCACGAAGTTGGCGACGGCCGTTTTCATTTGATCGCAGGCGGAAGGCGTGGTGCCGTTATTCATGGATCCGGATTGATCCAGCACCAGGATGAGGTTGAGATCGCGGCGAGAAGCAGTTCCGCTGGTGCGCAGAGGAACGCTGGCGTAGCCCAGCCACTTCATGAAATACGTAGGCGCGTTGGTGGTAGCCGTGGTGGTGAGGAAAAGCGTATTGACAGACGAACCGGTGCCGTAAACCAGCGTGGTGTTGATGGTGCTGTTCTGGGTAATGAAGACCGAGTCTGGAAAGTTTGCGTGAAAGAAGTTGGTGGCTGCGGTTTGCGCGTCGGAGTCCTGCTGGGCAGGGTTGAGGCTGAGATTCAAGCTGCGCGCTGCGGCAAGAGCGCCGGCATCGGAAGCGGCTTGCAAGCGGTTCTTGATGAGATACAACACACCGGCATCGACAGCCAAGCCCAAAACCAAAATGATCAGCGCGACCGAAAGCGTATAGACCAGGATGACGAAGCCGCGCCTGTTTGACGCCGATTCACCAAACTGCGGCCGGCGGGCAAGTCGTTTACGTGAGAAAGTCATGGGCTTGATCCACTTGGCGCTACATCAAGATAAAAGAGTAGGAATCCTTGGAAAGGAATTGTGAAAACGCGGGCATCCGGAAATACGACTCAACACCATAGGTGTACTGGCCGTCCGCCAAACCGAGGCTGAGCGGGGGAGCGCCGGTGGGAACCAGCACGCTGGCATCATTACAATAATCGACAGGCCGAAGCGAGCCATCGGGCTGAATCAGAGTGGTCAGCGGGGCACCGAAGGAACTGCTGCGCAGGTCCGAGTTGCCGATGACAATTCGTTTCTCTATGACCAATTGGTGATAGTTGGGGCAAGCAGAATAGGGCGAAGGATAGCCGGCCGCGGCGCATTGCCCCCCTCCTACCACAATCATTTGAGTGAGAATCACCACGCCGTTTCCGGCGGTATCAATGGTGCCGCTGGAATCGGAAGCCAAACCGATGCCCAAGCCTAAGCGGCCAATTACTTTTTGATTTCCGATCACCGAAAAATCCACGCCGTCGAAAAACATATGAGCGGCGTCGCGGGTGATTTGGGAAACCTGGATGGAACGGCTGAGCATAAACCCGATGCTGACCACGCCTAACAGCACGATGACCAGAAACGGCGCGACGGCCGCAAACTCGAGGATGGCAAAGCCTTCTTGGCGGCCGTGCTGATGCGAATTTGATTGCTTAGCAACGGTTGGCATTACTGTTTTACGAATGTCGACTCAGGGTCTATTCACAAACGCTAGCGGCATGGGGGTACCACGCCGGGAGCAAGCCCGCCCAATCTATCGGACGAATACGCCGTGATATTTAGGGGCGTAGTATTCCGCTGGGACCCAAAGACGCCGCTTAGAGACGAAAGCCACTGCCATTGATAAGTGCCGGTAACCTCAACAACGTTGCCGGGCTGGTTCGATGAACCGGCCAATGGAGTGCTGAGGTTGCTGGCGGAATAGTAGTTCACGGTAATCGCCGTGGTGTTAGGGGTAGTGGTGTCACCCAAAAATCCCAGCGCATTTTCCTGGGTGGCAAGACGGATAGAATCGTCCATGCAATGTCCCGCTTTGGTTTGATAGGTAACAGCGTAGCGGAGCCCGGAGGCGACGGCGTTTTGAACCGTACTGCGGATAAAGAGCGAAGTGCCGAAATCGACAATTCCAAACAACAGGGCGAAGAAAGGGATGATGACCAAAGCGGCCTCCACCCAGGTGCTGCCAGCCTGACGGGCTTGCCGGCTGCTTTTTCTGTTGCCTCTTATTCCGGGGGAAATTCGCCTGAACATTTCGCCTGCTCCCTTCTGGTTCTATCGGTACTACCAATGATTCGCGTGCGGGGTGGCAGTACAAATAGCGCCCGGGTAACAAAATCGATCACACTTCCGTAAGGGGTTTGATCGGACTTTTGTACCTGTTCCGATAGAGTGGGCGGTGGGGAAGACGTGGTTTGTAGGCGGCGATTATGCGGCGGCCGCCGCCGCAAGCTTTTCCCAATCGGCAGCTTCACCAAATTTTGCGGCGCCGAAGCCAGCGGGGAGGATGTTTTTGAGTAGTCCGGTAAGAACGGCACCAGGACCCACTTCGACAAAGCGAGCGGTCCCAAGCTGGGACAGGAGTTGGATGGATTGCGACCAGCGGACCGGATTGGGGATTTGCTCGTACAGACCTTGGCGGGCTTCGGAAGCGGTGTGGATCTGTTTTGCTTGCCAGTTGTTGACGAGGGGGATCGCGAGATCCCTGAAATGCGTCAGGTCCAAACTGGGGGCGAGATTCTGCTGAGCGGGGGTCATCAGGGGGCAGTGGAACGGTGCGCTGACGGCCAGGAGGATAGAGCGTTTGGCGCCGTGGGCTTTGGCCAATTCCATGGCGCGCTCGACGGCTTGGGTGTGCCCGGCGATCACAATTTGATCCGGTGAATTGAAATTGGCGGCGGTGACGATTTCGCCTTGGGCGGCCTGCTGCAGAATTAGTGTAAGTTTATCTTCGGGCAATTTCAGGAGAGCCGCCATGGCGCCTACCCCGGCGGGGACCGCTTCCTGCATGAAGCGGCCGCGCTTGCGGACCAACTTTACGGCGTCGGAAAAATCCAGCGCACTGGCGGCGACCAGCGCGGAGTATTCACCCAGACTGTGACCGGCGACAAAATCGGGAACCAGACCTTTGGCCTTGAGAACTTCAAAGGCGGCGATCGAGGCGGTCAAAATTGCAGGCTGGGTATTTTCGGTCAGGCGCAGTTCTTCTTCGGGGCCATCAAAACACAGTTTAGAAAGCGAAAAGCCCAGAGCGTTGTCGGCTTGTTCGAAAACGCGGG
>JANXYJ010000143.1 GCA_025350105.1 Terriglobia bacterium | reverse complement strand
GACCAGGCCGACCTTTTCGCCGGGGTTCAATTGAAAAGACGCTTCAATGAAGATGAGCTGCTTGCCGTATTGCTTGTTGATGTTGGAGAAAGAAATCATGAAGGGCTGCGGGTGCGGGGATGCTTCTAGGCTAGCAGACTGGCAAAAAGCGATTGCGCCGCTCCCTCATGGTCGCGGCTTGGTGCGGGGGTAATTGTTCCCTGCCGTTTACGTCCGACGATCTCCGTATCGCGCCTGAGACACTCGGCCTTTGATCGAGATTGTTTCGCGCCACCGCCCACTTGGCGAGCTAGAATGTTGCGTTGTTAATATTCAGCGGCGCCCTCGGTGGGTTCTGAAGTCTTCGACGTCGAAGATGCGCACTTGGCGGCACATCTCAAACAAACGCGAATGGGCGCGGGTGCCGATGGTTTCGGCGAGATTCTTGCGGTGGACGTTGATGCCGCCGGCGCTGACGTATTCGACTTGCTGGCCGGACATTTCGAGATTGGTGGTTGCGATTAAGGGCTTTCGCTGGTTGCAGCGGTAAGTAATGATGGACGTGACGGTGTCTTCCACCCAATCGGTGACGCGGTGCGCGCCGAGATCATCAAGCACGAGCACTTCGGCTTCAAGAGCGGATCGATAGGCTTCGCGATCGCTGGCTCCGGAGGCGGCGTTGTAGCTGGAACGAATGCGGTCGAGCAAATTCTGATAGTCAAAGAAAACGCACTCGAAGCCACGCTTCAACAGCTCTTTCATAGCGGCGATGGCTAAATGCGTTTTGCCGGCGCCGGGGCCTCCGCTCATCAACAAGCCGGGAGGGTCGGCGAGAGGGAATTCGCGGACGAAGGCTTTCACTTCACGTAGAGCCCGGCCCAGGTTTTCGCGGGCGATGGGATTTTCGACCTGCGGAATCTGAAAAGTTTCGAGCGTGGCGTTGCGATAGTTGGGTGGAATATTGGAGCTGTCGATTAAGTTGCGCGTGCGGGTGGCCGTGGAACAGTCACAGCGCAGGACGCCTTCAAGGCCAGCACGCTTGACGGTTTTCCATCCGGTGCCGTCACAGATGGGGCAGATTGTTTCGGCGGTTAGTGCGTTGTTTTCCATGCGGTGTTCCCCGGATTGCTGCGTTCTTTTTCGGCTGCTCCGTTGGTTGCGGAGTCTATGTTTTATGACCGCTCCCTTTGGTCGCGGCTCAGCTGGTCGCGGCCCAGTAAGGTCACTGTTATTCCATCACTAACAATACATCGCCTGCGGTGACGGTGGCGCCGAGGCTGGTTTTGATTTTCGTGACGGTTCCCGCGTGCGGCGCCTTCATTTCATTTTGCATCTTCATGGCCTCGACGACAATCAGGCCCTGGCCGGCTTCGACGGTTTGTCCGGCTTCGACCAGAATGCGAATGACGCGGCCGGGCATGGGAGCGGCGATGATGCGCTTGCCTGTGGCGGCTCCGTTGGCTTGGCGGCCGCGGAAGCGCCGGGGGTCGAACACTTGAACGTGGAAGACGCGGCCGTTGACGGAGACTTCGCCGTTGGGGAGGACGCTCACTTGAAAGCTGCGGCCGCTAGAGAGAACCGAGAAGTCGTTGCGGCCGAGGGCTTCGATGGTGTAGCCGGCGGTTATCGCGCCGTTGGCCCCCACTTCCGAGGTTTCATCGTCTCCGGTCTGGCGAGGGGAGCGACGTGGGTGCTCAGCTTCTCCGGTCTGGCGACCGGAGCTACCAAGGACGATTTCATAGGTGAAGCTGTTGGGCCCGACTGTGAGTTTTCCAGGTTTATTGTCAACGAGGGTTTCGCATTTCATCGCAATTGCTCCGCGCGTCCGGTTTGCAGCCATGCGGATGATTTGCGAGGAGCCGCGAAGGCGGTTGTCTCTGTATGCACGCGTGCCGTGAGTGCGGAGATGAGTGCGGAGACGGCTTCGGCTTCGAGGTCGTCAGACCTTGCTGGCGTGCGGGCGAAAAAGTCGTCCAAAAAAGCGGTCGAAAGATTGCCAGAGGTGAAGAGCGGGTCGCGCAAGACGTCTTTGAAGAAATCACGGTTGGTGCGAATGCCTCCAATCACGTATTCGTCGAGAGCGCGTTGAAGGCGGGAGATGGCTGCGAGACGTGATGGTGCCCAGGCGGCCAGTTTGGCGAGGAGGGGATCGTATTCAAGAGGGACACTCCAACCTTCGTAGACTCCCGAGTCGAGGCGGATGCCGGGGCCGGATGGTTCCCGAAGCTTGGCGATTTTTCCGGGCGAAGGCAGGTAGCCGGCGGCAGGATCCTCGGCGTAAATGCGGCACTCGATGGCGGAGCCGGTGAAGGTTACGTCTTTTTGCTGGATCGCCAGGCGCTGGCCGGCGGCGATTTGCAATTGCCATTGAACGAGATCGAGGCCGGTGACGAGTTCAGTGATCGGGTGTTCGACTTGCAGACGAGTGTTCATCTCGAGGAAATAGAAATTGCGATCACGATCGACGAGGAACTCAATCGTTCCGGCGTTGGTATAACCAGCAACGCGGGCGATTTTCAGGGCGGCCTCTCCCATCTTTTCGCGCAATTCAGGATGAGCCAGCATCACCGGGGACGGACACTCTTCCACCACCTTTTGATGGCGGCGCTGGATGGAACATTCGCGTTCGCCGAGGTGAATGAGATGGCCGTAGTTGTCGCCCAGCACTTGGATCTCGATGTGGCGGGGCTCGACTACCAGCTTTTCGATGTAGACTTCACCGTTGCCGAAGGCGCTGAGGGCTTCGCTTGAAGCGTCGCGCAAGGCGGCAGACAAATCCTCCTGGCGATCGACGCGTCGCATGCCTTTCCCTCCACCGCCTGCGGAGGCTTTGAGCAGAACGGGGAAGCCGATGGCACGGGCCACTTGGAGCGCCTCTTCGAGACCGCTGACCGCGGCTTCGGTACCGGGAACGACAGGCGCACCGGCGGCGATGGCAATTTGGCGGGCGCGGGTTTTGGAGCCCATTTTGCGAATGGCGTCGGCGGTGGGTCCGATGAAGACGAGGCCAGCGCCGGCGCAAGCCTGGGCGAAGTCCGCGTTTTCGCTGAGCAGGCCGTAGCCAGGGTGAATGGCGTCGGCGCGATGGGTGCGAGCGGCGGCGAGAATTTTGTCGATGCGGAGGTAACTATCGGCGGCGGCGGCAGCGCCGAGGGGTGCGGCTTCATCGGCCATCTGGACGTGGAGGGAAGCGCGATCGGGATCGGAATAGACGGCGATGCTGGAGGCGCCAGCTTCACGAAGGCCGCGAATGATGCGAACGGCGATTTCGCCACGATTGGCGATCAGGACTTTCTTGAACATGGGCTGTAGGAATGAGGACGGAACTTCGATTTTAGCGTAAGTGGCCGTGGCGGGTCGTCAAACAATGGCGAGGTGCCAAAACCCGGAGCAACATGCCAAAGAGGACGACTCCGCCTGTTGGGGCCGGGTTGAGGCGGACGATTGCTGGGCTTTGGGTGAGAGTGAGATCGATCCAGAAATCCGGGGGCAACTGGCAGCTGCTCCCGGATTTTTGTTGGTGCTCTTAGGAGTCGTATGACGAAGGTTCTACGCCTATAAGCCCTGTGTTTATAGCCAGTTAAGGCGCCTCCCCTAGCGACATTTAGAAGGCTGGGGAAGGGCCCTAGTCTATCTTCACCTAGAACGGTTCGGATTACAGAGGTAGCTGATAGAATCAGGCTGCGAGAGGTTTTACCTTTCCTATGGCCTGTTACCTTTGCGGAAAAGAAATCGGGTGGTTGCGGTCGACGATCGATCAGCAATACTGCAGCGATGAACATCGCAAGCAGGCTCGTATGGCTTCCTCGACGGTATTGCGCGAGGAGGAAGAGGAAGTAGAACTGTGGTCGGTCTCGCGGTCGAAACAGAAGAAGGCGCAATCAAAACCGAACCAGGGCGCGTCGATTCCGTTGTTGGTGGTGTTGGCGCTGGTGGCGCTGTTCCTGGTGATGTTTGCCACGCCCTCCAACAATGAAGGGAATAAGGGGGCTGGACGGGCGCATCCTGGGGGAGCGCTGGAGGAGGAATCCAAGCGCGGGCTGTTTGCAAGCGCGGGAGACTTCATCAAGAATATTGTATCGGAGAAGGCTCCGGTGACATTGCATCATGATTTTTCGCGCGGCTTAAGTGAGTGGACCACGATGGCATTGAATGGTGCCAGTTCCCCGGTGGATGATCCTCATGACTGGAAGCACCCGACTACGCCTTCTCTGGTGGCGCCGGGCAGCCTGCGGCTCTGGTCTAAATCGACATTGCTGAAGAATTACCAGATGGATTTTTCGGGCGAAATCGAGAAGCGGAGTTTAAGCTGGGTGTTCCGCGCCACCGACGCCAAGAACTACTACGGCGCCAAGTTGACCATTACCAAGCCGGGGCCGCTGCCGAACGCAGGGTTGATTCACTATGTGATGCTGAACGGCCATGAGTTGGACCGGGTACAATTGCCCTTGCCGATTACCTTGGAACGAGGGAAAGACTATAGGGTGCGTGTGGCGGTGAACGACGACCACTTTATCACCTATCTGAATGGCCGAATCATTAGTTCGTGGACCGACGAGCGGCTAGGGCGTGGAGGCGTGGGCTTTTTTGCCGACAACAACGACCAGCAGAAGGTGGCATGGGTGAATTTGTCGGAACGGGACAGTTTCCTGGGGCAGATGATGGCGCACTTCTCGCTGCTGGTGGTACCTGGGTTCACACCTGGGATCACAACCGCGTTTCCGCCAGACCTACCATAGCTTCAGATCAAGCCAGCGCGTTGCAACAGCGCGTTGGAGTCCGGACCACGGCCCATGAACGCTTTGTAGAGCGCAGCCGGATCTTCGCTATCGCCGCGGGCGAGAATCTTGTCGCGGAAATCGTGGCCGGTGGTTTCGTTGAAGATGCCTTCTTTGCGAAAACGGGTGAAGGCATCGGCGTCCAGGACTTCTGCCCATTTGTAGGAATAGTAGCCGGCACCGTAGCCGACAGGGCTTGAGAAGAGATGAGTGAATCCGGCCATCATGGCGTAGTCCGGCGGCAAATCGGCAACGGAGAAGGGCAGCAGAAGTTCGCGGGCGTATTCCAGAACGTCGCGTTTGCCGTCCCACAGGCGATGCAAAGCAAGGTCGGTAAAGCCAAAGCCCAGTTGGCGCATTTGAGTGTTGGCGGCGCGGAAGGTCCGTGCCCGTTTCATTTTCTGAAATAAATCCTCTGGAATGGGCTGGTTGGTTTGCCAATGCCGGGCGAAAACGTCCAGCGATTCCCGTTCCCAGCACCAGTTTTCCATGATCTGCGAGGGGAGTTCGACGAAGTCCCAGGCAACATTGGTCCCCGACAAGCTGCGCACGTCCACTTGCGAGAGCAGGTGGTGCAGCAGGTGGCCGAATTCGTGGAAGACCGTTTCGGCTTCGCGATGGGTGAGTAATGCGGGGCAGTCCTGGACGGGAGCGGTTAGGTTGCCGCAAATAAAGCCAAGATGCGGACGCCCTTGCGCCGGGTTGCCGGTGAGCAAAGAATCCATCCAGGCACCGCCGCGTTTGTTTTCACGCGGAAACCAATCGGTGTAAAAACTTCCCAGCCTTTGGGCGCTGGCGGCATCGATCACGTTGAAGCAGCGGACTGCCGGGTCCCAGACGGGAGCGGGCATTTCACCCATTTCTGTCGTTTCCGCAACCCGGATACCAAAGATGCGACCGAAGATTTGGAACATGCCGCGCACCACGCTATCGAGCGGGAAATAAGGGCGCAGGGCTTCTTCGTCAAAGTCGTAAAGCGCGGTGCGCTGCTTTTCGGCCCAGTAGGCAACGTCCCAGGGCTGAAGCTTGCCACCAGCGAAGGCTTCCAGTTCGCGATTTTCTTCGCGAAAGCGCTTTTCCGTCTTCACGCGGAGATCGTCCAGGAAGTCTTGGGCGGCTTCGCCGGTATGCGCCATGCGATCGTCCAAAACAAGATCCGCGAAGTCGCGGAAGCCCAGGAGTCTCGCTTTTTCGTTGCGCAGTTCCAGGATTTTGCCCAGCAGAGCATGGTTATCGTGGGGCGGCCCGGCGGCTCTGCGGTTATATGCTTGCCAGACCTGGCGGCGGATGCTGGCGTCGTCCAGATAGGTCATCACCGCCAGGTAGCTGGGGGCTTGCAAAGTGAAGCGCCAACCCTCTTTCCCTTTGGATTCGGCAGAGGCTTTGGCTGCGGAAAGGGCGGCTGGCGGTAAGCCGGCCAGCGTCTCTTGGCCGGTAATCAAAAGCTCAAAGGCGTTGGTGGAGTCCAAAACATTCTCGGAAAATTTGGTGGTGATCTCGGTCAAGGCAACGTCGATCTCCTGCAGCCGTTTTTTGCCTTCGGGAGGCAAGAGAGCACCATGGCGTTTAAACGAGTCCACCGTCTTGACGAGATAGCGTGCGCGCGCGCCGGAAAGCACCGTTGCGCCGGGCGAGGCCGCGTAACGTTGAATGGTTTCCCATAGCCGCGGATTTAACGGCAGGCTGGAATAGAAGGCGCTGACCTTGGGTTGAATGGCATTGTGCGCGGCGCGGAATGCTGGCGTAGTTGCCACGCTTTCCAGGTGACGGACGATGTTGGTGGCGTACTCCAGCCGTTCGGTCATCGTGTCCAGCGCTTCCAATGGGCGGTCACTGGCGATGGTTTCCTCCAATCGCCGAGCAGCGTCGGCAAGCAGTTCATCAATCGCCGGTTCGACATGAGCGGCCTCAATTTTGTCGAAGGGGACGCGGAAAGTAGTCTCAAGTAACGGATTCATGCGCGGGAATCTTCAGAGTAGCAGCCATTAACAGTAGCGTGCTGATCATGATAAGTCCGCCCCACAAGAGGAAAACATTTTCAAACAGGCCAAAAGCAGTGAGGAGGGCCCCGGCCAAGGCAAGAAAAGCTGTCATCCGGTGATGCAGCATCTTTGTGGATCCGATCGGGGTGGACCCGATCAGGGTGATTGCAAACAACGTGATGGCCGCTGCGAGACAGGCCCATTTTGTAAGGCTGGAAAGCTGTGTTCGGCGCAAGAGGAGTGGGTCCAGCTCGGCTAAAGGCAAGTTGAGCAGGCGAATGGTGAGGAAGTTTTCCAAGGCATCGAGCAGGCCGGCGATCAGGGCCATCACCTGCGCGGCGCGCGCGAGGGTGCGGCATTTCCCCACGCCAGCCAAGGCCTGTCCCAGTACCAAGGCTAGGGCAACGTAGCCGGGAATGAACGCAAAGTCCAGGTATTGCTTGATACGCATCACCTCACGATCGGGGCTGGGGGAATCGCCGAGCACGGCATCCACCTCGTTTAAGTTGCGGGACATTTGCAAGGCGATGACGGGATCGGTGATGCCGCGCACCGGTTGCGAAGCGTTGGTGAAGACGGGCTTCCAGCCGTAGATGATGAGCACGGCGCCGCAATAAATGGCGAGGCCCCGCGCGAGCTTTTGGTGCGCTGAGGCTTTACGCCAAGGCACGTGCAACATCTTTCGAAAAATAGGTGAGGATGATGCCGGCGCCGGCACGGCGAATGGAGGTGAGCGATTCGAACATGGCGCGCTCCTGATCGATCCAGCCGTTTTGCGCGGCGGCCATGATCATGGCGAATTCGCCGGAGACCTGATAGGCGCCAATGGGCACATCGAACCGGTTGCGGGCCTGGCGAATCAGGTCGAGATAGGGAAGGGCGGGTTTCACCATCAGCAGGTCCGCGCCTTCGTCCAGATTGATTTGCATTTGATGCAGGGCCTCGCGGCCATTGGCGGGGTCCATCTGATAACTGCGGCGATCACCGAATTGGGGAGTGGATTCGGCGGCTTCACGAAACGGTCCGTAAAACACCGACGCAAATTTGGCGGCGTAGGCAAACACGGGCGTATTGGTGTAGCCGTGGTGATCGAGTTCGCGGCGAATGGCTGCGATGCGGCCATCCATCATGTCCGAAGGCGCCACCATGTCGGCTCCGGCCTTGGCGTGGGAAACGGCGGTTTTGGCCAGCCAATCAAGGGTGGAATCATTATCGACATCATATTCGCCGTTGCGGGTTTGCACCACTTTGCCGCAATGGCCGTGACTGGTGTATTCGCAATTGCAGACGTCGGTCATCACCAGTAGATTGGGCGTGGCTTTTTTGACGGCGCGGACGGCTTGCTGAGTAATGCCATCGTCAGCGTAGGCGCCGGAGGCCTTGTCGTCTTTGTCATCGGGAACGCCGAAGAGGATCACTCCGCCCAAGCCGAGCGAATAGACGGTTTCGCACTCCTTCACCAATTCGTCGACGGAAAGTTGCGCGTTGCCGGGCATGGAGGAAATGGGCTTGCGGATGCCTTCTCCAGGGACGATAAAGAGGGGCAGGACCAGTTGGGAAGGTTCGAGATGGGTCTCGCGAACCAAACGGCGCATGGGTTCAGAAGAGCGCAAACGGCGTTTTCGGATGAAATTTCCTGGTGTAGGAGAAGCCATATTAAGAGAGTATCCCACTAATTTGAGGCGCACTTACCCTCCTTGTCCTACAAAGAGCGTGCACAAAGGAGGGACAGAGCTGGGCCATGCCCCCAAGCGGCTGCAACGGAGTCAGTCAGGACTAGGGAAACGGCTGGAAGTCTGATGCGAACCCCCTCGAATGCGGGTAGGAAGGACTACAGGTTGTGAGGATTCCTCCTACATAAAAATCAGCATCCGTCTTATTTTCATATACTTACGACTTCCGTATGATCGTCAACGGAGCAAGGTAATGACGAGCGAAGTTTCGGCGGATGTTTACGCGAACTGGGCGGACTTGGTCGGCCGTGTACGGCGGGGAGACAGAACGGGGGCGGAGGCTCTCTACCACACGGTTACCGGGAATGCTCGAGCGAAACTGCGACGTACGGTGGATCCACACCTTGTCGAAGACCGGCTCCACGATACTTTTGTTTCGGTTTTAGAGGCAATCCAGGGCGGGGCACTGCGGGAACCGGAACGCCTGATGGGTTTTGTCCGCACGGTTACCCAGCGGCAGGTGGCGGCGCAGATCCGAGCCAACATGGCGGGCCGGCGGCGTTTGACGCAAATAGGGCTGACCGAGTTTCCGTCGCCGCGCGAATTCTCGCCCGATGCGGCGTTGATGCGGCAAGAGCGCGACGAATCGTTGAGTAAGTTATTGAGGCGATTACGCGCCCGGGATCGCGAAATTCTGGTGCGATTTTATTGGAAAGAAGAGCCACCGGAACAAATTTGCGAAGAAATGCGGTTGACTCCGACGCAATTCCGGCTGTTCAAGTCACGGGCTTTGGCACAGTGTTCGGAGTTTGCCCATCGTGGACGAACGGTCCTTCGACGAACCCCTGAAACAGTCGCGGCTGCACCCGAAAAACAAGTGGCGTAAAAACCGCTGGCGTTCCGCGAAAATCAACCAATTAATCCGCTACGGATGGCGTATTGGGTGAACTGCGAATTGGTTCGCATGTTCAACTTTTCCAGAGCGCGGGCGCGATAAGTGCTGACAGTTTTTACACTCAGGCCGATTTCCTCGGCAATTTCAGAAACCGTTTTGCCCGCCGCTATGCGGCGCATCACTTGAAATTCACGATCGGAAAGCAGTTCGTGGGAGACACGATTGGTGCCGCTGCGCACCACGTTCGCTAAGGCTTCGGCGGTGGTTGGACTGACGTATTTCTTGCCGCCCAGGATGCAGCGAATGGCACGCACCAGTTCGGCGGGCGCATCGGTCTTTGTAAGATAACCACTGGCACCGGAACGAATGGCGCGAACGGCGAACTGCTCCTCGGGAAATACACTCAAAATAAGTACCGGAAGGTCAGGGCAGCGGCGGCGAATTTCGGTGAGCGTTTCGAGCCCGCTGGGGCCTGGCATGGCGATGTCCAGCACTAAAGCATCCCAAGTCTGCTTGCCGAGCAACTCCAGAACTTCATCGGAATCCTTGGCTTCTCCAGGGGGAGCGAAATCCGGCTCCTTAGAGAGTACGTGCCTAAGGCCGCTACGTACGAGCGGATGATCGTCAGCGACCAGCACGTGGATCACAGGCGGCACCCTCCCTTCTCTCGAGGACATCCCATTACAGGGCGTTTCGGCATCAAAATCCTCATTCAAACCAGTGCTATAGCAAGCCTGGCTTGAGGATATCGTAATCCAAAAACGGACAAAGTGCAATATGTTCTATTCAATAGGGGCACCAGGACCGGGAGGTCCAGAATTGATAGTACTTGTAAGAGTGGACCTTACGAGCGCCTGGGTCCCTTGATTCCAGTACTAGTGATACTAATTGGCACGCAACGTGCTGACTAAGGTCTACGTATGACGAGAACTACGGAAACACCGTAGGATATCGAAGATGTTCGGAAGAATCTTCCGGTGCTGGACGGTATTAATTACCGGGTTGGGGAAATTTTCACTATGACCGTTTCCGGAACGGCAGACGAGTTCGCGCAACATGTACACCAGCGACATGTGCATCAGTAAATTAGTAGAAATGGGGAATCGCGGAAATTAATTATGAAGAACGCTTTCATTACCAGTAGTTTGCTGCTTAGCCTATGTGGTACGGGCTGCGTGGCCACACGCAAGTACGTGGCAAAGACGGTGGCACCGGTAGAGCAACACGTTGCCACGGTGGAATCCAAGAATGATACGAAAAATTCGGATCAGGACAAAGCCCTGACGGAAAACAAGACGCAGATTGAGAATGTCGACCGCGACCTTTCGCGCACCAAGGAACGCCTTTCCGATACGGACGCCAAAGTGGTAGCGATGAACAGCACGGTGGCGACTGTGGATGCAAAGGCCACAGCGGCGAATGCTGCAGCCTCTGCCGCCGATGGAAAAGCGCAAACCAGTTTGGAACGCAACGGGCAGTTGACACAAAATGTTGACAGCTTCAAAAATGCGTATAAAATGGACAAGCTGAAGCTTGTAAAAAGCGACACGGTCCTGTTCGGTTTTAATCGCCGGGGTTTGAGCGATGAGGCCAAGGCGCAGTTGGACGCGGTCGGCCAGTCGCTGAATGGTTTGGGTAAATACGTGGTGGAAGTGCAGGGCTTTACCGATAAAATCGGTGGCGCGGCTTACAACAACGAGTTGAGCCAGGAACGTGCTGCTGCCGTAGCCCGCTATTTGGCCAATCAGCACAGAGTGCCTCTGCACAATATCACGATGCTCGGTTCGGGCGAAGCCGACGGGGACCAAAAGACCCGTGCGGAGCGTGAACAAAGCCGGAAAGTAGATATCCGGATCTTCGTTCCTGAGATCTAGTTTGAGTTTGAACCTGACGCCTGTTGCGGTTTGATAGGTGGAGGTTCTATCGGTTGGCCGCCGGCCCCTCCGACCCGGCGGCCTCAGGGTAGGTGCTTGAGAAGATAATATGCGAGGAGATCTGCACGCCTTGCATGGTGACTTCGGTTACCGGTCTTCCTCTTGCACCTGCCCTGTTAGCTTTTTACAGGACCTTGTCGGTAGTACCATTCCTGCCATTATCAACAAAGGTTGTCCCAGCGCCAACGAGTGTTTAGATTTCCGGTTACGCGTACAGATAGAGACCACCGATATAGACCAGCGATATAGACTAGCGATATAGACCAGAGACAGGCGGTCCCAAAACCTACGGCACGCGCCGCATTAGGTCCTGCGCCAATAGGTCCGCTTTCTTTGCTAAGCCGGCAGCGGTAAACAAATCCTGGGTTTGTTCGGCCTGCCGCAGGACGCTCTGAATTTTTCGCACGTCCTCTGCCAGCTCCGGGTTCAGGCGTTTGCCCTTTACGGCTGCCAGGGTTCTCTTCACGCGGTCCAGACTTTCGTCCAAATTTCGTTTATATTCGCGCGATTGATCGTCAGTCAAGAGACGCCCGATTTGCGGCGGCGGCGGCGGGACTTCTGGGGTCACCGGAGGAGCCGTCGGGACCACCGGTTTGGGCGGCGGCGGTGGGGGTACTCGCCTGGGCGGTGGCGGCGGCGGCAAGCTTGGAATCTCGGCCACCGGCAATGGTGGCAGCTCCGCTGTGATCTTTAGATCAATTCCCGGATCCGGCAGCTCCGGTTGATCGCGGGGTATGGGTGGCCGCGCCTTCGCCGCCGGGGGAATAAAGATGCGCGGCTTGGGTTTGTTGAACCAGCACGAGGTGCAGCCTAGTGACAGCGCGAGGACGAGGCTTGGGAATTTGTTATACATGGCGCACGGGCACTGGAAATCGGAGCTGGAATTTGGTTCCCCGGCCAGCTTCGCTTAAAAAATCGATAGTACCATTATGCAACTGCACGGCCCGGTAGGCCATGGCCAAGCCGATGCCGGAACCCTTCTCCTTGGTGGAAAAATACAGTTGAAATACTTTGTCTTGCACCTCCTGGGGAATTCCTGGGCCATTGTCGGCGACTTCGAGGACGACGGAGTCATCCTGCTGATAGACGGAAACGCGAACGCGCCCGCCCTGCTTGAGTGCCTCCATCGCATTGGTAACCAGGTTTAGCACGGCCTGCTTTAGCAGATCGGCATCGCCACGGATCCAAGCCGGACGAGGGGCTGGGCGAAGAACTGGACGATCGGCCGGATCGGCGACTGGATGATTTGCATTCTGGTCAGCCTCATTGGCGGTCACGGGCGTGGCGATTCCGTTGCCGATCGCGTTGCCGGGTGGGTTGGCAGTTGCGGCGGCCACGGCCGCAGCGACCCAGCCATTGACGGCAGGTGTGGTGAGCGGAGCCTCAAAAGTAAGTTCGATGCCGGATGCGCGCGCCTGCGGCGTCATCAGAGTGGTCACTTCGCCGGCCAAAGCGGCGAGATCGACATCGGTTAGCCGGACGTCCAGCGGACGAGAAAAATCCAAAAACGTCTTAACGACGCGGTCCAGCCGATTCACCTCTTTGGAGAGAACGTCGATTTCCGGGATCAGTTGCTCGTCGCCGCCTTCGGCCCGCGCGCGCAATAAATCCAGGCGGAGAGAAATGGCATTCAGGGGATTTTTGATTTCGTGTGCGACGCCGCCGGTAAGCCGGCTGATAGCGGCCAGGCGGGTGGCTACGTCCAACTGCGAAGCCATGCGCTCCACCATTTCTTCCAGGCTGGCGCGCAGGTTGGTGGCGCTCTGCTGCACGCCACTGTATTGCTGGCCCAATAAATTCAACTTACTTTCCACGGCCATGAATTCCTTGGGTTCGTCGCGGGAGTTGGGGGCCCCAGGTTCGCGAATGTGGAATTTGCCCTGGGCAATGCCGTCGATGGTTTGTTCGATGCGGCGAATGGGCTGGAGGGCGCGGGTGATCAGCAGACCGGTGATCAGCAGCGAGCCCAGCAAGGCGGCGGCCGCGACGCTAGCGACTTTTTCTACTTCCGGTAAAACGGCATTGCGCAACAGGACGCTGGAATCGACCACCTGCACGGTAAAAATGGGGTCCTTTTGCCCGGCGATGCCAAGCGGGACCACCACTTCGTAGTCCGGTACGGCGGGCCCGTCACGGCGCGAAACCAGGTCAAACAAACGGCGGTAGAACGGGCGATTTCGCCAATCCTGAAACTTCGGAAGCGAGGTGGCGTTGCGCCCGACGTTCGATGGACTGGAGGAGGCGAGAATCAATTGGTCGTCGCCAAAAACATTGATCTCCACCAAGGCCTTGGACATGGCCATGGTGCGTTCAAGGGTGGTGGCGATTTCCGGATCGCTATAGACAATTTGCCGCCAGATAATCTTGGTCTGTTCAAAATGCGCGGGCACGGGGTATTCGCGCATGTCTTTGTTCAGGCGGTCGACAATAAACGCGTTCACCTGCTGGCTGGCCAGTTCGCTGCGCTCCACCAGATTGGTGGAGAGAGCGTTCATCAGACTGTTCAAGTAAAGCCAGGAGAGGACAATGATGACGAATGTCACCAGGCCCACCATAAGCAATACCAGACGAACGCGGAGCGACATAATTTAGGACGGGCGTCAGGCTGGGCCAGCGGCGGCGCTGCCGTACTCCTTCAGTTTATTGAACAGCGTCTTTTGACTGATGCCGAGAATATCCGCGGCGCGGGTGCGGTTGTTTTTGGTGTATTCGAGAGTCAATTCGATTAGCGCACGCTCGGCCTGTTCGATAGTGGAACCCACCGGAACACGCAGTTCCTGTCCGCTGGGCGCCGAACTGCGGGCGGCTTCTACCCCAGGCGTTCCGCCGAACCCGGGCGGCAAGTGCTGGATCAACAAACTGCCTTCACCCGCCATGATGGCGGCGCGCTCCACCACGTTGCGCAGTTCGCGCACGTTGCCGGGCCATTGGAATTCAGCCAGTTTGCGGAGAAAATCGGGCGAGGCGTCCGTCACTTTTACGCCATGCTTACGGTTCATATCCAACAGAAGTGCGGAGACCAGCGCAGGCAGGTCCTCTTTGCGATCGCGTAAAGGAGGCAGCGGAACCGGGAACACATTCAAACGGTAAAACAAATCTTCGCGAAAGCGGCCTTCGCGGATGGCGTTTTCGAGAGGCGAATTGGTGGCGGCAAGGACGCGGACGTCCAACTGAATCTCGGCTTTTCCGCCCAAACGGCGGACGCGTTGATCTTCCAGAACGCGCAGCAGTTTCGCCTGTGTGGTCAACGGCATATCGCCGATTTCGTCCAGCAGGACGGTACCGTTCTGCGCCATCTCGAAACAGCCGATGCGCCGTTCCATGGCTCCGGTGAAGGAACCTTTTTCGTGTCCGAAGAGTTCGCTTTCAATCAGCGTGTCGGGCAGGGCAGCGCAGTTGATGGCGACGAAAGGCGCGGCGCGGCGGGGGCTGAGCGCATGAATCGCGCGGGCAGCCAGTTCCTTTCCCGTGCCGCTTTCGCCCGTGATGAGCACGGCGGCGCGGCTGGGTGCCACTTGCTGAATCAGTGCAAAAACGGCGCGCATGGCGGAGGAGGTCCCCACCATTTCGCCCAGCACGCCGTGATAGCTCAGTTGCCGTTCCAGGCGGCCGGCATGTTCGGCCAAACGACCTTGGGCCGCCGCGCGCTCGATCAACAGACGCAGGGCTTGCGACTGCACTGGCTTTTCCAGGAACCAGAAGGCGCCCAGATCGTGAATGGTGGCGACGGCGGTTTCCAGATTTCCGAACGCGGTTTGCACAATGGCTTGCGGCCCGCCGCCTTGTTCTTTCAGTTTTTTGAGCAGATCCTGACCGCTCATGCGCGGCATCATCAGATCCGTGACGATGACGTGGGCGGGGAAAGTAGTGAGTTTCTCCAGTGCTTCCAGGCCATCGGCAGCGGTTTGCACGGTGTAGCCCCACAACGCGATCATGCCGGCCAGCGCGGTTCGTTGATTCTCTTCGTCGTCCACAACGAGGACGAGGGTCTCCGACCTGGGATTTTCCATCACTCCTATTGTGACAGTTCTGGGTTCTGACAGCCATACGCTGACGAAATGATCTGAAGATTTCTCCATCTTGGTAGGCTGGGTGCAGGTAGTTATGGTGAGGCAACCGGTTGACCGAAAGTTGCCCATGATAAAGGCTGATGAGATGAATACTCTAGAGACGTTCAACGGGAGGCTGTTTATGCAAAAAGCACTATTTGCCGCGGCAATTGTTTCCGGCGGAATCCTGCAAGCGCAGCAAATGATTCCGTTCCGCGCCAGTATCACCGGTGGTGGAGCGCGCGAGGAAGGGAAGTGCACCATCGAGGTAAATGTGGACGACGCCGCGGATGTGGAAGTGCGCGGCGATACGGCCTATTTGCGGACGTTGCGAGGGGCTCCGGCGGAGTGGCGCCGCTTTCAATGCAATACGCCCATGCCTGCGAGTCCCAGCGGTCTGCGGTTTGTAGGCGTGGATGGCCGCGGACGCCAGCAACTGGTGAGCAGCGGACGCAACGCAATTGTAGTGCGCATCGAAGACCGCGACAACGGCCGCGAAAGCTACACGTTTGATTTGATCTGGCGCAATGAAGGCGGGTTTTCGAGCGGCCCTGGCTATCCTGGACCGTACGACCGTCCCAATGGGCCGGTTGGTGGTGTAATTCCACCACCCGTGTATCAGCCGGGTCCGGCGCCGGGTGGCCGTCCTGGTGAGGATAATCGGCCGTATGATCATGATGGCGATCGCCGGCGTGGTTTTGATACGCCTGACGCCATCCGCGCCTGCCAGGATGCGGTGGCCGAAAGGGCCTTTGATCGCTTTCGCGCCCGGCCATTCTCGTTCCGGGATGTGCATATTGAGTTGGTAGGAGATCCTCGCTACTACCGGACGGTGGGGAATGTGGTTGGCCTGGTGGATTTGCCGCGTGGCCGTGATGACGAATGGTATCGTTTCACCTGCACGGTGGATATGGACCAACGGCGTGTGGGACGGGTGGACTTTGATCGCTTCCGGGACCGGCGATAGGGTTTAGAGCGGTAACCACTCCAGTCGATTGATCCAATCCGATGCCTGAGACGCCAGCCAAATGAGGAGGAGTTCTTCCATTGCTGTGCCGGCGTCCAGGCGCGAGCCAGTAATATCGTAGCCGCCTGCGCGTTGTTCGACGTAGTCCTTGGGCATTGGTTTTGACTCTACTCTATCGTCACCCTGCCCCGAAATCCTTGGAGGGCGAAGCTGATTGGTGAAGTTCCGCTACTGGCGCAACACTGTAAATCTTGCAATCGAATACCCCAGCGCGCCACCCATAAAGACGTCGGAGACAAAATGAGACTGCAGGCTCACGCGTGAGAATCCGACCAGCGCTGCACCTCCATAGGCGACATACGGCACCCAGCGATGATTGCGGTACTGCCGCGCAATCACCGTCGCAATGGCAAACGCCGCAATGGTATGCCCGGACGGAAAGCTCCCATTGGAACGTAAGTAGCGTGTGTCTTTAAACCAGGTATCTGTGAAGTTGCCCCCATTTGGGCTAATGGCCGCAGGCCGCAGCCGCCGGTCAATGTCCTTCATCACCGTCGCCACAACTTCGGAATCCGCTAATGCCTCGCCTGCCAGCAGCGCCGTCCGTTGCATCTTCTTGTCTTTGGAAATGAGTCCCGACACATACAGCGCCGCCGGAGCCACCACCGTCCCCAGCGCCGTATTGTTGCCAGAGAAGACAGAATTGAAATCGCCAAACGCGCTGGTTTTCCGGAAGTACGGCGCATCATGAGGGTCCAAGGCAATCAGCGCCGCTGTTGTTCCCATCACTGCGAGTGTCGGCCAAAGGTATTTGCCCTTGGCGGCCCGCAGCGGAAATAGCCAGATGTTTTTCTGATCGCTGGCAAGGTTTGGGATGATCTTCTTCCAGGAGACTTCGCGGGTGACTTCATCCGCCGGAGGATCAATGCTCGCGCCCGTTTGCGAGTCAGGATCCGTGCCCCTTGTGGATCCGCTATTTGCCGCGGACCCGTCGTCTGCCGCAGGGTCCAACACTGCTAATTCCCGATCGTCCTGTCCGGACGCCACTTGCCATCCGAGAGCGATAAACATCGTCGTTAGAAGCAGCTTCGGCACAGGTGGCATCAGGTTTACCTTTTCGCTGGTTGGACTCTATTTGGATTGCGCTGGTGAAAATCAGCTGTTTAGGTGGTGGGCCCGCCCGGACTCGAACCGGAGACCTCTACCGTGTCAAGGTAGCGCTCTAACCAACTGAGCTACGGGCCCGCAAACACTCGATTATAACATGGCACCTCTGCCAGCCCATCAAATCGGTCAAACATGTCTGTTATGTAATGTTTGCGGGAATGCTTTCCTCCGGCAATCGCGCTAAACTTGAATTTCATGCCTGTATCCACTGTTTCTTCCTTGAACCCGCCACGTAGATTGCTGTTTGGTCCCGGGCCTTCGCAAGTTGCCCCCCAGGTTTATGAGGCGATGGGCAAATCCATCGTCGGTCATCTGGATCCCTTCTTCTTCGAAGTGGTCGAGGATATCCGCCGTGATCTGCGCACGGTTTTCGGCACCAAGAACCCGTTTATTCACGTGATTTCCGGTACGGGTAGCGCCGGCATGGAAACCGCGCTGTCCAATTTTGTCGAACCCGGCCAAAAGCTGGCCGTCCTTGTGTCCGGCTACTTCTCCGAACGTATTGCGGAAATGGGCCACCGCCATGGCGCAAGCGTGGTCCGGCTGGATAAGCCGTGGGGCCAAAACTTCAGCGAAGCCGAAGTCGCCGCTTTCCTTGACAAAGAAAAGCCGCACGCCGTTGCTTTCGTGCATGCCGAAACGTCTACCGGCGTTTTGCAGGATCCTTCGGCAGTCACCCGCCCCGCCAAAGCGGTGGGTGCCATCACCATTATGGATTGCGTCACTTCGCTGGGCGCCATCCCCATCAACCTGGATGCACACGGTGTCGACGTCGCCTTCAGTTGCACCCAGAAGGGTCTCAGTTGCCCTCCCGGTCTGTCGCCGGTTACCGTTTCGCCCGCGGCTGTGGAAATCCTCCGCGCCCGCAAGACGGCCTGTCCAATCTGGTACATGGATTTGAAGTTGCTTCTCGAATACTACGATGGCGCGCACCGCTATCACCACACCGCACCCATCAGCGCGTTCTATGCCCTTCATCAGGGCTTGGCGCTGGTGAATGAAGAAGGCTTGGAAGCCCGCTTTGCCCGTCACGTGAAAGCAGCCGCCGAATTTGTCCGCCGCATTGAAGCGGCCAACCTGAAAATGTTTGTGCCGGCAGGGAGCCGTATCACCCACTTGAACACCGTTTGCGTTCCCGAAGGTGCCGACGAATTGAAAGCCCGCAAACGCCTGATCGCCGAACACGGGATCGAGATCGCCGGCGGTTTCGGCCCCCTGGCAGGCAAGATCTTCCGCATTGGTCTGATGGGCCCCTTGGCGACCGAAGACAACGCAGCCCTTCTGGTGGACGCGCTGATCTCCTGCCTGCACAATTAGGCTTGCGACATTCTTCAACGGGTCGAGTTTACCCCCACGAGCCGCGTCGCACGCGCCCGATTGTGAGCGCGGCTCAAGCATTACCTTCACTCCTCGCGGTATAATAAAGATTCAATTGAGAAAATAGTTGGTTCGTCAGGTCTAAAATGACTTCTTTCCGCCTCTGCGCCGACCACCTGTTTTCTTTAGCTTAGTAGCCGGTACGTCGGGCTTGCCTGGAGGACATCGTCAACGTATTCCGAGTGTTACGCTAGATCTTGGGTGGAGATACATGAGCACCACCACTAGTGGGGTGTATGTCGCTTTACTTTCATGGCAATTCGGTTTAACATGATCCTACCCCCGAGACCGCACTTGCAATATGCGAGATCAATCGTAGGAGGCGCGTCTTGCTTAAACTAAAACGTGTTGATATCCAAGGCTTTAAATCGTTCTATGATCGCGCGGAGATGCGCTTTCACGGCTCCGGCATCACGGCCATTGTCGGTCCTAACGGTTGTGGCAAGTCCAATCTAAGTGATGCCATTAGCTGGGTATTAGGCGAGCAGAGCGCGAAATCCCTCCGCGGCGCCAGTATGGAAGATGTGATCTTCGCTGGCACCCGTGACCGTAAGCCCTTGGGCATGGCGCAGGTCACGCTTACGATGGGCGTGCCGCCAGACCATCCTCTTGCGCAACCGAAATCCAGTGAAGCGGAGCCCGTTCCTCAAGCCACACTGGTTGGAGCAGATGGAACCGTTCAGGAGTTGGCAGCCAACAGCCATGCGAACGGTACGCATAAACACGGCTCAGGCCCGCATCATAAACGCACGGAGATCACCATTACTCGCCGTTTGTATCGTTCCGGTGAGAGCGAATATCTGGTCGACGGCAAGTCCGCCCGCCTGCGCGATATCCAGGATCTATTCTCCGGAACCGGCTTAGGCCCGGAAAGCTACGCCATCATTGAGCAGGGCCGAATCGGTCAAATTCTGTCCAACAAACCGGCCGACCGGCGAGCCATCATCGAGGAGGCCGCCGGAATTGGCCGTTACAAAACACGCAAACGCTTGGCCGAAGCTAAGCTAGAAAATGCCAAGCAAAACCTGTCCCGTGTTTTTGACATTCTTGAAGAAGTTGGCCGCCAGGTAAACTCTTTAAAAAGACAGGCTTCGAAGGCCAAACGTTATCAAGAACTTCGTGAAGAAATGTTGGGGCATCTGCGCCAAGCTGTTTCCGGCCGCTATCATCTTCTGCAAAGCGAAATGGTGCGGCTGACCGAGGACTCCACTGCCTCGCAAACCGCCTTCCACCAGCTTTCGGCCGAGGTCCAATCCAAGGAACAGGAACACACCCGCACCCGGGAGTTCTGCTATCAGGTGGAGTCGCAACTCACCGCCTCCCGCGCCCGTGTTGCCGAACTCAATCTGGAAACCGAACGCACGCGGAGCCGGTTGGAACTGCAGGCCAAGGAAATCAGCGCGATTGAAAATCGTTTAACCGCCGGCGAAGGCGAAACGCAGGAACTGGAACTTCGCCACCAACGCGAAGCTGCGGAACTGGCAGCACATCTCGAACGGGTGATGTCCGCTGAAGGCGAACTGGCTTTGGCGCGCGAACGCCAGAACGCAAAAGCAGCCGAGCGCGACCAATTCCAAAATCAGATTCGCGAAGGCGAGCGCGGACTGGAAGCGTCGCGTCAACACGTGCTGCGCTTGATGCATGAATCTTCCACTTTGCGCAATCAACTGGCGCAGGCCAACGAATATCTGGCCGCGATGGAGCGGGACGCTGAGCGTGCCCGTAAAGAGGAAGAGAGCTCCTCCGCCGAACTGGCCCGTTTGGATCGCGGCAAAGAAGAGCTTTCCGCCCGCATGTCGGCCCGACAGATGGAGCTGGAATCGCTCTGCGACCGCCGAGCCCGTGTCGAAGAGGAGTTGAAGGACCGCCAGCAGCGGACCATCGCCGCCCGGCAAAATTTGAATGCCCTGCGGGAGGCTCTTTCGAAGCAGAAAGCCCGGAAAGAATCACTCGAAGGAATTCTTTCGCATCGCGCCTATACCACTGAGTCGGTCAAGCGGTTATTCACCGGCAGCGGGAACCACGAAGCCGGTGCGTTCCGTCCGTTAGGTGTACTGGCCGATTTTGTCGAAGTGGTGAAGCCTGAATGGGAACGGGCTTCCGAAGAATTTCTGCATGACGAACTTGAATACGTCGTAGTGCACGGATGGAACGATGCCGAGCAGGGCGTTGACACCCTGCGCGCCGGCACCGAGGGCCGCGCCACATTCCTGGTTCACCCCGAATCTGGTGAAAGCGATTGGGGGGCCCCCGACCTTTCGAATGAACCCGGCGTGGCCGGAACTCTGCGCGACGCATTGCGGCTTACAAATGGATTCGCCGGCGCCCCCAAAGGCTTAGTGGCCCGTTTGGAGCGCTGCTATCTGGTGACGGAACGCGAGTCTGCCCGCCGTCTGGCGCGGCAACATCCCGATTGCTATTTCCTGCTTTCCGATGGCGCCAGCTATCACGGCCACACGGTAACGGGTGGCAAAAAGGATGCGGGCGGTCCTCTGGCCTTGAAGCGCGAACTGCGCGAGTTGATGGTCCAGGTGGAAACGAGAGAGCGCGAAGCCGACGACATGACATCGTCGCTAGAAGACCTGGAACGCGAAACCGCCCTGTTCGCTGAAGAATTGGAACAGGTACGCGGCATGCAGCAGCGTCAGGAGAAGGACGCCCTTGCGCTCGATCACGAACATCGCAAACTTGCCGAAGAATACGCCCGGGCGGGTTCGCGGTTGTCTTCCGCACGTCTGGAATTAGAACGCCTGGCCGAGAAGAGCAAGCTGGCCCGCGCGCAAAACGAACAAAACGAAATTCTGGCGGCGCAAAAAGACCAGGCGCGTTTCGATCAGGAAAAAGCCCTGGAATCTGCCCGCAGCGAATTCGAGGCGATTCAAGCACAGGTTCATCGCATCAGCGAAGAGTACACCGGGTTGCGTGCGGAGCTGGCGGCGATGGAGGAACGCGCCCGCGCGGAAAAATCTGCTTCGGCGCGTTTAGAGCATCAGCTGAATCAAGTCGCCCAGCGGCGCCAGCAATTGTTCGCCGATCTCGAACGAATGGGTACCGAGCGCGCCCGCCTGTTGAGTAACAACATCGAACTGGACCAACGCGCGCAGTTGCTGGCGGATCATTCTGCCGAAGCTATTGGCCGCGTGGAACTGCTCACTACCGAGGAAGCCGGCGGCCGTGCGGCCATGATCGCTTTGGACGATGCGCTCAAAGCCCTGCGCATTGACGCTCAAAAAGCCCAGGAGCGCCGTTCGCATTTGGACGTCGAACTGGCGCGCAAGCAATCCGAGTTGAAGTATCTGGACGAAACCAGCCGTAAGGAACTGAGCGTCCCTGCCAGCGAGGTGGCACAGCTGCAAGCCAGTTCAGCGGGGGAGGCGATTACTCAAAAAGCTGAAGAGGCAAGCGCAGAACCTGAAGTAGATGGTGAAAGGGTTTCGGTGGAACCGGCTTCAGAAGGTGCTACGCAAGCCGAAAGCGGGCCCGAAACGATTCCTGCGATACCTGCGACTCTACGCGAATACAGCCTTGCCGACGTCGAAGAAAGCGAGCAGCGGTATCAGGAAGTGCGTGCGCGTATCGATGCGTTGGGTCCGGTGAACACTCAGGCGCTCGAAGAATATCAGGAAGCCCAGCAGCGCTATGAATTCCTGAATACGCAGCGGCAAGATTTGATCGATTCCATTCGCGATACCGAAAAGGCGATTCAGGAACTGGACGGCGAATCGCGCCGCCGCTTCAAAGAAGCTTTTGAAGCCATCAATGGACATTTCAAAGAAATGTTCAAAACGCTCTTCGGCGGCGGACAGGGTGAAATGCGCCTGACGGACGAAGCCAACCTGGCCGAAAGCGGCATCGACATTCTGGCCTCTCCGCCAGGGAAGAAATTACAGCACATCGCTTTGCTTTCGGGCGGCGAAAAATGTCTCACAGCGATGGCTCTGTTGATGGCCATCTTCCGGCATGTGCCCAGTCCGTTCTGTATTTTGGACGAGGTTGACGCGCCGCTGGACGAGCCCAATATCCAACGCCTTACGCGCCTGGTGAAAGAGATGTCCGACGACACCCAGTTCATCGTCATCACTCACGCCAAGCGCACCATGGAAACCGCGAGTGCGCTTTATGGAGTGACCATGCAGGAACCCGGCGTATCGAAGTTAGTGAGCGTGAAATTCGATCCGCAACCGGCGGCCGCGGTTCCACCACCGCGCACCGCCGTGTTGGCGGCGGTATAGACAAACGCATCGCGCTGGCGGAAGCCGTGGAACGATCCATTGACCACATTACCCGAATCAAATCTGAACGGATGGCCCTGCGCAAGGCGCGGCCCTCGTCCACAAACGCCGTGAAATTTCGCCCGGGAAAAACTTTGGCGAAATTGAGCGTGGCCTTACCAGATATCGTGGCTTTACCAGATATAGTCCTTCGCCTCTGTGCGCCTTGCATAGCTATCCAAGACGTGCACCACGCGCATCTTCTTTAGCTTGGTCGGCGAAAGCGCCCCAATGGGCACGTACAAAATCTTACGGCCCAGATGCGAAGAGATGGAGCGAAAGATAGACCGCGGCGGCTTTGCGGCCACGTACACCACGAACTTCTCTACTGAATAATCAAGCCCGGCCATTAATAAACGTTCGGCCTTCGATTCCGCAAACTCGTAATCCGGATCGGCCCAAACATCGTACATGCGCCGTGGCGGCAAGGTCATCAAAATCCCGCCGTACTCCGCTCGCCCAATGCCCGGACCCACCAGATTGTCGAACGGATACGTCGAATAAAACGCCATGTCCGATTCGTTCTGATGCTCACCCAGCCAAGTGGTCAAGTATTGGTAGCGGTCGTCCGGGTCCTCGTCGAAAATGATGACCACCGATCCTACTTGCCCAGCCAACCGATCCGCATGACGAACGTAAATCTTGCGCTGGTGCCAATTGCGAATGGTCTCGCGAATGTCGATTCCATCCAGAATCGATGTGGTGAACGGCTCCACGCGCACGCGCTCCTCAGACAACATGGACTTCGCTTTTTGTTTTACAGCACGGCCATATTCTTCAATCAGTAAATCCTCTGGCGGATAAGAGCAAATGGCGTCGCCGCCGGTCTGCTTAGCCCATTCACCCGGAGTCTTTTCGCGCTTGCGAGCCTTCAATCCCGCCGGACGCAGCCGCTGCTTGGGGCGGGGAAGCCGCCGCCGGATGCGCAGCTTCTTGGTATTCAGCCAAATTTCGCCAGCGCTCAATTTCACCGTCTCCAGGTTCGACGCCGCCTGTTGGGCCTGATAGCGATTCGCCATCTGCCAGACTTCCCAGCCAAAATTGTCATCGACAATGCTGCGCGCAGCTACGGCCAAATCATAAACGCTGGCTATCAATTCGCCGGACGTAGAAGCCAGATTTCGCGTGTAGCGAGCCATGGTCCGCCGCTGCCAATGCTGCATTTTCTCGCCGGTGGATGTTTCATACGCGGCTTCCGCTTCGCGTAGTAACAAATGCTGAACCTTCGGGCGATCCAATTGAACCTCATCGCCCATCCCAATGCGATAGAACTCGTAGCGCTCCTGTAAATATGGATAGTCAACGGTAATTTCCGCCAGGCAATCTGGATGCGGATTCAGCAATTGCGGATCGTAATTCTTCCCTCGCGCGGGTGCCGATTGCGGCATCTCCATCGCATCCAGCACGGGATCCAGCATGTTCAGCGAAACAACGGCAATCACTTTTGCTCCCGGGTCCGTGCCTTGCAGTTTCCACGCGGTGGCAGCGGCGTGAGCCGTCACTTCTTCGGTCCGGTATTGCGGATATACGCGATAGGCTTCAATGTAGCGCTCCAATCCGATTTTGCGTATCGCGTACGTATCCGGATACGTATCGGGAAGATGCGGACGATTGGCAGTGTCGGGTTCCAAGAAAATCACCTGCGCGCCAATTTCATCAGCTGTACGCAGTGCCTCAATAAAGGGATCGCAGGGCTCCACCGGCACCCATGTGGCCCGCGCACCTTCGCCCCCGTCGTTGCCCAAGTCGTTGCCCAAAGGGTCCGGCTCCGGATCGAAATATAGAATCGCAGACATCTCCGGCAACCGGGCCAGAGCTTTGGCGAAGGTCCGCTCCAGAAAACCCGGCAGTTCCACGGCCACCACTTGCGGACGCGATTCCAATAGCAGCCGACGCAGCGCGATGGCGAACTCCATCTTGCCCGGAACCACCGGGAAGTATTGGACGTTGCCGCGGGTCAGGCTCCCGGCCTTGAGTTCAGCTTCTAGTGACATCGCTGTTTTGAAAACGTCTAGTTTTTAACTGAGTACCGCAATGCTTCTTCGCCCAACGTTTGCGTGATGGCGGTGCGCAGGATTTCGCCGCGCCCCACACCCGGTTCGCTGTGCTGCAGTTTCATCGCAAAGCGCGCAATGTTGATGCCGTCGCGTGCGGTGTAGCGTTCGTCCGCCGCATGCGCCTGCTGCAGGAAATCCGTTACATAATTCAAAATGTAGTCGTCGCCGAAGGGCAGATTTTCTTTCAGAATCGCCAATTCCTCCAGGCGCTCCGGGAAATCAATCATGATCTGCGGCTGCAGGCGCGAGTGAATATATTCCGGCAAATCGAACGTGCTGGCGTCGTCATTCATCGTCGCCACCAAGCGAAATAGCGGATGCGCCTTGATCTTGATTCCCGCGACGATCGATTCCACATAGCGCCGGTTATCCAGCAGCGGAGCCAAACTGGCCCAACTCTTTTCGCTCATCCGATTCCCTTCATCCAAAATGACGATGCCGCCGCGCAACATGGCAGTTACCAACGGGGACGCCACATAACGCAAGCGTCCTTCGCCTTCAATCACCGGCGTCACCAGCAGATCTTCCGGCCGCGTGTCCACCGTGGCTTGCATGATGTACACCTCGCGCCCTAATCGCTGGGCGGCAGCGTACGCCAAAGTTGTTTTGCCTACACCCGGTTTCCCCAGCAAACGCGGATTCATGGGCAGATCTTGCGCATCAATCACCAGCCAGGAGGCCAGCAACTGCCGCATCACCTCGTCCTGCCCCACCCAGTTAATCGCCAATTCATCCGGATGAGCCAAATGTAGGGAAACGCCGTCGATTTCAATGACCATGTCTTTCTAATGTAACAAGCCCGTCTTTCGGAGATCCAATGACGCTATGGGCGCGCCACGCCGTCCTCACTATATTCGGGGCCATATAGCTTTGCAACCGGGGCAGAAACGGACTGGGCCATAGGCCAGCAGAATACAGAGTTACCCGCTTTCGTGCAACTCCTTTATCATCTTGATATACTGATAGCTTCCGGCCCATGTGCGGCGTGGTCCATTTGAGGCGTTTCGGGGGCGGGAGTAGCTTGTGTTTTTCCATATTCGAGAGCTTGAAGTCCGGCCGAAGCTTTTTGATACGACCATCGCACCCGGTGCGATCGACTATCAGGACGCTAAGTTGCGGCAGCAGAGCCCGTTAAGGGCTGTAGGCGAGGCCAAACTGGTGATGGGCGCTCTCGGAGAGATTCGGGTTTCTGGCCACATCACGGTAACCATGGAAGCCGATTGCGACCGTTGTTTGGAACCGGCGCCGGTGCCGATTGATGAGGAGTTTTCGTTGTTCTACCGGCCGGTTACCGATGGCTTTGGCGACGAAAAGGAAATTGATAGCGGCGAAGCTGAAATGGGCTTTTATGAGGACGACGGCGTGGAATTAAACGACGTGGTCCGCGAGTTTGTGTTGCTTTCCATGCCGATGCAGCGCGTTTGCAGGGAAGATTGCAAGGGGATTTGCCCAAAGTGTGGGCAGAACCGGAATTTGAAGGAATGCGGCTGTGCGCAGGCCCAGAACGATCATCGCTGGGCGGCGTTAAAGTCGCTGAAATAAAAACGGCACCAGGCCGAATTAGAAACGGAAATTGAGAAACAATGCCAAATCCTAAACGACGTCACTCCAAGCGCCGCACATCCGCGCGTCGAACTCACGATTCCCTCACGCCCTCGATCTTAGCCGAGTGCCCCAGTTGCCACGAACCAAAACTGCCTCACCGCGTTTGCGCGCGCTGCGGCAAGTATAAGGGCCGCGAGGTCGTGGAAGTGGTCGAGGCGTAGGTCCCGGCAAAGACTGAACCGTAACACATGTTGACGATAGCGGTTGACGCCATGGGCGGCGATAACGCTCCCTCGGCGGAAGTCGAAGGTGCCGTTCGGGCTGCGGGTGAATTGGGCCTGCGGGTTCTTTTGGTGGGCCAGGAAGAGGTAGTTCGCGCGGAACTGGCCAAACACTCCGCGGCAACGGATTTACCCATCGAAATCCGTCACGCCTCGGAAGTGATTACCATGGACGACTCGGCTGCCAAAGCCGTCCGGGCCAAAAAGGATTCCTCCATCCACGTTTGCGCCCGTCTGGTGCGTGACGGCGAAGCCGACGGATTCGTGTCCGCCGGCAACACCGGTGCCGTGATGGCCACGGCCAAAATGATCCAAGGCATGATCCGCGGCGTCCAGCGCCCCGCCTTGGCGCAGGGTTTCCCCACCGTCACCGGCAATCCAGTGGTCATTATCGATATCGGCGCGAACGTGGATTCTTCCTCTGTCATGCTGGCGCAATTCGCCGTGATGGGCGAAATCTATTCGCGCACCATTTTTCATCGCGACGTGCCTCGCGTTGGCCTTCTCTCCATCGGTGAGGAGGAGCACAAGGGCAACGAACTTACCAAGGCCGTAACGCCGCTTCTTAAAGGCCTGCCCATTCACTTTATCGGCAACGTGGAAGGCCGCGACAT
>JANXYJ010000094.1 GCA_025350105.1 Terriglobia bacterium | reverse complement strand
CGATCCTGCGTTTCGCCCCGGCCAATTTGTCTAATCCAGCACCACCACCCGCACCTTCCCCAACCCTGCGGTCGACCGCTCTCCAAAGTGCAGCACCTCCGCCGCTCGCGCCCATGGCATCACTGCTGAGAAATCGCCCTCCAATTCCAAATACCCCACTGCCCCGTCGAAGTCGATCCACTTGTCTTGCCGATAGCGATGCCTGGGCACCTCATAGTGAAATAACCGGTGACCCACCAACTCCGCCCGGACCTGCGGCGCCTCCACCCACGGCAGCGGCTTCCCCCGAACCGAGCACGCTTGCACCATCTCCTTTGCTCGGCCAATACTGTGATCCCAAGATCCCGCTGCCAGCGCCTTCGCGTCAAACGTCGGCTGCTTTTCTCCTCGAGGCTTGTAGGCTGTCGGCATCAGGAAATGAATGCGCAAACATTGCGCACTTTCCGAGTCCCCTACAAGGCGCTGCATTGGCGGCATCTGCGCCGGAACCCTCGGCCACCTTCGATCCCATACCGATTGTTCGAGTTGATCCTTCGCAGCAATCCTTCGAAACCGCGACGTCCCCACAATCAAACTATTCTGCGCGATTCCATCACTGGTCGCCGGCACCATGGCCGCCGCCGTTCCAAATAGCCGCAATCCAAAAGTGAGCACGCCACCCGGATCGAATTTCCAATCCGCTTCGCAGATCAGCGACGGCACCGATTCCCCGTTGTGAGGTTTCTCGTCGAGCCGCCGGGGGCTGACGCGTATTTACTTGTGCAACGTAGTAGGCAAATCTAGATCGTCCGCTGTGTCCTTGGCTTTTAGGAACGCGGTTTGATCCACCAACGGGCCAATCAAAACGCGGAAGGTTCGGGGCACGGACCCAGGGGTTGCAAAGGCTTCCAACCCATGTGCGCGCAAGCCTTGGGTTAGTAAAATGGCTACCCCCTTGTCGACTACAGCCGTCCGCAGGTAACGCGCACCGGGTTGCGGCACACCGAAAATAGGAGGACTTGGTTTGATCGCGGGTTTGGGCAATTCCACCTGGTTTTGCGTAGTCGAGTTATTCGGTGCCGCAACTGGCGCCGGGCGTGCCAACCCCGGCATTGTTTGCGAAGGATTCGCCAGAAGTGGTCCCAAAGTTGACCCGTTCGCCTCTCGCGCTGAACCCTTTCCCGCCATGTAAGCGAGAAAAACAAAAATCACCAGGGCGGCTACCAACACAAACAGGACCCCAGCCAGTTGCCGCCGGCCGAGGACGATTTCGTCGGGTTCCGTTTCGCCACCGCTCCTTGCATCCGCCTGCGTGAGTTTCTCCGTGTTCCCAGGCAAATCAGCGGACAGAGGCGCGGACCCAGGCATTTCCGCAGTTGCTTGGGCAGCCGCTTTTGCCGCTTCCGCCTTTCTTTCTGATAGCGAATCCCCGGCCGCAAGACCCGCCAGCGGTCGCGTTGTCGAAGTGACTCGCGGGGTTGACGAAATCGGATGGACCACAGGGTCGGCCGCTGGATTTTGCGGGGGCACCGGCTCACTCACCTGTGCGGACACGGCGGAGGATGTCGTCAAGAATGATTGTGATGGCGGTGCCGCGGGCGCAGGCGGAACGGTGGGCTTGGCCGACTCCCTGGCTGCTTGCGCCTGGCGCACACGATGCAAAATCGGCGGCTCCGCCTTTACGGTGCTCATCTTGAAGCGGGGTTGGCTGCCAGCCGAATTTGCTGGTGCTGCTGCGTCACTTCCGGCAGGGTCTGGCGCATGAGTGACTCTCTCCGGGCTCACCAAGTTTATCAAGCTGGTATTGACAAAAATTTCCGGGACGGTTGGCTGCGGCGGGTTCGCAGATTGTCCCGGCTGGGGTTCGGCCCCACGCCCAGACGGCGATCCAGAGGACTGGTCCTCCGTAGGGTTTAAGCCCGACCCATTGGTAGCCAGATGGGTATTCCGATTCGACGACTTAAACGACGGCCGCTGCCACTTGCGACTCCCCAACATCCCCTGCCTATCGGCAAAAGCGTGCATTCACTTTAGTCTTGAGGGGTCAAACTGCGGCTAAGTTTCCGGGAACTTTTTCCCGCGGCCTACGTATCTCTTTCTGAATCCACAGTTTGGGGCTGTTTCTTGGGCCCTTGCTGAACCAAGGGGGACCGTATGTTTTGCACGAGTTGTGGCACCCAGATTACTGATACCGCCAATTTTTGCTCGCAATGCGGGCAGCCGACGCCGCTGGGCCGTCAGCAGAATTTTCAGGCGCATTATGCGCCGCCCAACTCGGGAGCCAATTTTGGACCGCCCAGGCGCCTGTACCGGTCATTGAATCACAAGATGCTGGCTGGAATCTGCGGCGGATTGGCCGAATACTTTGCGGCAGACCCCACCGTGGTGCGGTTACTGTACGTCGCCTTCATCATAATGAGCGGCGGACTGGGACTGCTGGCGTATCTTGTCGCATGGATGATCATTCCGCTGGATCGCACCCAGCAAGGGTTCTACGCGGCACCGGGCCAACCGATCGCTTCATAAGGCGACTGCGCTTCGTTGGCGCAGCGCCAGATTTTCCCCGGCCTATTTCCCCTGGCTATTTCCCCTGGTTTATTTCCATTGGTCTATTTCCAATGATCTATTTCCAATGATCGGCGTGATCAAGGGCAAACTGGGCGAATGTCCGCGGCGGTTTGCCGGTTACTTTTTGGACGTGATCAGTGATCTGCGCGCTTTCACCCCTGCGCGTATGGGCCTGAATGTCCAGAATCATGTCCACCATCCACTCCGGCATATTGGCACCGAGCATAGCTTGACGCGCCGCGGCTTCCGGAACATCCACGTAACGAATGCTTCTACCAGTGGCTGCGGCAATCGCCTGCGCGACTTGCGAACCAGTTAAGGCTTCAGGACCGCTAAGGTCGTAAATCTTTCCTTCGTGACCGTTTTCCGTCAACGTTTTTACCGCGACAGCGGCAATGTCCCGAACATTAATATACGAGGCCGCGCCGTTGCCCATCGGCAAGTAAATTCCCCCATCAGGCTGGGGCGCGGAGTTATTCAAAAAGTTCTGCATAAAGCCGTTGGGGCGCAACGAAGTCCACGGAATGCCGCTTGCGCGCATTGCCGCTTCCATTTCGTTGTGCCATTGGGCGATCGTCATGGGCCGCGGATCCGCCATGGTGGCCACGGACAGCTTCACTAGATGGCCAGCGCCCGCGGATTTGGCGGCCGCAAGAAACCCCTGGGCGACCGCAGCCATGCCGGGCATGGCGGGCGTAACCCAGAAGACTGAGTCCGTTCCAGCGCAGGCGGCCGACATGGAGGCGTCGTCAGCATAAGAAAAATGCACGGCCTCGACCCCAGCGACGGAATTCTTTTCAGGTGCGCGCACACCGATGCGCACGCGCACATTTGGTTCCCTTGAAAGCGCCTCGACAACTTGTGAGCCCACCGTTCCGGTGGCGCCGGTTACCAGAACCGTCCGCATACCCATTACGCCTCGCTGATGACCACGCTCTTTAGTTGATCGCCCTGTTTAGTCGCATCGACGATGTCCTGGCCCTTTAGAACTTTTCCGAACACCGTATGTTTGCCATCCAGATGACCGGTTACAACGTGAGTGATGAAGAACTGGCTGCCATTGGTGCCCGGTCCCGCATTGGCCATGGACAGAGAACCCACTTGATGTTTGTGCGGATTACCTTTGAATTCGTCTTCAAAGCGATAACCCGGACCGCCCCGGCCGCTACCTTCCGGGCATCCGCCCTGAATCATGAAGTCCGCAATCACGCGGTGAAAATTCGTCCCGTCGTAGAATTTTTCGTTGGCCAGGAACACAAAATTGTTGACGGTTTTGGGAGCTTCCTTGGCAAACAGCTCGCAGACAATTTCGCCCCGCGAGGTGGTGAAGGTGGCGGTGTATTTCTTGTTTGGATCAATGGTCATCGCGGGCGGTTGGGAGTATTGTTTAGGCATTATTTTCAGTGTACCTTTTTTGCCATCGCTTCTCTATTTCAGTCCCAGCGCTTCCGCCGGGTTGGCTTTCGCCATCCGATCGATGTCCACTTGCGAAATGCCCTCCTTGCGCATCAAGCTAAAGAACGCGGCTAGTCCGTCGGGGTGTAGGGGATTGCCCACCTGGCCCAAGTCACTCGACAAAATGCATGACGCCGGGCCGACTGCTTTGATCGCCGCCGCAAACTCGGCAGGCGTATAGGCCGGGGTTTTGCCGATCAAATTTCCATAAACAAATTCAATGAAAGCACCGTTCGCCGCGGCTTCTTTCATTTGAGGGATACTCATGTTCACCGGCGGAGCCATGGCGTGCGTGACCACGATGTGCTGAACGCCCTGCCGCTTGGCTTCCTTCACAATCAGCAGACCTTCTTCGGCTGAGGAATGGCCGGTCTCCAAGGTTAAATTGTTTTTGACCACCAGCGCAATCACGTCGCGCACTTCGGGCAATAAAGCTCCATTCCTTGAGACGGAAACAAATGGCCGGTTCTCTTTGGAATACTTCACCTGATTTTCCGAATCGAAAGTGGGCATCCAGACAATACGGCCCAGGCCGCCCTTCATCATGGCCATGCGTTCCACCGCCGAGGTATTGACGCCGCCAACTGATCGGTTGAGATCAATACCGCCGAAAATCTCAATGCCTGGAACGGCCTGGCTGACTACGTACGCCAGCGCGGCGGTGGATTCATAGTGATTCTTCAACACCAGGCCACGCATGCCGCGCTGCTTGGCTAGCTTCGCCAGATCCAGCGCATCAATCGAACGTGGCGTGCTGTCGGGACTGCTGTGCGCGTGGATGTCGATCACGCCGTCCAGGGGTTGCTTAAGTAGCGATTGCCCAAATAGAGCCACCGGGAGGCAGCAGAGCAGGAGCCGATACAGTTTGCAAGAGTGGGTCATAAATGCCTCCGCTTATCATATCGCTGTGTGTTAGCATTGGCCGGAATGGGTGTTCTTACAGGCGGTGCACCGGCGCAAATCAGCAACCCGATCGCTCCCGGCTGGCGCATGTGGGTGGCCAGCGGCGCGATGATGGCGTGCTCCTGGCTATCGTATATGGACCGCCAGATCCTGGCGGTGCTGTCGCCTACAATTCTGAAAGACACGCACCTCAGCGCGCAGAACTACGGCGAAATTGTCTCGGCGTTTTCGATCGCGTATATGTTCGCGAATCCGCTGTGGGGCGCGCTGATCGATTACCTTGGCCTACGCATCGGCATGCTTTCAGCGGTGACGATATGGAGTATCGCCAGCGCCTCGCATGCCTGGATGCGCGGTTTTGGGGGCTTCGCTGCGGCGCGCGCGATGTTGGGCCTGGGTGAAGGCGCAACCTTCCCGGGCGGGCTGCGCACCGCCGTGGATTCGCTGCCGCCGGACCGTCAAGCACGAGGGACCGCCATCGCATACAGCGGCGGGTCGCTGGGCGCAATCATCGCTCCGGTGATCGTGGTGCCTGTGGCAGCGGTGTTCGGCTGGCGATCCGCTTTTCTGATTACCGGCGCACTGGGCCTGCTGTGGTTCGCGTTGTGGTGGTTCGTGGCGCGGCCGCCGTACTTGCCGACACCGGCCACGCGTCCTAAGAAGCCACGCTCCCTGAATCCGTTTGAACGAAGGTTCTGGGCTTTGATTGCCAGTTATTCGTTAGGATCGGTGGCAATCAGTCCAGTGCTGTACTTAAGTCCGCTGTACCTCAACAGAGTCCTGCATTTTTCGCAAGCGGAGTTGGGCAAAGTCTTGTGGATCCCACCATTAGGCTGGGAAATCGGCTACTTCGTATGGGGCTGGGCCTTCGATCGCAGCGCTGCCAAAGAAAATGCCGCGCAAAAAGACCGGCCTGTCTTTTTCTTTTTTCTCTTGGCATTGCTGGCCATTCCGTTCGGCTTCACTGGGTTATTCACATCCACCGCCGCGGTGCTGGCGCTTTTCTTCTGGTGCATGTTTATCACAGGCGGCTTTCAGATGCTAGGTTTGCGCACGGGCGCACGCGCCTATTCTGACAATAAAGACGGCTCGCTCACTGCCAGCGTCGCGGGTGTTGCCTCCGGCGCATGGGCCGCCGAGTCGGCGGTAATTATGCCGTTAATGGGCCGCTGGTTCGATCAGCAGCGCTTCGATCTGATCTTCTGGTTCGTCGCACTGGTGCCGCTGATTGGCGTGTGTCTTTGGTTGTGGCTAAGCCAGCCTCAGCCACAAAAAGTTTAGGTTTTCTGGAAGCTTTTGCCGATTTCGTGCAGCGCCAGCATCATCGCACCCGTACCCAGCGTTTGCACCAAACCCGGATGCGCGGCGTAAACCGCACTCATCCGATCGATGATCGATGGATCGTGCGACTCCGCTTGCGCCGCGATTTTGGTGACGGCGTCGGCGGGAATCGCCTGGGCCTGTTGCGGTGTAATCGTTCCGCCGCCGGCGAGGCCAGGAATCAGCGATGATAATGAGCCCAGCACGCCAGGTCCAGCGCCAGCCAGCAGCGTGTTCAACATGCTGGCTTTTTGATCGCCGTTACCATTGCCAAAGAGTTGGCCGACCATGGAGCCGAAGTCCGGCGTCTGCGGCGACCTCATCATCGCGCTGATGCCGGAGGAAAGCGTGCCCGCGTCTACGTGCTGCGCCACTTGATCGAAATGCTGATTCGTGGCCTCGGACGCCGTCGCGTTGCCGCCCGCGTATTGCTGCAAAAGACTGCCAATGATTCCGCTAAGTCCCATAATTTTGCTCCTGTGTGGAAATTCGCGCTATAGCAACTTGCGAGCGATCAGCGAAACGATCATCGCACCCACCACCGAAAGGCCGAAGCCCGCTGCGCTGCCATCTTTATACCAACCAAGCCACTTCCCGATTTGCCCGCCTAGCCAGCCGCCAATCATACCGATGATGGCCGTAATAATCAGGCCGTTCGGATTGTTTCCGGGTAAAAGGAAGTTGGCGACAATTCCTACAATCAGCCCGAAAAGAGCCTGCAATAGCATGTGCATATTCAGTGTCCTCAACAGTCACTTGGATTCACTGGAAGCGATAACACGCCGCCAATGTGGCACCAGTATAAACCAAGTAGAATCGATTGCCAATGCAGGCTTGGCAAGTTGTCAACGGTTTTTAGAAATGTCCCCTATCCTGGTGCATTAGAAGTGTCCCTTCGTATGTTCTTAGCCCGCCAGGGTTTTCGGTGGTGCCGGCCGTAGCGGAGCCCTGCTAGCCGCAGGTGAGCGGTTAGGGCGGAGCGGA
>JANXYJ010000083.1 GCA_025350105.1 Terriglobia bacterium | reverse complement strand
GTTCGCAGACCTGCAAGACTTGTCACGCGGAAGTCTTCAATCGTTGGTCCAAAACGCGCATGGCCAATGTGGTGCAGGATCCGAAGGTTCATCCGGAGGCGATTTTGCCGGACCTGACCAAGCCCAATCCGCTGGTGACGTTCAAGAAAGAAGATATCGCCTTCACCTACGGCAGCAAATGGAAGCAGCGCTACTTTCAAAAAGTGGGTGACGAATATTTTCCCTTGGGCGCGCAGTGGGATGTGACGCATCAGATGTGGCGGCCCTACAATACCGCCGTGGGAACCGACTGGTGGACCAAATTCTACGGTACGGCGAATTCGGACCGCCCCACGGGGCCGCTCTGCGACGGCTGCCATTCGGTGAATTACAACATCCAAACCAAGACGGTGACGGAGTGGAACGTGGGCTGCGAAAAATGCCATGGGCCGGGCGGAGCACATGCGAAGGCTCCGGCACGCAGCAATATCGTCAACCCCGCGCGGGTGGATTTCGTGCGCGCCAACGATGTTTGCATTCAGTGCCATTCGCAGGGACAACCGCTGGTAAATCCGCAGGCGAGTACCGGAAAGTATTACGACTGGCCGGTGGGCTATCGGCCGGGACTGGATTTGAAAGACTTCTGGAAACTTGAAGAGCATAAGCTGGGCGAGACCAGCTTCACCCATTTCGCCGACGGCACGGCGCACAAGAACCGCATGCAGGGCAACGATTTCGTCACCAGTCAGATGTACACGCACGGGGTGACATGTTTCAGTTGTCACGACGTTCACGGGACGGCCAATAGCGCGGATCTGCTGAAGCCCACAAACGTGATGTGCCTGAATTGTCATGGACCGAATTCGCCGAACGGGCCGCGCGCCGTTAGTATGGAAGCGCATACGCATCATCAGGCTGGATCGAAAGGGAGCGAGTGCGTGGCCTGCCATATGCCTGCGATTGCACAGACCATTGCCGATGTGAACGTACGCAGTCACACCTTCAAATTCATTCCGCCGTCGGCCACTGAGATGTACAAGATTCCCAACGCGTGCAATTCGTGTCACGCGGATAAGAATGTGCAGTGGGCCAAGGATGCGCTGAAGACCTGGACGAATCATTCGCCATGGCGGGTGGCGGAGTAGGGTTTGAATTGTGATCAGCCGCACTCTTCAGTGCACTGATCCCAGCGGAGATTTCAATTGCCATGTTATTCGAGGCTACTGAAGAACAATGGCTGGAGCAAATTCATTTGTTCCCAACTCCACGCGCTGGAAATCGCCATACGTCCGGCTGTAGACGAACACGGCGGCAAGATACCCGAAGCTGAACGTAATGAGTAGCGGCGTGTAGCCGAAGACGGGAATCAGATAGCCGGGGAGCACGGCGGAGAAAATCACGCTCATCACGCTGCCGGTGAAACCGCCAAGGCCTTGCACGGTGCCGACGGCGCTGGAGGGAAACACGTCGCCGGGCATGGTGTAGGCAAGGGAACTGAAGGCCTGGTGCGCGAAAGCGGCCAAGCTGAACCAGATCACGGTATGCGTCACGCTGCCGCCCAGCGCATTCCAAATGGCGATGGGTACGATGATGGCGCAAAGAAGAATCGATGTGATGCGCGAACGGCGGCGGGACCAACCGCGGCGAAGCAGAAAGCCGGAGAGCCAGCCCACGGTGATGCTGCCGACGCCGGACATGAAATAGATGAAGGGCAGCGCCCAGCCGATTTGCGCCATTTGCAGATGCATCACGTCATGAAAATACAGCGGCAGCCAAAACAGCAGAAAAAAGAAGGACGGGTCCACCAGGGCTTTGCCCAGCATGAATCCCCAGGTTTGGCGGAAGCGCAAAGCTTCGCGGGTGGTGAGCGTTTTTGTTGGTGCATTTGTTGTTGACAACGTTTGTGTTGGTGTTTTGTATTTAGCCAGCCACACCGCGACCCAAATAAAGCCGGCGAGTGAGACGCTGAGAAAACAGGCGCGCCAGCCGAAGTGGGCGGTGAGCGCGACGAACATGGGCGGCCCCACAACGCTGGCCAAATTCACGCCCGCGTTGAAAATGCCGGTGGCCAAGGCGCGCTCCTCTTCGGGAAACCATTCGGCCACCGCTTTGGTGCAGGCGGGGAAGTTTGCGCCTTCGGAAAATCCCAACAACCCGCGCCAGGCGCCAAACTGCGCGGCACTGGTGACGGAAGCATGCATGGCCGACGCGAGGGACCAAACGGCAGCGGCGATCGCCAGTCCTTTTTTGGTTCCATAGCGATCGAGCAGGCGGCCCATAAACAGGAAACCAACCGCATAGCAAATCTGAAAAACGCCGGAAATGTTGCCGTAAAGGCTGTCGCTGAAATGCAAGGACTCGCGCAGTATGGGGGCGAGTACGCTGAGCATCAGGCGGTCCAGATAGTTGATCGATGTGACTGCCAGCAGCATGGCCAGCACAATCCAGCGCATGGGGGTGATTATCGCACCCTTGGCGGTGAAAATTAATTGGCACAATGGACCTATGAACCCAAATGACCGCCGGATTGACTACATCGAACTGCCCGCCACTAGCGCCGAAGCCGCCAAACAATTCTATGCTTCCGTGTTTGGCTGGAAGTTTACCGATTACGGCCCAACCTACACTGCCTTTGAAGACGGACGCATAAACGGCGGCTTTCAAGCCGCGGCGGATCGCGCCGACAAACCACTCATCGTGATTTATGCCGCCGACCTGGAAGCGATGCTACGTTCGGTCCGCGAGAGTGGCGGAAGCATCACGCGAGAGATCTTTTCTTTTCCAGGCGGCTGGCGATTTCACTTTGTCGATCCGGTAGGCAACGAGATGGCGGTGTGGTCGGAGTAGTGGTCATTACGCGGATACTACAATGACAAGCGTGGATCCGATTCTCTACCAAGCGCAAGATCATCTGGCCCGCCTGACGCTGAACCGGCCGGAAAAGCGCAACGCGCTGAATGCCGATTTGATCGCGGCCCTGCGCCAGGCGCTCGACCGCGCCGCTTCCGACGATTCGGTGCATGTGGTGCTGCTTACGGGCGCTGGCAAAGACTTTTGCGCAGGGATGGACCTACACGTTTCGCAGGCAAACCCAACCGCTGCGGATCACTTGAATACCGCACGCCAAATTCGCGATCTGTTGCTGGCGATCCGTCATCATCGCTGCCCGGTGATTGCGGCCATCCACGGGCGGGCGTTGGGAGGTGGAGCTGGCATTGCCTCCGCCAGCGATCTGATTTTGGCGGCGCAATCGGCCTCCATCGGTTATCCGGAAGTGAATTTCGGTTTTGTACCAGCCATGGTGGCCGCCTTGTTGCGGCGCAGCGTCAGCGAAAAACGCACGTTTGAATATTTGGTTTCGGGCGATGCGATTCCCGCGGATGAAGCCTGCAGACTGGGGTTGATCAATCACGTTTTTGCGGACGAGGAATTCGCCGCACGGGCCGAAGAATTCGCGAGCAAGTTGGCGCAGAAATCGGGAAGCGCCCTCAGTCTTACCAAAGTGCTGCTGAATCACACCGAGGGCATGACGCTGGAAAAAGCGCTGGAAGCGGGGGTGCAGATGAACGTGATTGCACGGGGCACGCCAGACGCGCAGAGCGGTATCGCCAGTTTTTCGGGCGCAAAGAAGCCGTGAAGATTTTCGTCATCATACTGGCGTTGGTTGCGACACTCGGCGCGGTGGCGATCATCGTTCCGGCGCCGACGCGGGCTTTATTGCCTTTCACCGTGGCTGCGCCGGAGCTCTCGCCGTGGCTGGTGATCTTCAATGTCTACGGCTTACTGGTGGCGGCGTGGGCATTGCGCCCCGCCATTCCGATTTTCGCGATTGCACTGGTGGCGGCGCTGTGGCCGGTATCGCAAATCGGGGTGGTGCAGCGCAGTATTCAGCGGCAGTTGGGCGTGGCGCCGGGCAGTATTTTCCTGGCATCGCTAAAGGGCGTGAAAATAGTTAAGCTGCAGCCGCAGATTTTACCGCTGAACATCCGGCTCTACAGCACCGCTGCGCCTGGACCGAAGCCCATCCTGATCGATCTTTACGGCGGCGCGTGGCAGCGCGGCGAACCTACTGACGACAGCAACTTTGCTAACTACATGGCCGCAAGGGGCTACGCTGTGTTCGCAATTGACTACCGGCACGCACCCACGGCGCAATTTCCTGCGCAAATCGACGACGTCAACGCGGCGATCACGTTTATTCACGGCAACGCGAAACAATACGGCGTCGACCCTACTCGTATCGCGTTGTGCGGACGCTCGGCCGGCGGGCAGTTGGCGCTGCTTGCGGCTTATACGCAAACCGCAGTTCCCATCAAGGCGGTGATTGGTTTTTATCCGCCCGTGGATCTGGCGCTTGGTTACGTGGACCTGCCTTCACCGGATCCGTTGGACGCGCGGTCCATCTTGGAGACGTATCTGGGTGGACCGCCAACCCAAGTTCCCGAAAAATACCGTGTGGCGTCGCCCATCACCTATGCGGATCGCAAACAGCCGCCAACGCTCCTGCTGCAAGGTGCGCGCGATCACATCGTGAAACCTGGGTTCGCCCGCGCACTGTTTCGGAAGCTGAAGGCGGCGGGCAATCAGGCATACCTGGTCGAAATTCCCTGGGCCGAGCACGCGTTTGATGCGGTGTATTTCGGTCCGGGGAATTTGCTGGCGCTGTCTGCCGTTGAGCCGTTTCTGCGGGAGCAAATGCGATAGTTGAATCGCGAACTGGCGCCGCTAGCCCACCAGCCTTTTCAGCTTGCTGCCCGCACGGATGATGGTTTCATTGCGCTCAGGTCCAGTGGAGACGCCGCCCACTTCCACTTCCGTTTGGTCTTCCAGAAATTTCAGATAAGCGCGGGCGCGTTCCGGCAGAGCCTTGTAGCTGGTTGTGCCTCGCGTGGAGGTTTTCCAGCCGGGCAGTTTCTTATAGACCGGCTTCACTGCTTCCATCGACAGATACGTGGCCGGCATTTCCTTCACCAGCTTGCCGTTGATTTTGTATCCCACACATACCGGAATCTCGGCCAAGTGATCCAGCACGTCCAGTTTGGTGATCAGCAGCGTATCGAAGCCGTTCACCATCGCGGTATAGCGCAGCAGGGGCACGTCGAACCAACCGCAGCGCCGCGGACGGCCGGTTACCGCCCCAAATTCGTTGCCCTCTTTGCGCAGCATTTCGCCGCCGCCATCCAGACTTTCGGTTGGGAAAGGGCCGGAGCCGACGCGCGTGATATAGGCCTTCGAAACGCCAATGATGCCGTCGATTTTCGTGGGTGGAACGCCGGTACCAATGGATGCGCCACCGGCAGCCGCGCTGGAGGACGTCACAAACGGGTAGGTTCCGTGGTCTACATCCAACATGGTGCCCTGCGCGCCTTCAAACAAAATACGCTTGCCCTGTTTCATGGCATTCGCCAGCAGGGCGGCCGTATCGCATACCAAAGGACGAATTATCTCGGCGTATTCCAAATGCTGTTTGCGGATTTTGGCGTAGTCAATCGTGTCATGCAGATTGAAGGTTGCGGCCAAAGTCTTTTTGTCTTCGGCCAGCGTGTCGTAGAGATTGCGAAAACTTTCGCGGTCGTACAAGTCGGCCACACGGATTCCGCGGCGGCCGATCTTGTCTTCGTAGCAAGGTCCAATGCCGCGCGAGGTTGTGCCGATGGGAATGCGGTTTTCGCGCGCCTCCGACATCTTTTCCACTAAGCGATGAAACGGAAAAATCACGTGAGCGCGATTGCTGATGCGCAGGTGCTTCTTCACGTTGATGCCGGTGGCCTCCAGCATGGTCATTTCTTCAATCAACGCGGCAAGGTCCACCACCACGCCGTTGCCGATCACGGCCTGAACGGCGGGCCGCAGAATGCCGCTGGGAATCAGTTTCAGGACAAATTTTTTCTCTCCAATGTAAACCGTGTGGCCTGCGTTGTGGCCGCCCTGATAGCGGGCCACAATGTCGAAACGCTCCGCGAATAAATCGACGACTTTGCCCTTGCCTTCGTCGCCCCACTGTGCACCGAGAACAATAATGTTTGACACAAGTTCTTATTGTAACAGCGGCGGCTCCGCGGCCGCGCAAAAAAAATGCAATACCCGGAAATGAAGCAGCGGTGGCACTGTTAAAATTGGCTCCCAGAAGAGCAGGGCCAAGCGGGACTTGCCGAACGGCTCTGTTATCCTATCCACGCGCAGTGCTAAAATAATGTTTCCGCTTGAGATAGATTCCGGCGCCCGGATACGACGAGCGAACACCTCAGGAAGAACGGTTTTAAAAGGAGAATCATGGCTGGCACAGGTGCGGGTTTAGAAGGAATTGTCGCGACCGAATCGCGGCTCTGCTATATCGACGGAGACGCGGGCCTCCTTAGCTATCAGGGCTTTCGGATTGAGACGTTGGCGCAGAACGCAACGTTTGAGGAAGTCATTTTCCTGCTGTGGAACGGCCGTTTGCCGAAACAATCCGAACTGGATTCGTTGCAGGCTGCCCTGGTGGCCCATCGCGAAATTCCGGCTCCGGTGGAAGCGTTTTTGGCGGGCCTGCCGAAGGGTTCATCGCCGATGCACGTGCTGCGCACCGCCGTGTCGATGCTGGCGATTTACGACCCGCAGGCGAACGACATGTCGCCCGAGGCCAACGCGCTAAAGGCTGTGAAGCTGATGGCGCAGACCACCACCATTGTCACCAGCTTCGACCGCTTGCGGAACGGCCATAAAGTTGTTGCGGGCGATCCGAAACAAAGTTTTGCCGGCAACTTCTTATATACGCTTACCGGCAAAAAACCTGACGACGTGATGGAGAAGACTTTTGACATCGCGCTGACTCTACATGCTGAGCATGAACTGAACGCCTCCACGTTTGCCGCCCGTGTGACTGCCGCCACACTTTCCGATATTTACTCCGCCATCACCAGCGGCATTGGCGCGTTGCGCGGCCCGCTCCACGGCGGAGCGAATGAAGAAGTGATTAAGCTGCTTTTGGAAGTGAAGTCTGTTGACGAAGCCCTGGCCATGATTAAAGATAAATTGGCCAATAAAGTAAAAATCCCTGGTTTCGGCCATCGCGTCTATCACACCACGGACCCGCGCGCAGCCAGCCTGAAGGGCATGGCTAAGGACCTGGGCGAACGCACCGGCCATCAGCTGTTATATGAGATTTCGACCAAAATCGAAACCTACATTAAAGAGAACAAGGGCCTGAACGCTAACGTAGATTTCTATTCAGCCTCGGCCTATTATTCGCTGGGCATTCCCATCGATCTCTTCACCCCGATCTTCGCCGTCAGCCGCATGTCCGGCTGGACCGCCCATGTGCTGGAACAATACAAGAACAACCGCCTGATCCGCCCGCGCGCCGAGTACCTTGGCCCTGAGGTGGGACAGAAGTGGGTAGCGATCGCGGAGCGATAACATCACAACCAGCACCAAGCCGCGACCGTAAGGGAGCGTCATAAGATACATCAGGAGCAAGGGGGACGCCACGCGAAACGCGTAAATAAGTGGCCGTCCCCCGTTTAATTTATGTACGATCTCACATTCTTCCGCCAGAACATGGATGCCATTTCCGCTCGTCTGGCCGACCGCGGCTACAAACTCGACGTCGAAGCGTTCCGCAAATTGGATGCCGAGCGCCGCGCGGCCATGACCGAATCCGAACAGACCAAAGCGCAGCAAAAGGCGGAATCGCAGGAATTGGGCAAGTTTAAAAAGGCCGGGCAGGACACGACTGAATTACAGGCGAAGCTAGGGGCGATGCGCGATCGCGCCGCGGCACTGGATACCCAGGCGTCATCCCTAGACGACGAATATCGGGCAATGATGGCGGGCGTTCCCAACACACCGCACGAATCTGTGCCGACTGGAAAAAGCGCGGATGATAATGTCGAAGTCCGCCGCTGGGGCACGCCGCCTCAGTTTGCGTTCGCACCGAAAGCGCATTGGGACTTAGGCCCGGAGCTGGGCATCTTAGACTTCGACCGCGCGGCGAAAATCACGGGTGCACGCTTCGCTGTTTACATGGGGCTCGGAGCCAAGCTCGAACGGTCGCTGATCAGTTTCATGTTGGATGTGCACACGCAGCATCACGGCTATACCGAAGTGCTGCCTCCGTTCATGGCCAATAAAGACAGCTTTTACGGCACAGGCCAGTTGCCCAAGTTTGAAGAGGACCTGTTCAAGATTCAGGGCACCGATTACTATTTGATTCCGACAGCTGAAGTCCCCGTGACCAATCTGTATCGCGATGAAGTTTTGGATTTCGAGAAACTCCCGCTGAAATACTGCGCCTATTCACCGTGTTTCCGCAGCGAAGCGGGGTCGTACGGGCGCGATGTGCGCGGCATCATCCGCCAGCATCAGTTCCAAAAAGTGGAATTAGTGAAATTCTCAAAGCCCGAAGGCAGTTATCAAGAATTAGAGGCCCTCACCGCGGATGCGGAAGACATTCTGCAACGCCTGGGCCTGCCCTATCGGACCGTCGCGTTATGCACCGGCGATATGGGCGCAAGTTCGGCCAAGACTTATGACATCGAAGTCTGGCTCCCGGGCTTGAATGCGTATAAAGAGATTTCGTCCTGCTCGAACTTCGAGGCGTTCCAGGCCCGCCGGGCGAGCATTCGCTCCAAGGGCGCCGGCAAATCGGATTTCGTGCATACGCTGAACGGCAGCGGACTTGCCGTTGGGCGGACCTGGCTCGCAATCATCGAAAACTATCAGCAAGCCGATGGCAGCGTGGTGGTGCCCGAAGCGTTGCGGCCGTATATGGGTGTGGATGTGATCCCGGCGTTGAAGTAGCTACCCGTGTTGAGGGTTCCAGAATTGCCACGACGCGTTATTGTACTCGGCGCAGGTGCTTCCGTTCATGCGGGCTATCCGCTCGCTGCCAAACTTGGAAGTAGTTTGAAAAATTGGGTCGATACCCGTCCTGCCGATTTCGAGCATCACTGGGGCGTGAATCAGCTTACCAAAATTTACGGGTCCTTGGATGACTTTCAAACGATCCTGACCGATTTAATGCCGATAGGGCAGGGGTGCAATTTTGAGAGGTTAGGAGCATCTCGGCCTTACGTTTTATCATCATTAATCGAAGCTCTTCTGCGCTATTTCGACTCGATCCGGATGGCTCCTACTCCGCTTTACGATAGGTTAGCCAAACTACTTCAAGATGACGATGTCGCTGTCACGCTAAATTATGATCTCGCAATCGAGCGAGCGCTTCGCGTAGCTGGTAAATGGGATGTCAGTACTGGTTACGGCTTTTGGGTCGGTAAGCCGAACGCTTCAAAAGTGGGCGTTTTGAAGCTCCATGGAAGCACCAATTGGCGCGCCTTGCTCTTTGAAGGCCGGAGCGGTTTCTTTGTGGGCGGTTCTCAATCGCTTGGAGATCGTCCTGTGCTGTATTTTAGACCCGATTTGGAATACTTAGGATATCCAGCCTTTGTCGATCCAAATTGTGCGGGGCTGACCCAAGCAGCAGTTCTGCCAGTGATGATAATGCCAGCATTCGGCAAAAAGTTTTCCCTTTCGTCAACCTCTGGGCAAGAATGGAAGCCATTTTGGGAGGATCTGTGGAGAAAAGCGGAGATCGGCTTGAGAGTCGCTGAGGAAATAGCGATTATTGGCTACAGCTTGCCTCTCACCGACGAGCGCGCTAGAGATTTGTTATTTCAACGCGCGAACCGTGACGCGCGCCTATATGTATGCTGCCGGCAGGACACGGAAACAATTGCACAGGAATTTCGTAACCACGGGTTCCTGAATATTGTGAAAGAAGTCACGTCGTTTGAGGAATATCTCGATGAGGCCGAGCGGCGCAGCAACTAAGCGCGATCTTCACTTCAACTGCTCATAAACATAAGCCGCTGCGGCGACGTCTTCCACTCCCAAACCATTCGACTTAAAAATAGTAATCGGCGCTCCCGCCGGGCGTTCGTCGATCTTCGCGAGTTCCACAATCCGGCGGTCGTTCCAATCGACCGGCGCTAAAATCAGATCGCCGGCTTCCACTTTCGATACTTCGATGGAATCGACCGCGATCAGATCCGCTCGCGCAATCAACCGC